>NZ_JAJTMY010000002.1 GCF_021300615.1 Helicobacter anatolicus
TATTTTACTATATAAATATATAATGATGTTTATAAACATACAATCAAAGGATGATACATGCAAGATTTTATTACAAAGTATAATCAAAATGCACAAAATAGGGAGCTTGAAAATATACCGCCATTACCACTTACTGCAAGTGATGTAGAATCTGTTATTTCAATTTTAGAGAGTGCTTCGCAAGAATATAAGGATTTTGCTAAGGAGTTGCTTATTCATCGTGTTAATCCTGGAGTTGATGATGCAGCAAAAATTAAGGCAGAGTTTTTGGGCAAAATTGCGTTAGGTAAAACAAATATTCAAAATATCACTTCTGTAGAAGCGGTTAAGTATCTTGGTACTATGCTTGGTGGTTATAACATTCCCTATCTTATAGAGGCATTGCAATCACAGACTAAAGAAGTAGCAGAGCAAGCAGCTACTATGTTGAAAAATACGCTTTTGATTTATGATCATTTTGATACCATTGCTAAGCTTTCTGCAAGTTTGCCTTTAGCTAAGGAGGTTATTCAGTCTTGGGCAGATGCAGAATGGTTTTTAAATAAAAAAGCATTAGATGAAAAAATTACTCTTTGCGCATTAAAAATTGATGGAGAAACTAATACTGATGATTTATCTCCTGCAAGTGATGCATTTACACGAAGCGATATTCCTTTGCATGCTAAAGCGATGTTAAAAAATAGAGTACCTAATTATGAAGAGAGGATTCAAAATATTAAATCTAAAAATATTCCTGTAGCATATGTGGGGGATGTTGTTGGTACAGGTAGTTCTAGAAAATCTGCATGTAACTCTATTATGTGGCATTTTGGTGATGAAATTCCTTATATTCCTAACAAAAAAACTGGTGGTGTTGTTATTGGAGGTGTGATTGCTCCGATATTTTTTAATACTTGTGAGGATAGTGGTTCTCTTCCTATTGTTGCTGATGTTTCACAAATTTTAGAAGGAGATATTATTGAGGTTTATCCTTATGAGGGTGTAATTAAAAAAGATGGAAAGGAAATTGCAAAATTTAATCTTACCCCAAATACTATTTTTGATGAAATGCGCGCTGGTGGGAGAATTCCATTAATCATTGGACGCAAACTTACAAATAGAGCACGCGCATTTTTAAATCTTCCAGAATCAGAAGTTTTTACAAAACCATTAAATCCAAAAAATCAAGCAAAAGGTTATAGTCTTGCACAAAAAATTGTAGGGAAGGCTTGCGGTGTAGAGGGGGTTTTACCGGGTACATATTGTGAACCAAAGGCCACTACTGTAGGGAGTCAAGATACTACGGGTGCGATGACAAGAGATGAGATTAAAGAACTTGCTAGTCTTTCTTTTAGCTCAGAATTTGTAATGCAAAGTTTTTGCCATACTGCAGCATATCCAAAACCTTCAGATGTAAGTCTTCAGGCTACATTACCGGATTTTATTACCTCAAGAGGCGGTGTAGCATTGCGTCCAAAAGATGGTGTTATTCATTCATGGCTTAATCGATTCTGTCTTCCTGATACATTAGGGACAGGTGGAGATAGTCATACAAGATTCCCTATTGGTATTAGCTTTCCTGCAGGAAGCGGTCTTGTGGCTTTTGCTGCAGTTACTGGTAGCATGCCACTCAATATGCCAGAATCTGTCTTGGTGAGATTTAAGGGTAAACTTAATGCTGGTATTACACTTAGAGATTTGGTAAATGCTATTCCTTATTATGCAATCAAGCAGGGGTTGCTTACTGTAGAAAAGAAAGGTAAGAAAAATATTTTTAATGGAAGGATTTTAGAAATTGAAGGCTTGGAAAATATTAAAGTAGAGCAGGCTTTTGAATTGAGTGATGCAAGTGCAGAAAGAAGTGCAGCTGCATGTGCTATCAAGCTTGCTAAAGAACCTATTATTGAATATTTGCAAAGTAATATTGCCTTGATTGATAAAATGATTAAGGAAGGATATGGTAATGTCACAACTTTGCAAAATCGCTCTAATGCTATGAAAGAGTGGATTAAAAATCCTGTGCTATTGGAAGCAGATCAAGATGCACAATATGCTGCAGTAATTGAAATTGATTTGGCAGATATAAAAGAGCCGATTTTAGCATGTCCAAATGATCCTGATGATGTAGCAACATTATCAGAAATTCTTGCTAATCCTAATCGTCCTCATAAAATTGATGAAGTATTTATTGGTAGTTGTATGACAAATATTGGACATTTTAGAGCATTTGGTGAAATTGTAAAAGGTGCAGGTGCTAGTCCTACACAGGTTTGGATAGCTCCACCTACAAAAATGGACGAAAAGAAACTTACTCAGGAAGGGTATTTATCTTTATTTGGTGCAGCAGGCGCTAGAATGGAAATTCCAGGTTGCAGTCTTTGCATGGGAAATCAAGCAAGGGTTAGGGATAATGCAATAGTATTTTCTACATCTACAAGGAATTTTGATAATAGAATGGGTAAAGGAGCACAAGTATATTTAGGAAGTGCGGAACTTGGTGCAGTTTGTGCACTTTTGGGTAAAATTCCAACACCTCAAGAATATTTTGATAATGTGGTACAAAAATTAGAGAATAAAAAAGATGAAATTTATACTTATTTAAATTTTGATCAGTTGCCAAATTTCAATATTTAATAAAGGATTTTGATGGAGATACTCAAGCAAAGCTTCGGGATTTATGAGACAAATTGTTATATTATTAAAAAAGATGGTAAGGAGTGGGGGATTGATCCTGGGGTAGGGGCTTTGGAGTGGATTGAAAAAGAATGTAAGAATCTACAGGGAATTTTGCTTACACATGGGCATTTTGATCATATTTTTGATGTTGCAAAACTCAAAAAGAAGTTTCCTGATGTGCTTGTGTATTGCCCTATGCTTGATGCTTTTATGTTGGAGAGTGATTGTTTTAATACAGGCATTACTCCTTGTACTCCTGATGTTTTGATTCCTTGCTGTAAAGATGAGCAAGAAGTAGAAGTTCATGGCTTAAAATTTTATTTTAATCATTTACCTGGACATACTCCTGGATGTTCTATTATTATGTTAGAAGATTGTATCTTTAGTGGGGACTTTGTTTTTAGGCGAAGTATTGGAAGATATGATTTTCCTTATTCAAGTGCAACAGATATGAAAGAATCTTTACAGAGATTTCGAGAAATAGAAAGTCAAAAAGATAAAATTATTTATCCTGGACATGGAGAAAACACTCTGCTTTTTGCAGAACAAGAAAATGTAAAATTTTGGCTACAGAGAATGTAGCCTTAAATGAAAAAATTAAAAAACAACCGTCTTGTTACCATAGACAAAAATACGATCCTGTAATGCTAGATCTATAGCTTTTGCAAAAACGATTTTTTCAATATTGCGTCCTGCTTTTTGCATGTCTTTCCAAGTATAACTATGGTCGATACTGATTATATCTTGTGCAATAATTGGCCCTTCATCAAGATTATCATTGACAAAATGTGCCGTTGCTCCAATAAGTTTTACACCTCTTTGGTAGGCTTGTTTATAAGGATTTGCACCGATAAAGGCAGGTAAAAAACTATGATGGATATTGATAATTTTTTGCTGATACTTTTCTACAAAAGATGGAGATAGAATCCTCATATATTTTGCAAGTACGAGATAATCAGCATTATATGTTTCACAAGCTTTTAGAATTTTTTCTTCATGCTCTTTACGAGAGAGATTTTCATGAGAAATATGGATAAAATTAATATTAAACTTTTTGACTAGATCCCCTAAAACTTCATAATTGCTAATTACCGCGGCAATATTTACATTAAGCTCACCGCTCTCATAGCGTAACAATAAATCTCCCAAGCAATGATTTTCTTTAGTGCAAAAAATAATGATTGTTTTTTTTGTTTGTGGGATAATATTTATTTGTGCTTGTGTGGGGAGGGTAGTTTGTAATTTTTTTAGAATTTCAGGCGCATTAAGATTTCCGCTTACCTCTGTTCTCATAAAAAAAATATTTTGTTCTTTATCGACAAATTCATCATTTTTTTCTATATTGAGCTTAGATTCAAAAAGAATTTGTGAAACTTTAAAAATTAATCCCTGCATATCAGGAGACATAATTAAAAGGGTATGATTATTTGTGTTTGTTACTTTCAAGATATTCCTTTTTTTAATTGTAATGATTTAATAAATTTGATAAGTAAAGTTTTTTAGTAAAAATTGCGTGCTAGAATTTAAAAACTTTTCCAAATAATCATCAAACTTATTTTTTTCCAACCATACAGGATCTTGTACTTGTGAAAGATCTTTGAGAGCATTGATTGCATCATCCATTGATCCGACTTCGTCAATAAGGCCAAGTTTTTGTGCATTTTTTGCACTAAAGATTTTACCTTCAGCAAATTTTTTGTAATTTGAAATAGAGAGTTTGCGTGCTTCTGCTACATCAGAGATAAACATGCGATATTCTTCTTGGATGAGATTATTGAGAAATTCTTTTTCTTGTGGGGTCCATTTTCGCATCGGTGTTCCAACTTCTTTGTATTCTCCTGCACTAATACTCTGGGTGCTAATACCGATTTTTTGCATCAAATTTTCTACATTCATGCTACTAAAAATAACGCCAATTGAGCCAATTAAAGCTCCGCGATTAGCAAAAATTTTGCTCGCATGCATTCCGCCATAATAACTTCCACTTGCCATCACTCCTTGCACATAGGCAACAACAGGAATTTTAAGATTGAGTTCTTTGATAAGATCGCTAATCTCTACACTAGCTCCGACTGCACCACCTGGAGAGTTGATAAGAAGTAAAACTCCCTTAATGTTTGGATTTGCATCGATTTTTTTAATTTGCTCATAAATACTATTAGAATCCATAATAGGACCATTGAGATAGATTTTTGCAAGATTAATATTTTTGTCTATTGCATACTCATTGTTAAAATTTGCAAAAATTAGTGCTAGGATAAGAAAAAAAATACAAGCCTTAAAATATTTTGTAATAAATGCAAAGGGTGCAATGAAGATTTTGATAATCGTTTTCAATTTTATTCCTTAAAGTAAAGTTTTTTGGAATTTTTATAATTTTAGCATAAAGTTTAATGATTGCTCTTTGAAGAAAGAAAAATATTATTGCTTTTATTTTATAATTTTCGCAAAATAAAAAAGGAAAAACATGCAAAAATTAACACAAGAAGAAGCACGCATTATTTTAGAAAAAGGCACAGAACCACCATTTAGTGGAGAATATGATCGATTTTTTGAAGAGGGGATTTATGTGTGCAGACAATGTGAAAATCCTCTTTTTAGTTCAGAATCAAAGTTTAAATCAGGTTGTGGATGGCCGAGTTTTGAGGATTGTATAGAAGGTGGTGTAAAAGAAAGTTTAGATGCTGATGGTAGGCGCATTGAAATTACTTGTGCTAATTGTGGAGGGCATTTAGGACATGTTTTTAGAGGTGAGGGTTATACGGATAAAGATACAAGACATTGTGTAAACTCTCTTTCTATTAGATTCAAAAAACAAAATGCTTAATCTTTATAGGGATAAAAAAACTTTAGATTTAAGATGTGTGACGCATTTTAAAATAGATTCTGCAATTTTGATGGAAAATGCTGGAAACTCTTTGCGGCTTCTTGTTGAAGAGTTAGCGCCTTTAGGAAGTGTGGTATTAATTGTGTGTGGTGGGGGAGATAATGGTGGGGACGGTTATGTTTTAGCACGACAGTTGATGGAAAAATATTGTGTGAAAGTTTTTCTTGCTAAAGAGCCAAAAAGTGAGCTTTGCAAGTTACAATATCAGCGTATTTTAGCACTTGGTGTGGAGGTTGTTTCAGAATTTTTTCCTTGTGATATACTGGTAGATTGTTTTATTGGTAGTGGCTTAAAATTACCATTAGATTCAAAAACCAAAGAAATTATTTTGAAAATGTCTAAGATAGGGCATATAAAAATTGCTTGTGATTTGCCAAGTGGAATTACGCTTGATGGAAATGGTGAGGTGGTGTTTCAAGCAGATTATACAATGGCGATGGGAGGTTTAAATTACGCGCTTTTTAGCGATTATGCTAAAGATTATGTTGGTGAAATAAAAATAGGGAATCTTGGGCTTTGTTCTTTGGATTATGCACAAGATTCTTGTATAAAACTTTTAGAAAAAAGTGATTGGCAATTGCCTTTTAGAAAAAAACAAAATACACATAAGGGTGATTATGGTTTTTTGAGCGTGTATGCAGGAAATAAAAATGGTGCAGGAAACTTAAGTGCACTTGCTGGACTGAGAATTGGTGCAGGGTGCGTAGGAGTTTTTGGAAATTTATATCCTTATTCTTTAGAGCTTATATATGAGAAAGAGATTTCAATAAAAACTAGTGCATTTTGTATTGGTATGGGAATGGGAGAGGAGATTCCAAAAAATTTTATAGAATTTTTAGCAAAAAATACTGATATTCCTTGTGTATTAGATGCGGATATTTTGCGTAAAAAAGAGGTGGTAGAAATTTTAAAAAATCACTCGCATTTAGTTTTAACACCGCATTGTGGAGAATTTTTGAGCTTATGGGAAAATTGTGGTTTTACACCTTTAAAAAAACAGGAGTTTTTAGAAAATAAATTACAATATTTAATGGAATTTTGTGCAAAATATCCGCATGTTGTGGTAGTGTTAAAGGGTGCAAATACTTTGATTGCGCAATCCCAACAAATCTATGTCAATGCTTTTGGTAATGTTTCTTTGGCAAAAGCAGGGAGTGGAGATGTACTTTGTGGTATTATTGGTGGACTACTTGCACAAGGAGTAAATACGTTACAAGCGGCAATACAAGGGAGTTTGACACATAGCTTTTGCGCGTGGGAATTTAAGAATTATAATTATGCGCTTACTCCTTTAGATCTTATAGAAAATATAAAAAAACTTCATTAGTTTAAATTTTTTTGATTTATAGGGAATGAATGTCAATTTTTTGTTAATTTTTTATAAAAATGATGTTGTTATAATTTTGATATTTCATAGGAGTATTTGTGCAAGAAACAACATCAAATTATTTTCAAAGAAAAATTTCTTCTTTGGTGCAGCGTCGACTTTTTAAATTTTCTCTTTTTTCTACAACTGCAACGACAATTTTAGGTGGAATTATCATCGCTCCTTCTTTACCGCAATTACAAAATCATTTTATTTCTGTGCCACATATTGAATTTTTATCACGTTTAGTGGTGACTTTTCCTGCTTTGTTTGTTGTAATCTTTGCACCCATTTCAGGAATCTTGTTAGATAAGTATAAAAAAGTAAAGATTTTGATTTTTTGTATGTTGCTTTGGGCGATTTCTGGGGCTAGTGGTTTTTTCTTGAATGATATTTATTTAATTTTATTTTCGCGTGCTTTTTTTGGAATTGCTACGGCATTTATTATGACAGGTGCTACGAGTTTGATTGCTGAATATTATGTGGGAAATGAAAGACAAAAGGCTCTATCTTTGCAAGGTTTTGCTACGGCTTGTGGGAGTGCTATTTTTATTAGTATTGGTGGATTTTTGGCAAATTTGGATTGGCGTTATCCATTTCTGGTATATTTGCTAGGAATCCCTTTGGCTTTTCTTGCAGGATTGATGCTTTTTGAACCGCGCGTGCCAAAGATAGCCACAAAAAAATATAGTGATTATAATCATCAGGAAAAAACCCCTGTTTTTAAACTTATTTTTGTGTATTTAATGGCCTTTCTTGGTTTTGTAGTTTATTATATTTCACCAACACAAATTCCATTTTTTATTACGCATAATTTACATAAAAGTAGTGATCTTATTGGAATTTCTATGTCAGCTTCAGCTATTGCTTATGGTTTTTCTTCCCTTTCTTATTCTTTTTTTAGGAGTTATTTTAAGATTTCTCAGCTTTATGGCTTGGCATGTTTTTTAATGGGAATGTGTTTTTTATTATTGTATATTTTTCATAGTTATGCAATTTTATTTGTAGCATTGGTATTTTTAGGGATGGGCGGGGGAATTTTATTTGTCAATAATAATTCTTTTTTGCTTTCTTTTGTGCCAGCATCTAGTCGTGCTAAGGCATTGGGCGGATTAAGTTCTATTGTATTTTTAGGTCAATTTTTATCTCCAGTTTTTTCACAGATTATTGTGCAATCTTTCGGGATTATTACTTTATTTTTATGTGTTTTTATCTTGCTTTTTATTTTAGGGGTTTTATTTTGGGGGTTTTATTTCTCCCCAAAGGGGAGGAGAGGTTAAAATTTATAGGTAATTTGCACAAATGCGTGGCTTCTATCTTGCTTGGAATTTTTGGTAAGCTTAGGAGCGCCATCTGGTCCATGCGTACCATAGCCAAGTTCATACCCCGTCTTATCACCAACAAGAAATCCTTTGTGTAGTGTAACTTGCTGCCATTCAACTTTAAACCAAATGCTTATATTTTTATTGATATTGTAATAAATATTAAGCGGAACAGCTTCTTCGTCTGCACGGATAGAGCGAGTAATTCTTCCTAAAATATCCCAGCTAACTTTTCCATGATTTGCACCAAGGAATAAATAACCCGTTTTTGCATCTTTTGAAATTGCATTTGTTAAAGCACCCCAATCATAAGCAGTATTAGTCCAGAAATCCCAGTGGGCACCAAGTGCTGCATTTCCATAAGTACCTATATGGGCATTAGCATTACCAAAATTTTGATACCAACCCCCACCAAATTTCCAATTATTATAATTAAATTCTTGATCAATAGAAATAGTTTGACCATTTTTTCCAGCTTGATGCATATAGCGCCAATCTTTTAAACCATTGGCAATATGAAAAGGTGCCATAAAAATAATTTTAGTAATTGAGTTAAAACCTTCTCCTTTAAAATTTTTATTGCTTGTATAGCTCATCTCTAGCATAGGAGCAACATAAAAATCTGTATTAAAATAAATAAAAGGTGAAATATAGAATCCAGAATCAAAACTATAAGACGGTTTAAATGCATGGGTTCCATAGTAGGTATTGCCATGCATTTTTGGTTGATAAAAATCATACATCCATTGTGTATAGGCAAATGCTCTACCATAAGAGCTAAACCACCAGAGATTTAGGCCTTTATAGTTGTAATCAAATTCAAAACCTTGTGTGTACCCGCTATGAAATTGTGCTTTGGAGCGATAGCGACCTACTTTGGTGCTAAAGCTATGATCACCTTTTTTGATAATATATTCCAAATATAAATTATAAAGCACAAAATTTTGATTAATATAAGCATTTGCTACAATAGAATTACCACCTCCTTCTTTTCCAAAGAAATAATTTTGAAATCTTGGGTCAAGGGTAATATCCTTCATTGCATCAAAAATCACCCCTCCAGCGCGTCCCCCAATAGATCCTGTAAGACTATGACCCTTATCTTTTTGTTCTTGCGATAAAAAATCAAAGTCAATTTGTGCGGCTGCACTTACCGCTCCCCATGTATCTGTTGGATAGAGATTTTGTTCAAAATTTACACGCTTTTGATTAAAACCTACTTTTGAAAAAAATTCTACATCACCAGATGCTTTAAATTCAATTGCATGAAGACTGCTGCCTAATAATGCAAAAAGAGCCAAATTTTTAAAATTATCCTTCATTATTATTCCTTGTTGCCTTATAAATATGGAATATCACGATATTTTGATATATGACTTCCTTAGTAAGGATAATAACAATCATTTACTTTTTATTAGCTTTTTATTAGCTTTTTATTAGCTTTTTTTATAGTTAGTGTGTATTTTTTACACACTTTTAAGCATAGAATTCTTTATAAAATACAATGTTCAATAACTGCCATGCGGATTAAAACACCATTATTTACCTGATCTAAAACCTTACAACGTTCATCTTTTAGAACCTCATCATCTAGATCGATATTGTGATGCACAGGGCCAGGATGTAAAATAATAATGTCTTGATTTGCAATAAGATCTTTTGTGACACAAAAATCTTTTGCATAATCTTTCAAAGATCCATAAATTTGATAATTATGTCTTTCTGTTTGCGTACGTAGACTAATAAGAATATCAAGATTTTTAACACTTTCTTTAAGATTATGTGAGGTTTGTAATGTGGTATAGGGCAAAAAATGTGGCGGGGCAATTAGCATAATATCTAAGCCAAAACGCGTGAGTAGTTCAATATTGCTATTTGCCACGCGAGAATTTTTAATATCTCCTACAATGCCAACTTTTTTACCTTTAATATTACCTTTGAAATGATTAAAAATTGTGAGTAGATCAAGGAGAGCTTGTGTGGGATGTGCATGTGCACCATCACCTCCATTAATAATAGGACAATCAATATAGCGCGCTAAATGTTCTCCTGCACCAGCATTTTTATGCCTAATAATGATGGCATGTGGATTCATGGCATTGAGATTTGCTGCGGTATCTGCAATCGTTTCTCCCTTGCTTGTAGAACTTTTTGAGACATCAAGACGAATAACTTTAGCACCTAGGTTTTTTGCAGCAATTTCAAAGCTACTTAGTGTGCGTGTGGAGTTTTCAAAGAAGGCTGTGATAATAGTTTTGCCTTCCAGAGTTTTTTCAGGTGTTTTATCGCGATAATGATTAGCTTTTTCTAAAATTTTATGAATGGTAGGGATATCCAAATCGCTTGTTTTGATGAAATGTTGCATATTATCTCCACTCTTGTAGAATTTTGTTATTATTTTAGCTTAAAAAATATCGAAAAGAGCGGCAGAGTTGTCTAGGATTTTTTGTTACATTTTGATTATTTTTGTTTTTTGTGGTTGCAGCACTATTTTTGTTAGTGATGATGATATTGATATTCTTTCAGAGAAAAAAGTCCAAGCAAGCCGCAAGGGTGAGATTATTAAAGATAAAAAAAATTATATGAATATGATTGTCACACATCTTAATGAAGTAAGTCAGAGTGCATATAACAATCGAGAGTATTTTTTTGTAGAAATTTTTCAAGAAGAGGAAGATAGGGATTTTTCTTTGATTGAATACACGTTAAATGGGAATACTCCTTTATGGATTCGTGAGATAAAATCAGATGAATTTGATGAAATTATCAAACCTAGCAACAAGTGGAGTAAATGTTATTTATTGGCTTTTAAAAGTATAGCAAATTTAGAATCAAGAGATATAGTGTTAAATGCAAAGGTTGTATCTTATGGGACTATGACTTTTGATTTTAGCTTCAAAACTTTACCGCAGCAGTTTTAATGCGATTAGATAAATTTATAGCTCAAGAATTTTCTCTTAGTCGAGAAAAGGCTAGTATGCTTATTAAAAAAGGTAAGGTAAAAATTAATACAAAAGTAATTTTTAAACCTTCTTTTGAAGTAGGTGATAAAGATGATGTGGAGTTGCAAGAGAGATTTATTTTTGTTAGTCGTGCAGGGGAAAAACTTTATAATTTCTTAGGAGATATAAGGCTAGATGGCAAAAAAATTATTGATGTAGGATCAAGCACGGGGGGATTTAGTCAGGTTTGTTTGCTTTTGGGGGCTTGTGAGGTGCATTGTGTGGATGTGGGCGATAATCAATTAGATATTAGCTTAAGAAAAGATTCTAGAATCAAAGTTTTTGAAAAATGCGATATTAGAGATTTTAAAAAGCAATGTGATTATGATTTGTTAGTATGTGATTTGAGTTTTATTAGTATTGAAAAGATTTTTATGTCCTTAAGATCTTTGAGTAAAGAGATGATTTTGCTTTTTAAACCACAATTTGAAGTCGGGAGAAATGTTAAGCGTAATAAAAAAGGTGTGGTAATGGATGATATTGCGATTAAAAATGCATTAGAATCCTTTAAAAAATATCTTTTGTTGCAAGAATATGAGATTTTAAAAGAGTGTAAATCTACACTTAAGGGAAAGGCGGGTAATGAAGAATTTTTCTTCCATATTAAGCGAAAAGATTGAAGAGTTAGCAATTGGTAAATTTGATGGTATGCATTTAGCACATCAAAGAATTTTGGAAAAATTAGGTAAAAATGCGGGTGTTTTAGTGATTGCTCATAATAAAAATGAATATCTATGTAGTCCTGATTTGAAAAAAAAACTTATTAGGTATGAGATTTTTGAGTTGTTATTAGATGAAATTCGTGGATTTAGCGGGGAGGATTTTGTTAGGTTTTTGAAAAAAAAATTTCCTAAATTGAAGCGTTTAGTAGTGGGTTATGATTTTTATTTTGGCAAAAATAGAGCTTGTGATTGCTATGATTTACAAAGTTTTTTTGAAGGTAGTGTAGAAATTGTTCCTGAAATTTTATACAATGGATTTTCTGTGCATGCACAAAAGATTCAAGAAATTCTTAAAGAAACTGGAGATATAAGGTTTGTAAATACGCTATTGGGACGGATATATCAAGTTGAAGGGAAGATTATCAAGGGACAAGGAATTGGTAAAAAAATGCTTTATCCTACATTAAATCTTGATGTACAAGGGTATGTATTGCCAAAATCTGGTGTATATGCATGTTTTTTGGGAGAAAAAAAAGTTTTTTGTGCGACTTTTATTGGTACAAGAAGCACGGATTCTTGTTTTAGTGTTGAGGTGCATGTGTTAGGAGAATTTAAGAAAGAATATCAAGAAACAGGGTATATAGATTTATATTTTGTAGATCGTGTAAGAGATATCAAGCATTTTGCAAATTTATATGATCTTAAAAAACAAATTACTCAAGATATACAAAGTGTCAAAAATATATTAAAATCTATTTTTTAGTTTTTTTATAATTAATTTTATGGAGCAATGAGAATGAATATTTCAAAACAAGATTTACCGCTATTATCAAAGATGTCAAATACTTTAAAATTTTTATGTGCAGATATGGTGCAAAGTGCAAATAGTGGGCACCCTGGTGTGGCTATGGGGCTTTCTGATGTAATGAGTGTTTTATCTTTGCATTTAAATATTAATCCAAAAAACCCTACATGGATTAATCGCGATAGACTTGTTTTTAGTGGCGGTCATGCTTCGTCTTTAGTGTATGCATTATTGCATTTATGGGGGTTTGATGTGAGTTTAGAAGATTTGAAGGCTTTTAGACAAAAAGATTCTAAAACTCCAGGGCACCCAGAATTTGGACATACACAAGGTGTAGAGATCACAACAGGACCATTAGGGCAGGGTGTGGCTAATGCTGTAGGCTTTGCAATGGGTGCGAAGTATGCACAAAATCAATTTGGAGAAATGATTAATCATAAAGTATATTGTATGTGTGGAGATGGGGATTTGCAAGAAGGAATTAGTTATGAAGCGAGTTCTTTGGCAGGACATCTTGGGCTTGATAATTTGATTTTGATTTATGATAGCAATCATATTACAATTGAAGGGGATACAAATATCGCAATTAGTGAAAATATCAAAATGCGTTTTGAAGCACAGGGATTTTTTGTATTGGAGTGTGATGGACATGATCTTTTGGAAATTGATGCAATTCTTTCTCAAGCAAAAACAAATCAAACAAAGCCAGTTTTAATTATTATGCATACAAAAATTGCGAAGGATGCAATTGGATTGGAGGGGAGTGCAAAAGCACATGGTGCACCTTTGGGGCAAGAAGTGATTGAAAAAAGTAAAGTTGCACTTGGGTTTGATGCGCAAAAAGAATTTTATATTCCTGAAGATGTAATGTTGCGCTTTAGAAATATTTGTGAAAAAGGTGTGTGTGCTAATAAAATTTGGGAAGATACTTATAAGGAAAAGATTACAGAATTACAAGCATATCAAAACAAAGATTTTAGTAAAATTATTTACCCTACTTTTGAAAAAGGTCAAAAAGTTGCCACTAGAGTAAGTAATGGTAAGATTTTAAATGCAATTAGTAGTGCTGTAGCTGGGTTTATTGGAGGGAGTGCGGATTTGTCACCCTCAAATAATACGGGATTAGATCAAGCAGGGGATTTTCCTAATGGTAAAAATATCCATTTTGGAATCCGCGAACATTCTATGGGGGCAATTAGTAATGGTTTGGCAAATTATGGCCTATATTTGCCATTTTGCGCTACTTTTTTTGTATTTAGTGATTATCTTTCTCCAAGTATTCGAATTGCAAGTATTATGAATGCAAAGGTATTTTATATTTTTACACATGATAGTATTGGGGTGGGTGAGGATGGAGCTACTCATCAACCTATTGAACAATTAAGTCATTTTAGAGCAATGCCAAATTTAAGTGTATATCGCCCAGCAGATGCAAATGAAAACGTTGCATGTTGGAAAGATGCTTTGGAGAGACAGGGGCCTAGTATGTTTGTATTATCAAGACAAAATCTTGAGGTATGCACTCCAGAGGATAATGATCAAGTAAAATATGGCGGTTATATTTTAAAGGCTAGAGAGAATGCAAAAATCACTTTGCTTGCGAGTGGTTCAGAAGTGTCTTTAGCATTAAGAAGCGCAGAAAAATTAGAAGAAATGGGGATTATTGCTCAGGTTATAAGCGTGCCTTGTTTGGATATTTTATTGAAGCAAGATAAGACTTATATTAAAAATTTATTTAAAGATACAAAAATTTTGGCAATTGAAGCAGCGCGTAGTTATGAATGGTATTATTTTGCTGATGATGTGTTAATGATGGAGGGATTTGGAAGTTCTGCAAAGGGTGATGAGCTTTTTGAATTTTATGGATTTAGTGAAGAAAATATTATTAAGCGAGTAAAGGCATTATGCTAGATTCTAAAAATCTTTATGTCTTTTCATCTCGTCGCGCTATAGGGGATTTTTATTTAGAATTTGATGGGGATTTTGCTCCTAGAGTAATGAGTGCACAGGAATTTTTTGAATCTTGTATTGTGATTGAAAACAAAAAAAGAGCACCAAAATTTGTGATGAAATTTTTGTTATTACAAACATTGTATGAATACAAAAACACGCATAAGCTTGTGCTTTTTGATAAGAGTTTTTTGGCCTATTTGGAAGGAATGGAGTTTTTAGAAAACTTTTTTACTGAGTTAGATTTATCTGGAAAAAAAATAGAAGATATTAGCATTTTAGACACTTATGAGGACTATGAAGAGCATTTAAAAATTCTAAAAGATATTTATGAAAATTTTCAAGAAAAATTAAAAAATTATCAATTATATAGAAATTTTTATAGCCAAAATTATGAGATTTATACAGATATTTTTGCGAATATTGAGAGGATTGACTTTTTTTTAGATGGGGTGCTTTCTTTAACAGAACAAGAAATTTTGACAAAAATTGCACGGGATAAAAAGCTTATCTTGCATTTTGAATACGATGCTTATAATAAAAAATTTTTTAATTTTTTGGAAATTTCTACATTAAAAGAAGATGTGAGCTATCAAATTGATTTGCAAAATAAAGAGATCTTAGAAGAAAGTGAAAATAAAGAATATAAGATTGTAGAGGCTTTTTCATTTGCTTCAAGAATCCAGCAAGTGGCTTTTGCAATACATCAAGCAGGAGAATGGCTAAAGGAAGGAAGAGAGAATGTTGCTTTAATTACTCCTAGTGAAGATTTTGTAAAATATCTTCAAGTTTTTGATATTTATAGAAATTTTAACTATGCAGTGGGGATGGATATTAAAAAAACTGCTTATTATAAAGATTTTGTTGCACAGGATATACCAGAAAACCTTGCGAGCTTTCAAGAAAAAATACAAGAACTTGCAAAAAAACATTTGCAATTTCAAGAAGAAATCAAGCTTTTTAATCAGGAATTTTTTTCTGGCCTTTCGCAAATTCAAGAGACTATAGATATTTTTAGCATGGAGGATGTTAGAGAGTTTTATTTAAAAGAACTGGAGGGATTAAAAATTAGTGATAATAGGGGCGGGAAGATTCCGGTTTATGGGATGCTTGAGACACGAGGAATGCATTTTGATTCTGTAGTGATTGTGGATTTTAATGAGGAGAAGATTTTTAATTTTAGTGATAGTGATATGTTTTTGAATACAAAAATACGCAAAAAAATTGGGATGCCTACTTTAGAAGATCGCCAAAATCTTCAAAAGCATTATTATTACCAACTAATAAAAAATTCCAAAGAGGTGAAGATAAGTTTTGTAGAAGATGCTAAATTGCAAATGTCTTATTTTTTACAAAATATAGGCCATGTGCAGTATAAAAATTTTAACAGAACGCTATTTGATTTTAATGCTATAAGCCCTTATCAAGAAGATGAGTTTATAGGACAGATTCCTGCAGATTTTATTTTTAGTGCAAGTAGTTTGCGAGATTTTTTTACTTGCAAAAGAAGATTTTATTTTAAATATTGCAAAAAGCTTGCTAATAAGAGTGATAATTTTTTGCTTTATAGTAGCTTTCACAAGATTTTAGAAGAGGTGTATAAAGCTTATAAGGGTAGAATTAATCCTGTTTTGATGAAAAAAGAATTTGAGGAAAAAATAAGAGGATTGCCTTTTAGGGATCGAGTTGAGGCATTTAGCGCAGAGGTATTTTTGAAAAATATGCGTGGTTTTTGGGATCGCGAAAAAGAGCATTTTAATAATTGTGAATTTTTTCAAGCAGAATATGAATTTAAAACTGAGATTTTTGGCAAAAAATTTACAGGAAAGATTGATCGTATAGACAAAATAGGAGAGAAATATTTAATAATAGATTATAAATTTGGTAAAAATATAAAATTGCAAACAGCTAGTGAGGAAATGAGTGATTTTCAATTGACGATTTATGCATTAGCATTAGAAAATGAGGGTAAAGAAGTACAATCTTGTAGGATTTATGCAATGCAAAATAATCAAGTACTTATTGAGGAAGACTTGATGCAAAAAATAGGGATTTTAGAAAAGAGGTTAAAAGAGCTTGATGGGGTGATTTGTTTTGATAAATGTAAAAAAAATACAGAATGTCAATTTTGTGATTTTGCTATTTTGTGTAATCGCAGTTAAAAGTATCAATTTTTGTGAGGATAAAATATCCTATTAGGGTATAGGCTTAGCATAGTTAGAAAAATAGAAATAAAAGTTTTATGATATCCTATTTAGGGTAAGTGGTAATCATGAACATTATGGCAAAAATTAGTCTTTTTTGTTGGGGATGGTGATGATTTGTGCTTGTGTGTTCTTGGTTTTTTTGATTTCAGTAATTAGTGTTTCTGTATGCTCTGATAATGTAGCATCTAGATAGATACCTGCAAAAACATTATTGCGAATTTGTGAGAAAAAATCTGCATCAGTTTTGGCAATAATTACTGTATTAAATTTAGATTCTGACATAATTTTGATTTTTAAGAAATTTTCTAGTTTAGCATTATTTACATAAATTAGAAAGGTTTTTTCATATTTTTGCTTGTAGCGCAAATAGCTATCATAGGCTTTTTTATCATTAGGGTTGAGTTTGGATTTGTTGAGGTTTTGGAGATACATCCATAAAAAGGTCATTGAACAGTAAGACCCAGAGATATTTTGCTTAAAAAAAGTATTGTGAATAGGAGTAGATTGTGTGCTTAATTTCCAGACAAAATTATCCAAATCTGTGGCGCAAAGATTGAGCATTTTTATGGTTTTTTGCAAAACAATAAGATAAAAATGCTTGAAAGCTTTTTCAAAAACAGGAGAGTGTTTTTGTCTAAAATTTTGAATAATATTATGGAGTTGTTTGAGGCATTCTTGAAGAGGTTTTGCTTCTTCATCGTATTTTGCAATATTTTGCTTAAGCGTTTTTAGTTTGACTTCAAGACTTTTTACATCTTTCACAGTTTTTGATTCTATCTTGCTGTGAATGATTTTTGTTTCTGTAATATAATTTCTTATTCTTGTATTAAGTTGCAAAATTCTCTCTTCTAATCCAATAGCTGCTTGCATTGTGGCTTTATAATATAATTGATTTTCTAAAAAATATTCTTCAAAAATTTTTTGTGGATTGACATTGATATTTTGCACAAAATGATTATGTGTATAGCTTAGTTTATTGAGGGATTGTAAGCGATCAGAAAAAATATCTATAGTGATATTTTTGTCTGTAAAAACAAGATGATCAATTGCTTTATTTAAAAAACGCTTCATCTGTAGATAATCCAATAGGGGTTCTTGTATATTTTTGAATTCTTGAGTCATTAAATTAATTGCGCTAAGTTCTTGAAAAAAATACTTTTCGATGGATTTTTCTACACTGAGATTTAATGGAATTTCTTTAAGAGTAAAAAAATTGGTTTCTTTGAAGATTTTTTGAATAATCATCGTACGGATTTCTTGTTCTTTATAAAGCAATTCTTCATCAGTCTCTGTTTTCCAAAAATCAATTTCTTTAATGTAGGAATCTTCTGGGAAACCTTGAAATGCAGAGGCTTTAGCATCCACGATATGTCCGCTATTATTGCAACGAAATTCAATGAGCATTCCAGGGGTAGGAAGATGGCGATTGTCATGCCAACTTTCTTTGCGCAATTCAAAAATTTTTTTTGAATGGTTTGTGATAACACCAACACCAGTAGCAAGAGAGTATCTTAGAATTTTTCCATGCATTAAATCACCTAAAAGTAAAGTCCTCTTATTTTGATTTTGATAGGTTTTTAAAGAGGTTTTTAAAAAAAGTTCTTAAATTATAGCAAATTTATTCACCTTGATAGGTTGGAATTTGTCACCCATAACCCTTACTATGCCCATCCTTATGCTATAATTTTTAAAAATGATTTAGAGGGTTTTTTGAAAATTAAAAAAATAGTTGTTTGTTTATTTTTGGCATCTTTTTTTGTTTTTTTATTTTTAGCGACAATTTTTGGCGCAGGAGGATTTGTGGGGGAATTTGGCAGAGGATTTAGTTATTTTAATAACTCTGTTTTTGGAATCTTAGCACCAGTATGGCCAATTTTGTTGCTTTATCCACTTTATCTTTATGGTAAATATGGCACATTTAGCACAGAGCATACTCAATATATTTTTGCCGGATTTTTGAGCTTTTTTATTGTGATTTGTTTACAGGCTTTGTGGATAGATAAAGGAGGGTTTGGTCAAAGTGTCATAAGAGTGCTTTCTGCTATTATTGGGACTTTTGGAATCTATGTTTTATTGTTGGCTTTTGGTATTGTGGTATGGGTTTTATTTTCTTTGCAGCATTTCTTGCAAGCAATACAAAAACTTCGTATCGCGGCATTAAGGTTTTTGGAGAATTTTGGCAAAAAAATTATCCAAATTTTTAAAAATATTAAGCAGAAAATCAAAGAAAAAAGATTACAAAAATCTTCCTCTTACAATACTGATCATGATTTTTTTCAAAGAGATTTCAAGGAGCAAAAACTAGAATCCCCAATAGATTTTGTAGAAAAAAATACAGATGAAGGGGAGAGGTTTTTAGATATAGAACCAAAGGTGCGTGTATTTTATGATATTAAAGTAGGGAAACCTAAGGAAAATACGGAGGTGAGGGAGTATATAGGAGGGGAAGATAATTCTTTGGAGATTGTGCAAAATCATGACTATGTCAAAGAGGTTTTAGAGCGTAATAAACGCGAGGCACAAAAACAAATCGCTTTAATTTCTGAACAAACAAAAAATCAAAAAACCAGAGATGAAGATTTTTTATCAGCGCAAGCTGCGCCAAAACCTTTAGTGCAAGATTTGCATTCTAAAACTCCACAATCCCCCCAAAAAGATACACAATTTTTTAAAAGACAAGAAGATTTGCAAAGAAATACGCAAGATTTTGGGAGTTCTATAAAACAAAATACTACATCAAACACTATGCAATCAGTAGAAAAAAACACAAAATCCTCTAATTCAGAAGACTCGATAGATCCCTCATTAGATTTTATAGTTCCATCAAATAACCTTGATAACACACAAAGTGATTTGAAAGAGGAAAAATTTGAGATAAATACTTCTGATATTTCTGAAAACTCTACTGCGGATTTTACCCCAAAGGTAGCTAGAAAAAGCAAAATTCAGATTCTCAAAGAGGTAAGTCAAAATACAATGCTTTTGGAAGATTTGGAAAAAGGAGGAATGCAAAAACCGCAAAATTATTCTCTACCTAGTCTTGATTTGCTCACAAAACCACCTTTGCAAAATTGTGAGATTGATGAAGAAGAAATCGATATGAAAGCGCAAAATCTTATTGAAAAATTAAAGACTTTTAAGATTGAGGGAGATGTGACTACAATTTGCACAGGACCTTTGATTAGTACTTTTGAATTTAAACCTGCAGGTCATGTAAAAGTGAGTAGAATTTCTAATTTAAGTGATGATTTAGCAATGACGCTTAGTGCTCAATCTATTCGTATCCAAGCACCAATTCCTGGTAAAAATGTCGTAGGTATTGAAATCCCTAATACACAATCACAAATTGTTTATATGCGTGAGATTTTAGAAAGCGAGATCTTTAAACAATCTGCATCTCCACTAACTTTGGCATTAGGTAAGGATATTGCAGGAAATCCTTTTGTTACAGATCTCAAAAAACTCCCACATTTGCTTGTGGCAGGGACTACAGGGAGTGGAAAGTCTGTGGGGATTAATGCCATGATTCTCTCCCTTTTATATCGCAACTCCCCTGATAGTTTGCGTTTGATTATGGTGGATCCTAAAATGGTGGAATTTAGTTTGTATGAAGATATCCCACATTTATTAACACCGATTATTACAGATGCTAAAAAGGCGATTTCTGCGCTTAACCAAGCTACAAAAGAGATGGAAAAACGCTACAAGATGATGCAAGAGCTTAAGGTAAAAACTATTGAAAGTTATAATCAAAAATGCAAGGCTGTAGGACTAGAGCCATTTGCGTATTTGGTGATTATTATCGATGAATTAGCAGATTTGATGATGACAGGTGGGAAAGATGCTGAAATGCCAATTATACGTATAGCACAGATGGGGCGGGCTTGTGGTATGCATCTTATTGTAGCGACACAACGCCCAAGTGCTGATGTTGTTACAGGATTGATTAAAACCAACCTTCCTTCACGCATTGCTTTTAAAGTAAGTAATAAAATTGATTCTCGAGTGGTAATTGATATGGAGGGGGCACAAAGTTTGTTGGGCAAGGGGGATATGCTATTTGCACTAGGAGGAAGTAATGTCACAAGAATCCATGCCCCATGGAGTAGTGAAGGGGAGATTGAGAGGATTGTAGAGAGCATTAAAATGCAACGCGAAGTAGTATATGATGAAGAGTTTGATTTGGAAGGAAGAGAATTAATTGAGCAGAATTTTGAGGGGAGTAATGTTGATAGTACCGAATTG
This sequence comes from Helicobacter anatolicus, assembly GCF_021300615.1. NCBI lineage: Bacteria > Pseudomonadati > Campylobacterota > Epsilonproteobacteria > Campylobacterales > Helicobacteraceae > Helicobacter > Helicobacter anatolicus. Next base: position 21,102 of record NZ_JAJTMY010000002.1, read on the forward strand.
CAAAGAGCAAAAGAAGTGATTTTGACTTACGGAATTAGCTCTACAAGTAATTTGCAAAGACGCATGGGTGTGGGCTATAATAAAGCAGCAAACCTAGTAGAAGAACTTGAGAGACAAGGATTTTTATCTGCCCCTGATGCTAAGGGTAAAAGAAGTATTATAGGGAGATAATTTTGTAGTTTTTTAAACAAGAGGTTAGGGGGGGGGGGTTGCAAAGTAGATGAGGTGCTTTTAGATACAAAGTAATAGGTATTAGAAAAAAATCGAGAAAAGACAAAATATTTATACCCTGATATTTTTGAGGTTATAAAAGATAAAAATATAAGTGTTGTTTATACAGCTGATGAAAAATATTCCCACTACACAAATATAAAAGATATTGAGGTGATATAAAGTATAAAATTGACTCTATTTGTTTCTGGTAAAGCTTTAATTTTAATACCTATATTTTTTAATATAAATTTATCTTATAGAGTAATTTAGTATTATAAAACCTTATTGTTGAAGTTGTAAATTGATATAATGAGCATAGTATTTATGTTTGGTGAGAGTGCATGTATATTTCAGAGGCAGATACAAGAATAAAATTTATCGATACAAAGTTAAAAGATTCCCATTGGAGTGAGGATTGTATAAAGCGAGAGTATTATTTTACCGATGGTAGAAAGCTACTTGGTAATAAAAGAGGAGTGAGAAAATTTGCAGACTATTTGCTTAGCTTTCAAAATAATAATTTAGCTATTATTGAAGCTAAAAAGCTAGGTAAAGATTCTCTATCTGGACTATCACAAGCCATAGAATATGCCAAAATCTTAAATATCCGCTTTGTATATGTGACAAATGGTGAGCAGATTTATGAATATGATATGTGCAATTTAGAGGGTGGGTATATAGAAGAATTTCCAAGCCCACAGATTTTATTTGCTAGGACTTTTGGAAATCTTTTAGAATGGCAATATAAGCTTGTAACCCAAAGAGAATACCAAATCCCACAAAAAGAATTGCGTTATTATCAAAAAATCGCAGTAGATAGAGTGGTGCAAGCCCTAATTAATAACAAGAATAGAATCTTACTTACTCTAGCCACTGGCACAGGTAAGACTACTATAGCCTTTGCACTATGCTATCGCCTTTTAGAATCTAAGTGGAATTTAGAGAATGCTAATAGAAAACCAAAGATTTTATTTCTTTGTGATCGTATTACTTTGCGTAATCAAGCTTTAAGTGAATTTAACTATATAGAAAGCGATTGTAAAGAAATCAGTGCAGAAGAATTAAAGAAAAATGAAGGTAGAGTGCCTACAAGCGGTGATGTGTTTTTTGGAATCTATCAAAGTTTAAGTAGTGTGGATAAATCCAAAGATAGAGAAGAAAAAGATATACAAGAGGGGATAGAGAGCAAGTTTTATTTGCAATACCCTAAGGATTTCTTTGATCTTATTATTATTGATGAATGCCACAGAGGCGGGGCAAATGAGACAGGAAGCTGGAGGGCTGTGCTAGAATATTTTAAAAGCGCAGTGCATTTAGGGCTTACTGCTACACCAAAAAGAAGTGATAATATAGATACTTATAAATATTTTGGCGATGCGGTGTATGAGTATAGTCTAAAAGAGGGCATAGAAGATGGCTTCTTAACGCCTTATAAGGTCAAGCGTATTATAACCTCTTTAAATGATGGCTATACGCATAATCTAGATGATATCGTGCAAGGAAAGTTAGAAAAAGAGTATTATGAGCCAGGCGAGTTTGAACGCACTATCACGCTTCCAAAATATAATGAATTTATCGCTAAAAAGATTCTAAAACTCATTAATCCTATGGATAAAACGATCATTTTTTGTGCCAATCAAGCCCATGCAAGTGCTATGAAAGTGGCTATTGATAAGTTTAAGGAGGTAAATAAAAAGGAATATTGTATGAGGGTTACAAGCGATGAGGGAGTTGACGGGCTAAATTCTCTAAAAGCATTTCAAGATAATGATAAAGAATATCCAGTAATCCTTACAAGCTCCAAAATGCTAACAACTGGTGTAGATGCTAGGAATGTACGAAATATCGTGCTTTTGGCAAATATAGGCTCGATAATAGAGTTTAAGCAAATCATAGGACGAGGCACGAGAATCTATGAGAATAAGGACTTTTTTACAATTTTAGATTTCTTTGGGGCTACAAAGCTCTTTTATGATCCAAAATGGGATGGGGAGAGTAATGTTGTAAGCGGAGATGATAAGGAAGATTCTAGAATTATAAGAGAGGACAATAAAAGCAGTGATAAAGATGATGACACTCCTCCAAAACAAAAGGTGATTATCCACCTAAAAGGCACAAAGTTAAAAGTGCTAGATATAGAGACACGCTATATAGGAGGAGATGGCAGACCACTAGGCACAAAGGAGTTTTTAGAATTCTTAATCGGTAAGCTTGGGAGTTTTTATAATAATGAAAAGAAATTAAAAGAGATGTGGAGTAATGCAGAAAATAGAGACGCTTTTTTAAAAAGTCTTGCAAATGAGGGGATAGATAGTGAGGTGCTAGAGAATCTAAAAGAGATTTTTGAGCGAAAAGATTGCGATATTTATGATATTTTGGCACATATTAGCTTTAATAGTGAGATCTTATCACGCAGTGAGCGGGTGTTAAGCGTGAAAAATAGTGGCTTTTTATCAAAATTTCACAAAGAAAGGACGATAAGGCTTATAGAATTTTTGCTTGGATATTATGAAGAGCATGGGATTAATGATTTTAACAATCTTGGCAGACTACTAGAGCTTAGCTCACTTGGTAAGGCATATGAGATAGTAGAGGACTTTGGCGGAATCCCTATGCTAAGAGAGAGTATAGAGGAACTTCAGAGGGAGATATATGGGGTATAAAAATCAAGAAAGCACAAAAACATATTACGAGTGTCTTAATCAAATAACAACAGATGAACTTTATGAGGGATTGCTAGGATATGGTATGTTTGCTGAAAAGATACCAAATTTTCTAACATCAGAAACTTTCTTTGAGTTTTGCAAATCAAATGAACCATGTTTTGAACAAAAAGAATATAGATATATTAAATATGAAAATATGAGGAATATTAATATTCCTAGAATCTTATCAATACCGCATCCATTTGTATATTATAAACAATGTAAGGTTTTAAAGGAAAGTTGGAAAAAATTAAAAAAATATTTTTACAAAAAAACTAAGAGTAATAAATATAAAATTAGTCGTATTCATATTAGAAAATTAGACAACAAAAAATTTATAGATTACAGAGATTACAATTTAAATAACGCTATATTGGAGAGTAAAATCATACAAAAAATTTTCAACATGAATTTTAAAAACTATAAGTTTGATGGAGCACCAGAACAAGAAATTTTTATTGGAAAAAGATATAAAGTAAAAGCAGATATTTCAAATTGTTTCCCTAGCATCTATACGCATGCTATATCTTGGGCTTTGGTTGGAAAAAAAATGGCTAAAGAAGATAAAAATAAGGGTAAAGATAAACCATATTACAATGAGATAGATAAATCTACACAATGGCTTAATTATGGAGAAACACACGGAATCTTAATTGGTCCTCATAGCTCAAATTTAATTTCTGAAATTATTTTGGTAGCAGCTGATTATAAACTTAGTAAAAAATATGAATATATTAGAAATATAGATGATTATACTTGCTATGTTAAATCTTATGAAGAAGCTGAAAAGTTTCTCTTGGATTTGTCTATGGAACTTAAAAAATATGGACTATCCTTAAATCATAAAAAAACAGAAATCATAGAATTACCCAGCTCATTTGAAGAAGAGTGGGTAAGAAAATTAAAGCTTTTCAAATTAGATTCTTATAATGGCAAAATAAAATATACCGGAATAGCACCATTTTTGGATATGGCTTTGGAATTAATGAAAGATAACAAAAATAACGCTGCGATTTTAAACTATGCATTTCAGATTTTAATCAAAAATAAAATGACATCGAGTGCTAAAAAATATTTTATTAACACAATTCATCATCTAGTCTTACTCTATCCATATTTGATTTTTTTACTAGATGAAATATTTCAAAAAAATATTATTTCACAAGAATATATAAAAAAAATATCTTTAGATATTTTTAGTTTAGGTAAAGAAAAGAGAAACTATGAGGCAATGTCTTATGCTCTTTATTTTGCACTAAAATACAACTTTAAACTAAAAGAAGAGCTTAGTCTATTGGAAGAAGCAAAAAGAGAAGAAGATTGCATCTTGATGTTATTATGCTATCTTTATGACAAAAAGAATGATAATGATATAGAAGAATATAAAAAAGTAGCAAAGCAGTTTATTACAAACCAAACTTTAAAAAAAAATGGAAATATTACAATTTTAGATGATGAATATTGGTTGTTTGCTTATGAAGTTTTATTGCGAGAAGATGATAAAGTGCTTGATCAATGTATAGATTGGAAACAGCTAAAAAATAAAAATATATCTTTTATTAAACAGGAATTTCAATGACAAATTTACCGCAAGTGCAGGAGGTTAAAAAGTTTAGGAGAGGTTAGTGAAATCAATCCTAGAAATAAAATTGATGATAACATAAATGTATCTTTTATATCTATGGATAAAATTTAGATGGATATAGCAACGATTTCTCTTATAAAGTTAAAAAATGGAAAGAAGTCAAAAAAGGTTTTACGAATTTTAAGTAAGGAGATATTGGGGTGGCTAAAATTACCCCTTGTTTTAAAAATAGGAAATCTGTGATTTTTGATAAGCTAGAAAATGGTTTTGGTGCTAGAACCACAGAATTGCATATTATTAGAGTGAATGATAGTGTTATAAAATTTCAAGAATTTCTAAGACTGTCTATTAAATCTCATTTTGTATATATCGCAAGCAACAATAAAGCACAAGCCCAGAAAAGTAAGAAATAGCAATACAAAGAATGAGGCAATATAAATTATGCTATGCATAAATATTGCCATATTTGTTAGATTCTCTATCTTTTAAGCACCAAACACTTTTAATAAATGTGCTTGATAATCTTCTATATATTTTTGTACCTGTGGGTTTTTTATCACATCATTACAGATAAAAGTTGGCAATGCACTCATACCTAAAAATTGATGCGCTTTATGTAAGTGCAAATATACGCCATCTACACCCACACCTTCAAAAAATTGCTCTTTGTCTGTAAAAGCTTCTAGTGGTGCATTCCAAGTTAAAGAAAACATATATTTTTTATTCTGCGATAATCCACCGCTACCATATTTTTTACTTATATCTTCTCTACTTCTACCATCATTAGCATAGAGTTTTCCCGCCCCTGCATTAAAGACTTCATCGATATATTTTTTGACAATCCAAGGTTCGCCCATCCACCAGCCAGGCATTTGATAGATAATTGCATCAGAATCTAGAATTTTTTGTACTTCTACTTCTGCATCATAGCCCTTGTCTATATGTGTTTCATTTATATAGAGTCCTAAAGATTGTAGAGTGTCTTTTGCCACATCGTGCAAAGTGGAATTCAATCTCCCTTTAGAAAGTCCAAAATCTTTTGCTCCATTAATTAAAAGTATATTTTTCATGATTTTCCTTTTGTATTTTTACTATGACAAATATGCATCATTAAGATTTCTTTATCCTAGTATCTATGGTGTTTATTATACTTTGCCATAGTAAAGTATTGATGTTTCAATGTCTTTAGTGCTTGATTTGATGCTTTATAATAAATATTTTTCTTGATAATATTTTATAAGTTTTTGTATTTTTTGTAATTCTATATTTTTCATATAGTTTTCCATAAATTCCCAGTTTGGATTGCCTGTAGAATCTACGGGGAGAAGAATTTTCCCCCTTTTTAATCTTGTAAGTGTTGCTCCATTCCCACCCCAACTAAATTTTTTCATAAGTTTTTTAAGTGTAATAATTATAAAGAGTGCATTATGTTTATTAATTTCTTTATATTTTAGAATCTGGATATTTTGTCCTGTATAAAATGGGCTATTTTGATAAAAAGCTGTTTGTGTGTCCAATCCTATCGTGATTACATTAGATTTATTAAATTTATAAGCATCTTGCATGGCTATAAAATCATCTATTCCATTAGTTTTATCACTTCTTGTAACATAAGGATAATCACCCTTTTTGCCATTTAGCTTATTTTTATCAATTCCATTAATCGTAGCTTGAATCTCAAAAATTTCACCTATTACAAACTCTTTCCATTGAATATTCTTTAACTCATCTTGATGGATAAAATCTCTATATTCATCAAGAGTAAATATTACCCCCCCCCCGTTATTAATTTGCTTTAATTTCGCATGATAATAAGCAGTAATTTTTTCTAAATGTGCTTTTTCTATATTTTTCATATAGTTTTCCATAAATTCCCAGTTTGGATTACCTGTAGAATCTACGGGGAGGAGTAATTTTTGGTTTTTTAAAACAGATGTGGATAGTTGATAGCCATAACAATATTTAAAAGTAAATTTTTTAATTAACGGAATTAAAAAAAGAGCTAAATAATGATTAAATTCCTTATTTTTTGCTTTGATTCCGTGAATCTTCATATCCAAACTCACTTTTTTAGGTTGATAAAAAACACTCCCTAAAAATGAAATACTAATGAAGTTTTCCAAAGTTCTAAAATTTTTATGTTTTATATAGTTTGTAAAAAAAGCAACACCATTATTAAAATCTGTAGCAGTAATACGAGGAATTGTTCCTACCTTGATATCCTTTTGATGTATTAAAGCACCTGTGTGAATCTCAAATATCTCACTTATCTTAAACTCTTTCCATTCTATATTTTCTAATATAAGTTTTTCATGTGCAATTTTCATGAGGCCATCCTCAATGAAAATGCGCTTTTGATAGCTATAAGAGGCGTTGTTGTGGTTTTGTGAGGTGTTGTTATAAGTAGGTAGTTGCCCCCCCCCCCTGTATTATTTAGTAATTTTTTATTGTAGTAATTAACTACTTTTTTAATATATTTTTGCTCGATATTTTTTATATAAGATTCCATAAATTCCCAGTGCAGATTGCCTGTAGAATCTATAGGGAGGAGTAATTTTTCTCTCTTAATTCTTTTATCATTTATTTCACGATTGAAGCTATATTTTTCTTTAAGACGCGTTATAATAGGGAGTAAAAATAAATAAATATATTTGTTGAATCTAGGATTGTATAGCTGTGTAACATGATCACTTGCTATAAAATCATAAGAATGAAAGAATACACTTCCAACACTCCCACTATTTGCTAAAGAAATGCAATTGCTAAATTTTCTTACGCCCTCCTCATTATCTATAAAATTATCCACACCATTATTTAAAGAGCTTGAAGACACATAAGGTGTCTTCCCTTGAGTTTGATTTTCTTTGATTAATCTTTTTCCTCGTTTTATCTCTTTAAAAATTTCGGAAAAATTAAACTCTTTCCATTCTAGATTCAGAGTATTTACATCTTTATTCATCATTTTTTTCATCCTCTAGTCCAAATAGATAACCTCTCCCATGAGTGATCATGTTAAATTCAAAAGTGAGATAATCTGCCATTGTTTTATCAAATTCTTCATGAGTTGGAATCTCATCGTTAAAATAATAAAAACTATGCAACCATTCATCGTCTGCTTCAATGCTAGTTTTAACACAAAATTTTGTTGGAGCTTCAATTTTATCATGCCAAACATCTAACAAATAAGCTTTTTTATCTTGCGCGTGTATAGTTTCTACTAAACCTCTATGTTTTTGCACTTCAAAGCCATCGTCTTCAAAATTAATAAATTTACAAATTTTACTCTCATCATGTGGTACACCAGCTGTAAAAACTGCAATACAAGGATTGGTCCCCACGCCATAAAAAGTATTTTTATTTAATGTAATAACGCCTTCTAGTGTGTGATATTTTAAGATATTTGCTTTTATTACCTTTTCTTCTTTGCTTTTTCCTGTCATAGCAGACTGTGGCACAATAACAACTACTTTGCCATTCTTTACAATAGAATTTAAAAGATGTTCACTAAAAGCAATTTCAGTTAAATTCTTATCAATTTTTCCTTGAGAATAAGGAGGATTCATAAAGCCTATATTTGCCATAAAATCTTCTTGAAGTTTTATGGGATTGTGTTTTAAAAAATCTTCATCATAAAGATTGCTTTTTCCATCACCTCTTAGAACCATATTAGCGGTAGCAACGGCAAACATAAAAGATTGAAGTTCAAATCCAAAAAGCTGTTTTTTCTTTATGCTATCTTTCTGTCCTTCATTTTGTGCTTGAAGTAGCATATAATCCATAGCAGTAATTAGAAATCCGCCCGTGCCACAGCAAGGATCAAGTACCTTATCTGTTGCTTTTAATTTCACTAAATCACAAAATAACTCCGTAATATGTGTAGGTGTAAGTACAATACCCAAAGTTTGCCCATCGCCACCACTAAAACGCATAAACTCACTATAGAATATACCTAAATAATCATCTGAATTTTTGATAGTATGAATAGAATCAAAAATATTTTCTTTAATAAATTTTACATAATGCTTTAAGGGAGTGCAAGAAATTTTTAAACCTTTTTTATCTGTAATTTCGCAAAGTTCATTAATCTTTTTAGTATCTTTGATAACAGAAAATTGTATTAAAACTTTATCACGCTTTACTTCTGGCGCAAGATTGGACCTTTTTAAATTAGATTCTATAAGTTCATAAATTTTCTTTCCATCAGAATCAACTTTATCATTATTTAGATATTCTAAATCAAGATTTTTAGTTCTCATTTCATCTAATGCGAGCAAAATCCCAGCTACCACTAATGGCTTATTCCTGTCATCTAATGCTCCATAATTTCTTAAATCTTCATGCAAATTTGCAGCAATTTTTTCTATTTCTTCTTTAGTTTTTTGCTTACTAGATTCTTCTTTTAGTACCTCTCTTTTATAGTATTCTTCTATATTTTTCTCATTTAATAATTTAAAAGTCTCAATATCCTTTAAAGGTTCTTTTATCAATGCTCCATTATCTATAAAAATAGGCGTAATCTTATGTCTTTTACTATCCCCACTTACAGCGATGGCAAAAATTTTTTTATAGGTATTTTGATTTTCGACAATATGCCTTGCATACCATAAAGCACCATTAAGTGCGTAATTTTCTACATCTTTTTGATTTTGTGAGATAAGATTGTTGTTGTCAAATTTGCTATGTTTGCTTATATCTGCTTTATTTTCAATCACGATTACAAAATCTTTAACCACACCGCAGTATTCAGGATATCCACTATGTTTTGTGCCTCTTTTAGATGCACTAGCCAAAGCATCATTTAATTCTTTTATATTTGATCCTTGATAAGTCAAGTTTATATTTGCTTCTTTTAAAAGTTCATACACCCATAAATCAGTTTGTGCTTCTTTTCTCGCCATTAGATAACCTTAGTTTTTAATTATTTACTATGTTTAGTGATTTGAAAATATTATTATACCTTTAATACCTTTATGAAAGCATGATTCTAAGGAAGTTTATTTTTAGCTTGTTAAATCCAGTAAAAACTTTGTAGTTTTTATTGTGGTGATTGTGGAATATAGTGAATTTGCAGGATCGCGTCTTTTTATGTCTAATTTGTTATTTTTGTATTTATAAGTCAAATAGTGTGTTTTTATGCATTTTTATAGTTTTTGGATTGATTTAAAAATACACTATGACTTAAAATTAATTTTTATCACTACTATAATTTTATTACTTTACATAAAAATACACAAAAAATTAAAATTTTATAGTTAAAATTTCGACCTTAAAAAATCATAGGGAGTTTTATGCAAAAATATGATGCAATTATCATTGGTTCTGGACTTGGCGGATTAAGTAGTGGAGCTACTCTTGCAAAAGCAGGAAAAAAAGTGCTAGTGCTAGAGCAACATAGCTTAGTTGGAGGGTGTGCGACTTGCTTTAAGCGCAAGGGTATGCTAGTAGATGCAGGATTGCATGAAATGGACTTTGGAAGTGAAAAAAGAGATATTAAACATGTGGTGTTTAAAAATTTGGGTCTTGATAAAAAGTTAGAGCTTATTGCTCTTCCTAGCGCATGGAGTATTATAGAGCAAAATAGACCAAATGAGGTTTTAACAATCCCACATGGATATACAAAAGAAGCTTTAATTAAGGCATTTCCACATGAAAAAGAAGGCATAAAAAAATATTTTAAAAAAATTGCATTTCAAAGCTTTTTGGTACGAAAATTTCCTTTTGATATGAAATTTTTGGACTTTTTCTTTGCACCACTTACTACACTTATTTTCTTTGCTTATAATATGTTTTCTAACAAAAGTGTGGGCGAAGTGCTAAATTCTTGTATTAAAGATTCTAAACTAAAGAGAATTTTAAATATCAATATATCTTATTATCATCATAATCCCTTTAAATTTATCTGGAGTTACCATGCCATTGCACAAAGCAATTATTACAATAGAGGTGTGTATATTAAAGGTGGTTCACAAAAGCTTTCTGATTCTTTAAGTGAGATTATTAGAGAAAATGGTGGAGAAGTTTTGATAAATGCTGATGTAGTAGAGATTTTGCATGAATTTAGGAGTGCTAAAGGTGTAAGATATATCAATAAAAAGAGTGGAGAAGAAAAAAAGATTTTTGCAGATGTAATTATTGCTAATTGTGATCCACATATTGTCTATACAAAGCTTTTAAATCTCTCGGTAAATGAGTATAGAAAAGATTTTAAACTCACACAAGGTTTTCTTCTTACTACATCGCTTGTATCTTTGTATATGATTTTTGATAAAAATTTAAGTGAGATTTATCCAAATATGGATTATTCTACATTTCTTGTGGATGAAAAGTATTTCCATCAATCTTTTGATGAGAAAAATACAGATTCTGCAAATATACCTATAGAAAATCGCGATTTTGCTTTTGTGAATTATTCTAAAATTGATAGTGGGCTAAGTGATAGAAGTGATAGGTATCTTGGTGTTGGTGCAGTGTATAGCTATTATGAAGAATGGGAAAATTCGGATAAAGAAGCTTATAGGGCTAAAAAAGAGGAATTGCAAAATGCATTGGTGAAGAGATTAGAGCGTGTGTATCCAGGAATTATGCAGTATTGTATCCACATAGAGCTTGCTACGCCAAAAACTATTGAACGCTATACTCGCACAAGAAAGGGTGCAATCTATGGCTATGATCAAGATAGGGAGGGCTTTATTGGTAGAGAGAGATTCAAGTCAAAGAGTATTAAGAATCTTTATTTTGCATCTGCATTTGGATTTCCAGGTGGTGGTTTTACAGGTGCGATTTTGGGCGGTTATAGAACTGCTAAAAAGATTTTAGATCCTTATTTTTATGCAAAGCGTATTACATTATGTTTTATTTTTGGTATTGCATTTTCTATGGGGATAAGTACATTGTTAAAAGTGATTTAAATTAAAAGCTTTAAATACAAATTTTTTATTGTGCTTTTATGGGGTTATATGGAAAATTTTAAGAAAATAAGGGATTTTACTATGATTAACTGTAAGTTAAAAATGAGTGAGGTTTAAGCATAGTAATGTTGTATTTAAGGTTCTATTTATATTCTCTTTGCAATTATCTGTCATTTTAGTTTTTATTGCATAAACTAGAATGAGTTTTTAGCACATTTTTGGTGCAATATATATTATTTTATTATTGATAATTGTTTGTTTTATCTATGATATATAGGGGATTGAGAGATACATTTTATTAAAGAAAAATATAAAAAAATTAAAGAAGCTTATGAAAATATATTTAAACTATATTAAAAAATTTTTTTATAATTATAATTTTAATATAGGAGTGGTTTTAAAGTGAAAAAAGTTATTATTTGTTTTGGTTTGGTGTTATTTTTTGTTGCTTGTAAGGATGTAAAAACTCAAAGTGCTCAAAATAAAATTATCAATGCAAGTGGTATTAAGATTGTTCCTAGGGATATTGAGTTGGTTTTTCGCTATCCTGCACGCCTGAAAAGTATCCAACAAAGTGATATCTATGCGCGTGTAGAGGGAATTTTGATGGAGCAGAATTTTAAAGAAGGTAGCTTTGTAAAGCAGGGTGATGTCTTATTTAGAATCGATCCTTCGCGATATCGTGCAAGGGTTGATCAATTGCGAGCAGATGTGAGCACTGCAGAGGCAAACTTGCAAAAAGCAAGTAGAGATTTTAAAAGAACCGCAAAGCTTTATAAGCAAAAAGTTATTACTGTTGATGTGTATGATGTTTCAGAATTTAACTATAAAACCGCAAAAGCAAAACTAGAAAATGCTAATGCTGCACTAAAATATGCATTAATTGATTTAGATTATACAGAGGTGCGTGCAAGTATTTCTGGAAAAGTTGGAGCAAGAAAATATGATGTAGGCAATCTTGTGGGAAATGGAAATAATAATGTCTTAACAACAATCACACAACTAAGTCCTATTTATGCTGATTTTGCAATCCCTAATAAAGATCTACATTTTTTTGTTGCAAATGATATTAGTGCAATTAAAGTGAGATATGTGTTAAATGATGGCACGATATATGATCAAGTAGGAAGTATTGATTTTTTAGATAGCGTATTGGATCAAAACACTTCAAGTATGCATGCTAGAGCAATTGTGCAAAATGATTCTTATATGTTAACTCCTAATGAATTTGTAGAATTGCGCTTAGAGGGAATTATGCGAAAAAATGCTATTGCAATTCCACAAGAAGCACTTATGCAAGATGGACAAGGGAGCTTTGTTTATACTTTTGTCCCACAGACAAATAATAATAAGCAAGGTATTGTTAAAAAAGCTTATGTGCAAACAGGGAAAATTGTGGGTAGTTGGATTTTGATAAATTCGGGATTAGAGAGTGCAGAATATGTAATTGTTACCAATCTTTTGCGTCTTAGACCAAATGCATCAATTACCTTTCAAGAATTGCAACTCAAAAAGGCAAAATAATGTTTTCTAAGTTTTTTATTCATCGTCCCGCACTATCAATTGTAATGTCTATTATTGTGATAATTGCAGGGCTTTTGTGCATGTTTTCTTTGCCAATTGAGCAATATCCAAAAGTAGTTCCGACACAAGTGGTGGTAAGTGGAAGTTATCCTGGTGCAAATGCTGAGAGCATTTCAACAAGTGTGGTAAGTGTGTTAGAAAATAGTATTAATGGGGTAGAAAATATGATTTATATCCAATCTACCTCGCCATCAAGCGGTGAATTTAGAATTAATGTATTTTTTAGTAATGAAGCTAATGGTGATATGGCAGTGGTAAATGTCAATAATCGCGTGCAGGCTGTTTTAAGTCAGCTTCCTATAGAAGTACAGCGCCTTGGTGTGAGCGTTAGGAAAGGATCAACTGCTGTTGTGGGGTTGTATCATTTGTATTCTGATAACCCTAATCACTCTCAACTTTTTATTGCAAATTACGCACTTTTAAATATTGTAGATGAACTCAAAAGAATCCCAGGGGCAGGGGATGTGCAATTGTGGAGTTTACAAAATTATGCAATGCGAATTTGGCTTAATCCTGAAAAATTAAAGCAATATGGCCTCTCGCCTACAGAAGTTTTGAAAAAAGTACAAGAGCAAAATGCACAATTTGCACCGGGGAAATTTGGCGCTGAACCTATTTCAAAATCCGCATTTTCTTATACAATTGTTACTAAAGGATTATTTTCTAGTGTCAAGGAATTTGAAAATATTATTATTCGTGCAAATGCAAATGGTTCAACTTTGAGACTAAAAGATATTGCAAAAGTTGAGCTTGGTGCACAAGATTATCTCACAGAAAATTTTTATAATGAAACATCATCTGTGCCTATTAGAATTACTTTGCAGCCAGGGGCAAATATGCTGGAAGTGGCAAAAAAAGTTAATGAAGTAATACAAGAACTTAGTAAAAAATTTCCTGAAGGAATGCATTATTCAAACCCATTCCGCCCTACAGAGTTTATTACCGCATCTATTCATGAGGTGTTAAAAACTTTTATTGAAGCTATTATACTCGTGGTGTTGGTAATTTATATCTTTTTAGGAAGTGTGAGGGCAACACTAATTCCAGTAATTGCAATTCCTGTGTCTATTATTGGGACTTTTGCAGGGTTGTATTTATTTGGATTTTCTATTAATCTTTTGACGCTTTTTGGTTTGATTCTTGCAATTGGTATTGTTGTAGATGATGCAATTATTGTGATTGAAAATGTCGAGCGGATTATGCATCAAAAGCATATTAATGCTAAAGAAGCAACTATAGAATCTATGAGAGAGATTAGTGGAGCGGTGGTTGCTATTGTGCTTGTGCTTAGTGCAGTATTTTTACCCGTGGCATTTATTGGCGGGTTTAGTGGAGAATTTTATAAACAATTTGCAATTACGATTGTAGTTTCAGTAGTAATTTCTGGTTTTGTAGCTCTGACACTTACACCGGCACTTTGTGCATTATTGCTCAAAAATAATCAACATGCACCAAATTTTGTAATTAAAAAATTTAATTCTTTTTTTGAAAAGCTGACTTATAAATTTTCTAATCAAGTGGCAAGAGGGTTGCGTAGAGGTGTATTTTTGGTATTGATTTTCTTTATTATGTTGGGAGGGATTTATGTGCTTTTCCAAAAAACTCCAAAGTCTCTTGTGCCTAATGAAGATATGGGAACTATTGTGGTGCATACGATTTTACCAGAAGGTAGTTCGCTTTCAAGGACTATTGAAGCGCAAAAGTTTTTAACAAAGACATTAAAAAAATATGACCTTATCGAAGAGCAGACAACAATTTCAGGCTTTAGCTTTTTGGTATTTAGTTTTAAAACCAATGGGGGAATTGCATTTGAAAGATTAAGAGATTGGAGTAAGCGTAAGGAAAAAGGACAAAGCGATAGAGAGATTATTGCAAAACTTACAAAAGAATTGGAAGCCTATCCCTATGCGACTTTTATTTTGGCACAAGCACCAACAATTATTGGCTTGGATGCAAGTGGAGTGAATGCATTCTTGCAGAATAAAGAGGGCGGAAGTATGCAGGATTTGAAGCATTATGCAGATTTGATTGTAGAAGAAGCTTCAAAGAGACCGGAATTTCAGAGGGTTTTTACTAATATTTCTGTAGATACACCACAGTATGAGATTTTTTTAAATCGTGAAAATGCTGCAGCATTGAATGTAAATATTAATGATGTCTTTACGACAATGCAACTAACCTTTGGAAATTATTATGTCAATAATTTTGAACTTTATAATCGGACTTTCCGTGTAATTATGCAAGCAGGTGAAGATTTTAGAAAAAATCCACAAGATTTGAGTAAAATTTTTGTTAAAAGTAATGATGATAATCTTGTGCCACTTAGCGCATTGATTTCTTTCAAACGTATTGCAGGAGCAGAAATTGTAAATCGTTTTAATCTCTTTCCTGCTGCACAAATTATTGGATATCAAAATATGGGATATTCTAGTGCGCAAGTGATGGATGCGCTTGAAGAAGTGGCAAGAAATATTTTGCCTTCAGGCTATAGTTTGGCGTATTCTGGGGCAAGCTATCAAGAAAAGGCTAGTGCAAGTAGTGGAAGTGTTGCTTTTGCTTTTGGATTGCTTTTTGTATTTTTAATTCTAGTAGCACAATATGAGCGATGGTTGATGCCTTTAGCAGTGCTTAGTGCGGTACCATTTGGGGTATTTGGTGCGATTTTGGCAACTTATTTGCGAGGACTTGAGAATGATGTGTATTTTCAAGTTGGACTTTTAGTGCTTATTGCATTATCTGCAAAAAATGCAATTTTGATTGTAGAGTTTGCAATGCATTTGCGGGAAAAAGATGGAAAAAGTATTGTTGCTGCAGCATTGCAGGCGGCAAAATTGCGTTTTAGACCTATTGTGATGACTTCACTTGCTTTTGGGCTAGGAGTATTGCCTTTGGCATTAAGTAGTGGGGCAGGAGCACTAGGGCGACATTCTATTGCTACAGGTGTGATTGGTGGGATGCTTGCAGCGACATTTTTGGCAGTATTTTTTATTCCTTTGATGTATGTGTATTTGGCTAGACTTGGCGAATGGTTAAAATCTAGGTTTTAGATTTTAGAATTCAAAGAGGTATTGATAAATAAAAAAGAAAAGGTAGGGGGGATTAAAAGTAGAGGGGGTAAAAGAGGTGTGTATCAGTAAAAACTTTAGCGAATAGGATTTGTGATAGGTATTTTTAGTGAATATTTATTATAAATACTGCTAGTAAGAATTGCTGGTATTTATAAAATTAAACTTTTTTGCATAAAATATAAAGTAATTTTGGTGATTTTGTTGGAAAAATATGGCAAGAACTGCCATATTTTTTAACCAAGTTTGATTGCATTGTGATAAGCATTAAGATCAAGGTTATCAACATTGGCTTGAAAGATTGCATAATGCTCTACATATTCGCAACCACAATACTTAAGTGCGTGATAAATTGGCTTTAAAAGTTCTTCTAAAGTTACTCCATGATGTCCATCATAGCTAGATTCTGCTCCGCCTAAAGTTGTAATAATCTGAAATTTTTTACCTTTTAAAAGATCTTTATTTTCACCATATAAAATTGCTGTTAAAATGCGATCTTGCCATTCTTTTAAAAGCGATGGAGTACTAAACCAAAAAAGTGGAAATTGAAAAATAATTTTATCAGCTTGGCTGAGTAGTTCTATTTCCGCTGGAATATCGATATTACCATCACTATAAGCGGTGCTAATATTATGAATTGTTATATCATCTAATGATTTTACAGATTCTAAGAGTGCTTTATTGACTTTAGAATCCTTCCAAAAAGTGTGTGCAAAAAGTATAAGTGTTTTCATTGTTTTTTCCTTTAAAATATAATAAGGAGACTATTATAAAATAGGATGGTTATTATAAATTAAAGAAAATTGTTTATTGACAATTATAGCATTCTATGCTTCTATCCATGATATCTTCTTTAGCTTCAGGACTTTCACTTCTTAGATAGTAGGTTGATTTTAATCCAAGCTTCCATGCTAGTAGATAAATTTCATGTAAGCTTTTGATGCTTGGGTTATTTTCAAGCTTAATGAAAATATTTGTGCTTTGTCCCTGATCTATCCATTTTTGACGCACAGCTGCTGCCTTGATAATAAGTTTTTGATCAAGATCATAAGATCTTATATAATAGGGTAGTGTATTAAGGTTCATATTTGGTACAACATTAGGAATCATGCCACTGAGATTTTCTTCAAACCATTTGACTTTATAAATTGGTTCAATAGTTTGTGTAGTACCAGCAAGAATAGAAATACTTGAGGTAGGGGCAATTGCCATTAAATATCCATTACGCATACCATCATTTTTGACTTTTTTGCGTAAAAATTCCCAATCATAATCAAGATTAAATAAGCCTTTACAATCAACAAGTTTACAAGCTTCTTTATTGGCTACATCAATCGGAAAAATTCCTTTACTCCAATTAGAGCCTTTAAATTGAGAGTAGACACCTTTTTCTACAGCGAGATTGGAGCTTGCTAGAATAGCATTATAGCTAATAGATTCCATAATAGAATCGATTTTTTCTAAATGTTCTTGACTCCCCCAATGGATTTGTGCACTGGCAAGCATTTCTGCCTCACCCATGATTCCTAGACCCACCGCACGATTAGATAGGTTGGTAGTTTTTACTTTTCGATTAGGGTAAAGATTAAGATCAATGACATTATCAAGCATTCTTACTGCAATAGGTACCACACGCTCGATTTCTTCTTTTGTGTTGATGCGACTAAGGTTAATACTTGCAAGGTTGCATACAGCAGTATTCCCATCTTCCTTAATACGTTGAGACATAAATACCTTTTTACCATTTAAAGAATCTAGTGCGGTGATTTTATTTGCCTTTTTTTGTACGCCTGCATCTGTGCAAACTAAAATATTTTCTTCAAAAAATTTTTTTGTACCATCTTCAAACTCAACTTCTATTTTGTAATGATCTGGTGCGGTATTTTGGAAAATTTCTGTACAGAGATTGGAACTTCTAATAATTCCACAATGCCCATTTGGATTAGCACGGTTTGCATTATCTTTGAAACATAGGAAAGGCGAACCTGTTTCAAAATAATTTGTAAGAATTTTTTTCCAAAGTGTTTTAGCGCTGATTGTTTCTTTCAAAATTTCTTCAGAGTTTTCAAGCTCGATATATTTTTTTTCAAATTCTTCACCATAAAGTTCTAATAACTCGCTGCATTGATAGGGATCAAAAAGTGTCCAGTGTGAATCTTCTTCCACTCTTTTCATAAAAAGATCACAAATCCAGAGTGCAGGGAATAGATCATGTGTTCTGCGTCTTTCTTCTCCACTATTTTTTTTCAATTCAATAAATTCTTGAATATCGTTATGCCAAATTTCTAAATATGGAGCAATAGCACCTTTTCTTGTGCCAAGTTGATCGACAGCAATAGCTATATCATTTGTAATTTTTAAGAAAGGTATCACGCCCCCTGCAGCATTTTTATGTCCATCAATAAAGCTACCTAATCCCCTTACGCGTGAGTAATCCCAACCAATTCCGCCACCGTATTTAGAGAGTAGTGCCATTTCTTTGTAAGCATCAAAGATTCCTTCGATATTATCAGGAGTGCTACCAATATAACAAGAACTTAGTTGATGGCGTGGGGTTCTTGCATTTGATAAAGTAGGAGTTGCGGTGATAACTTCAAATTTTGAAAGCACATTATAAAATTGAATAGCATAGTGATTTTTATCTTTTTCATTTTGTGCTAAAAACATTGCAATTGCCATAAACATATGCTGTGGTAGCTCTATAGGTCTGTCTTGTCTGTCTTTTAGTAAATAGCGGTCATAAAGTGTTTTGATACCAAGATAATTGAATTGCAAATCTCTTTCTGGTACGATATGGCTATTTAACAAATCAAGATCAAATTGTTCTTTTAGTCCATGAATAATTCTACCTTCATTTTCTGCTCTTTCAAAATATTCTTTTAGGGTTTTATATCCTGTAAAGCCACTAACTTTGTGATAGAGATCATAAAGAAAAAGTCTTGCAGCTACGAAGGTCCAATTTGGTGCATCAATTTCAATCTTGCTTACAGCGGTTTTAATAAGACTTTGTTGGATTTCTTCGGTAGTGATACCATTTTTAAAATAAATATGGCTACTAGTTTCAAGTTCACTTTGACTTACACCGCTAAGGCCCCTTACTGCACTTAAGGTGTATTTATGGATTTTTGTAAGATCTAGAGGTTCTATTCTGCCATTTCTTTTGGTAACTGTAATCATTTTTCTTCCTTAAATTAATTATATGTATTGATTTTTTATCTATTAAATATATGTAATAAGTTCGGATTTTTCTAGTCTTTGGGATTTTGTGCTTGGAGTCTCAAGATGGTATCCAAAAGTTAGAATCAAAGAAATTTGTTCTACAAAAGGATCAAGTCCTAATAGTTTTTCTAAAGCCTTTTTTTCAAAGCCTTCAATCGGACAACTATCAATGTTAAGAAAACTTGCGCAATTTATCATGGAGCTTGCCATAAGATAAGCCTGTCTTGAAGTCCACTGATAAAGTGAATTGCAATCGCAATATCCGTTTGATTCTAAAAAGTTTTTATATCTTTTGTCTTTGTAGTCAATTAGTGCTTGTTTATCTTTCCCTACTTTGCGTTCAAACATTTTAGTAGTGTAGTGAGTTTGAGATAAAAGATCCATAGTTTTTGAAGTAAGAATTACTAATTTGTCTGCTTGGGTAATTTGTTTTTGATTCCAACAAAGTGGTTGTATTTCTTGGCGAAGTTTTTGATTTTTTATCACCAAAATACGCGTAGGTTCTAACCCAAAAGAGCTGGGGGTAAGTCTAGCGGATTCTAAAATTGCTTCAAAATCCTCTTCTTTGATGGATTTTGAAGAGTCAAAAACTTTGCACGCAAAGCGTCTTCGCATTGCCTGTAAAAATAAATCTTTCATGTTCTTACCTTTTGATTTTGAATATTGCTCAAAACTTATAAGAGTTTTGAGGCAGATAAATTATTTTCTTGCCATTCTTCTGCGTTCATTAGGATCAAGATATTTTTTTCTGATTCTAATATTAAGTGGAGTGATTTCTAAAATTTCATCATCTTCAATCCACTCTAATGCACGCTCTAGTGTTAAATCTCTTGGCGGGACGAGTTTTATCGCATCATCGCTCCCACTTGCACGCATGTTTGTAAGATGTTTAGATTTTACTGGATTTACATCTAGATCGTTATCTCTGCTATGTTCCCCAATAATCATTCCTACATAAACTTTTGTTTGTGGTGTGATAAACAATACCCCACGCTCTTGAATATTAAAGAGAGAGAAGCCTGTTGCTTCACCATTTTCCATAGAGACTAATGCACCATTTTTGCGAGATTCTACGCTACCACTATAGGGACGGAATTCCAAAAAGGAGTGATTCATAACACCTTCTCCTTTTGTGTCTGTCAAAAATTCACTTCTATAGCCAATGAGACCTCTTGCAGGAATCTCAAACTCTAGTCTTGTGTAGCCATCACCCATAGGATTCATGGCTTTCATTTCAGCTTTTCTACGCCCTAATCTCTCAATGATTGTGCCACTAAAATCTTGAGGTGTGTCGATAACTAAGTGCTCAAAAGGTTCGGTTTTCACACCATTTTCTTCTTTAATGATTACTTCAGGGCGTGAAATAGAAAATTCAAAACCTTCGCGGCGAAGATTTTCGGCTAAAATTGTGATTTGTAACTCACCACGCCCACTTACACGGAATTTACCTTCGCCCATTTCTTCACAACGCATTGCAATATTAGTTTGCATTTCTTTAAGAAGTCTATCTTTGAGTTTGTTTGCAGTTACATGTTTGCCTTCTAATCCTGCAAGCGGACTATCATTTACTGCAAAATATACACTCATAGTCGGTTCTTCTAAATGCATAGGATCAAGTGGCATAGGATTATTTGGATCTACCAAAGAATCTCCTACATCAATTGTGTTAAATCCAGCAATTGCAACAATATCACCTGCTTGTGCTTCTTCGATTTCTGTACGCGCTAATCCCATGAAGCCAATAAGTTTTGTGATTCTACCCGTTTCTTTTTCCCCATTACCTTTTGCAAGTAGGACATTTTCACCTTTTTTTACTTTTCCATTAAATACTCTTGCAATACCAATTTTTCCTACATAATTATCATAATCAAGTGTAAAAATTTGCATTTGCAACGGGGAATCTACGCTGCCACTTGGCATAGGAACATGTTCAATAATGGTTTCAAAAAGTGGCTCAAGGCTCTTTTTTTCATCATTTAAATCTTTGATTGCATAGCCATCACGCGCTGCTGCATAGATAATAGGAAAGTCAAGTTGTTCATCATTTGCACCCATTGCTACAAAAAGGTCAAAAACCTCATTAACTACTCTGTCGGGTTCTGCTGCAGGCTTGTCAATTTTATTAACAATTACAATGGGGCGGATTCCAAAATTTAAAGCTTTTTTTACAACAAATTTAGTTTGTGGCATAACTCCTTCTTGCGCATCTACAAGGAGTAACACACCATCTACCATTTTAAGTACTCGTTCAACTTCCCCACCAAAATCTGCGTGCCCTGGAGTGTCAATAATGTTAATTTTTGTACCTTTATAATTGATAGCGGTATTTTTTGAGAGAATTGTGATACCTCTTTCTCTTTCTAGGTCATTACTATCCATTACTCTTTCATCAAGTTTATCTCTCTCACCAAAGGTTCCTGACTGGCTTAAAAGCCCATCAACCAGCGTTGTTTTACCATGATCTACGTGTGCGATAACTGCGATATTTCTAATTTGTTGCATAAACCCTCTTTTTGACAAAATATGTGTGAAATTTTACCTTTTTTTTATAAAAAGAATATTAAATCTTGATAGATTATTGTTTTTTTCTTAAGATGATTTTAGTAAATCAAAAAATATAATTATTTTTGGAACTTTTTTTGCTTATTTAACTTTAAACAAAGATTTTTTGGACTTTTGGGAGTATTAAAATGGTGGATTCTATTAATAATCATGCAGCAATAAATGAGAGCACAAACTCTAATCCGAGCAAAAAAGCCCAGTTGCAAGATCAAGTGAAAAATGAGCAGGAGAGTTTTGCAAAATTAATAGAAAAAAAGGCTAAGGAAGCAGAGAAGACAGCTAAGAAAAATAGCAAGGAAATTGATGACAAAGAAGTTGATGGTAAAGAAGCTAAAAATACTACGATAAGTGAAGAGAAAAAAGAAATAAAAACTAGAGCTATTGGCAAAGAAACCCCGCAAGATACGTTATTATCTCAAGAAATAAAAAACGCATCAAATCCTTCTTTGGAGAATACAAAAACAGATTATAAAGATTCTAAAACTATGCAAAATATTGCACAAAATGGTGATAAAAAACTCTCTGATGTAAAACAATTAGCACAAGATAAAGGATTAAATCCCACGCAATTAGAAGTAGAGCATGAAGAAGTACAAAATGAATCTAAGCCTGTAAAAAATATGCAAATGAGCACACAAGAACTTTTGGAGCAAAAAACAAAAGTAGGGAGTAAAAAACCTCAAGAAATTAGTGAACCATTAGCTCAAGCTCTAAAAGAGATTAATGCTAAAGATGTGGAGGAGCGAAGGAGACTTCAGGGAAAAAATAAAATTGAATACAAAGAAGAGGGGAGGGGTGAAAGGATTGCTATAATTGAAAGAGGGAAAAATTTACCAAAAAATATTGTGGATTCTAAAATAAGAGAGGGGAAAAAAGAGGAAGCATATAATAAGGCTTTTGAGAAATTTGGATACAAACGTGAAGGGGTGGAATTTAAAGATTTGGTTATGCAAGAAGCATTACAAGAAATGGATAAAAAAAAAACCCTAGCAGGCTAGGTAGAAATATCACAAATGCAGTGGTTGCCAATTCTTTGCATGATGCTATAGATAAGAATCAAAAAAGCAAAAAAATTCCAATTAGTAGTGTTGTATCACAAAATTTGGAAGAGAAGAGACAAGGGGGGATTCAGGAAAAGATAGTAGGTTTGGAAGAGGAGTTTTTGCAATCCCAAGAAAATTTAAAAAATTTAGAAGAAATGTTAGGGGAGAGTGAAGAAAGTGGCATTGTAAAAGAAAATCAGGAAAATAAGACAGAAAGTATAAAGCCTCAAAATACCGCAAATGTTGCTACACTAAAAACACAAGATGATAAAAATTTTAGTTTAAAAACTACGCTAAGTTCTTTTGCACAGCAAATTAAAGAATCTATTAAACAATATAAACCTCCGCTTACAAAATTAAGCATTGATCTTAATCCGGAAAAATTAGGAAAAATTGAATTAAGTATTACTAAAAAGGGTAAGGATTTGCATATTAGCATTACTTCTAATACCCAAGCTATCAATATGTTTGCACAAAATCAAGTGGATTTGAGACAGAATCTTCAAAACATAGGGTTTAATAATATTGATTTTAATTTCTCACAAAATGGCTCATCACAACAAAAAGAAGAAGGAAAAAGGGAAAAAAGGAACAAAAATAGCTTACAAGAATATCAAGAAATTGAAGAAATCTCAAATCATAATTATGATACTTTAGAGATTGTTCTACCAAAATACGCATAAGGAGCAAAAATGGCTATTGATTTGGCCGAGATTACAGGAGCAAAGGCAGCACAAGAGGCAAAAAAAGCAGAGCCGCCAAAAATTGCAAATGGACTAGACAAAGATGCATTTATGAAGCTTTTTTTGGAACAGCTTAAAAATCAAGATCCTACAGCACCTATGGAGACAGATAAGATTATTACACAAACTGCGCAACTTACGCAAGTAGAAATGCAAGAAGAAAATAAAAAGACGATGAAAGAGGTTGCAAGTGCAATGCAATCTACAAAAGAAACTAATGATGCATTAAAAACTTTTCAAACAGATTTGAAAAATACTTTAGAAAAACTCGATAAGGGAATGGAGCAAAGTATGGATTCTAATGCATATCTTGCACAGGTAAGTGCATTAAATGCAGTATCTATGATTGGAAAGATTGTAGAAACTGATGTTGATGGAATTACTATTGAGGGCAATGGAAGTATTGATTTTGCATTGTATTTTGATGAGCCTATCAAAGAAGATCAAGGAAAACCTACAATTCAGATTTTTGATAAAGAAAAAAATCTTGTAGCAACTTTACCTATCACAGGAAAAGAGGGGCAATCAGGCTATATTACTTTTAAGTGGGATGGTTTAAATGACAAGGGTGTGCGTGTGGAGAATGGAAGTTATGATATTCGTGCAGAATATAATCTTGATAGCACTACAAATAAATATCGTCAATCTCGCGTAGGAAGGGGTGAGGTAGATAGTGTGGTGTTTGATAAGGGCAAACCGATGATTAAGATGGGGGCTATGATTTTACCAATGGATAGTGCAATTGAATTCTATGATAAGGAAAAGAGCAATGAACAACACAATTCTTAATTCCTATAGCGGTATTAAAAGCCATCAATTTGGTTTAGATAGTATTTCTAATAATATTGCAAATGTTAATACTACAGGATATAGAGAAAATATTCCAGAGTTCAAATCTCTTTTGAGTGAGCATATTGATTCTATTAATTCTAATACCGTTAGCAGTGACCGCAATTTTGGTACCACAGTATCAAGTAATGCAATTTCTACAAAGAGTGGAAATTATAAGCCAAGTGAAGGCGAATTTGATATGGCTTATAACGGGAAGGGGTGGTTTGTTGTTGGAAAAAATGAAAAAGGAAGCTTGACTATTGAAGAAGATAGTTATGAAGGAGAGCAAGAAAATTATTTTACACGCGATGGATCTTTTAGTCGTGATAGTGAAGGGTATCTTGTAAATTCTTCTGGTTATTATGTATATGGGGTTGATTTAGGAAAAATACAGGGCAATGTACTAACAGATAAGAGTGTAGAAGAGGATAAGAAGGCATTAAAAGCAAACAAACTCACCCCATTAAAGATTCCACAAAATATTATTTATCAACCTACGCAAACTACAAAGGTAGAACTCTCGCTAAACCTCAACACGCAAAAAGATTCTACTTTGTTAGAAAATTATTTATTTGATAAAAATGGAAACTTTTTAGAGCAAGAATTAAAAAATCTTGATGTTAATGCATTGTTTAATAATGAAAAACAACCTTTAGATGCAAGAGTAAATAATGATATTAGAATCCGTATCAATCAAAATGATGAGGAAAAAGAATATATTTTTAAGTATAGCCCTAAAAAAGAATTGGGAGAAAATGAGTTTCACTCTATTGAGGATTTGCAAAAATTATTCAAAGAGCAAACAGGGCTTGAGCTTGATGTAGAGAGAAATGCTGAGGGTGTGCCTGCTAAGCCTTTGGCATTTGAACTTAAAAATACTCAAGATGATATGCAATTAACACTTGGAGGTAAATTTATCGATCGTTTGGGTTTGACATTGTCTAATATGCCTATTAAAAATAACGAAGCACAAAGAAGCAATGCACTTTATATTGCATCTTATACGACAAATGCAGAAATTTTTGATGATAATGGAGATAAGTTTTATATTAAGACAGAATATTATTTAAATGAAACAGGTAATAATATAGAAAATGTCAATCAAAAATGGACAACACGCACACAAATTTATGATAAAGATTATAAGGAATTTGAAGAAAAAGTTTATGAAACAAATTTAGAGTTTAATTCTGATCATCAAGCTGTTAAAAAAGAGCCACTAGAAATTGATTTTAAAAATGCAAAGATTAGTTATTCTTTTGATGGAGTAGGTGAGGATTTATCTAGTAATTTAGGTTATCAAGATTCTGCACTTTTAAAAACTCAAGCAGATGGTAGAACAGAGGGAAAACTTAGTGAGATTCGTGTAGATGAGGATGGAATTATTAAGCTTTATTTTACTAATGGTGCAGAAACTCCTGTGGGAAGAGTTGGCATTGTTGCATTTTCTAATGATCAAGGTTTGAAAAAAGCAGGTAGTAATATGTTTGAAATCTCTCAAGCAGTTGATAATAATGGAGATAATAAAATTTTAAGTGGTGCGCCTATTTTAGGTTGGGATGATATGGGAGAAGGGAAATTAAAATTTGGGCATATTATGCATAAATATCTTGAGACAAGCAATACTGATGTAACTAGTGCATTAACAAATCTTATTTTAATGCAAAGAGGGTATTCTATGAATGCTAAAGCATTTAATGCTGGCGACGATTTAATGAAAGAAGCGATTAATTTGAAGCGTTAATTTTGCATTATTGGTATAATTTGATCATTTTAATAAGTGGTGGAAAAAATGATCAAAAATAATTTGCAGTATCAAGAATGCGTAAAACAACTTACAAAAATGGCATATCATTATTATGTCTTAGATGATCCTATAGCAAGCGATGAAGAGTATGATATTCTTTATCATCAAGTTAAGAATTATGAAGAAAAAAATCCAAAAGAAATTCTTTCTTCTTCGCCAACCCAAAGAGTGGGAATGCCTCCTCTTCTTGAATTTCAAAAAAGCACACATAAAAAGAAAATGTGGAGCTTAGATGATGTTTTTAATTTCGAAGAATTAACAGAATGGTGTCAAAGGATTTTTAAACTTTATCCTGATGCGAGTTTTACTTGTTCTCCAAAATTTGATGGCGCTTCATTGAATCTGTATTATGAAAATGGAAAGCTAAAAAGTGCAGCTACGCGTGGAGATGGTGTGATGGGAGAACTAGTAACACAAAATGCTAAAACTATCCCTTCAATTCCTCTCGAGATTCCTTATTTTGATAATATCGAAGTGCGCGGGGAAGTGGTGATTACAAAAGAAGATTTTGAAAAAATTAATACTGAGAGATTAGAAAATAATGAAAGCTTGTTTGCTAACCCAAGAAACGCGGCAGCAGGGAGTATGCGACAATTAGATAGTGCGATTACTGCGCGTAGAAAGTTGCGTTTTATTCCATGGGGATTTGGCGAGCATACATTACAGCAAGATAGTTTTTTTGAAAGTATGCAAAAAATTTTGTCATTAGGTTTTTATCCTGTTCCTTTTGTAAAAGTTTGCAAGGATTTGAAATCTATTCAAGCATATTATGAAGAAATTATGAAAATGCGTACAGATTTTGAAATGATGCTTGATGGTATGGTGGTGATGGTAGATTCTTTTAAACAGCAAGAAAGTTTGGGTTTTACGATAAAATCTCCGCGTTTTGCTTGTGCATATAAGTTTCCCGCAGTTGAAAAACATACAAAAATTTTATCAATAACAAATCAAGTAGGAAGGACAGGGGTGATTACTCCTGTAGCCGAGCTTGAACCTGTAGAGATTGAGGGTGCAGAGATAAAAAGGGCAACTTTGCATAATTATAAAGAAATTGAAAAAAAAGATATAAGAATGTTAGACTGGGTTGTTGTGATTAGAAGTGGGGATGTAATTCCAAAAATTATTAAACCGCTTGTAGAAAAACGCACAGGAGAAGAAAAAAAGATATTGCCTCCTACGCATTGTCCTGTGTGTAATCAAGAGCTTCTGATAGAAGATATTTTTATTAAATGCCAAAATTTACTTTGTGAAGCAAGGGTTAAGGAAAGTATTGTGCATTTTGCAAGCAAAAAGGCTTTAAATATTGATGGGTTGGGTGAGAGGATTGTTTATCAGCTTTTTGATGCAAATTTGGTGCATAGTGTGATTGATCTTTATAGTTTAGATTATGGAGAACTTTTAAAACTAGAAGGCTTCAAAGAAAAAAAAGCAAAAAATCTTTTAGAATCTATTGCAAATACGAAAAATATTGATTTGTGGCGGTTAATTAATGCATTAGGGATCGAGCATATTGGTGAGGGGGCGAGTAAAAAACTTGCACAAAGTTTTGGACTATCGTGTTTTGAAAAAAATATTGAGGAGATTATTGGGCTTGAGGGGTTTGGTGAGGAGATGGCAAAATCTTTTGTAGAATTCTCTAATATTAATAAAAATTTAGTGCAAATGCTCTTAAAGATTCTTACACCCAAAAATATAATACAAGAGCAAAAACAAAATTATTTTTCTAAGAAGAAAATTGTATTAACAGGGACATTGCAGCAACCAAGAGATTTGATTGTTGCGATGCTTGAGAATGTTGGGGCTAAGGTATCTAATTCTGTGAGTTCTAAAGTCGATTTTGTAATCTGTGGAGAAAATGCAGGGAGCAAGCTAGAAAAAGCACAGGCTTTGGGGGTTAAAATTTTAAATGAAAGTGAGTTTTTTGCATACTTTAATAAAGAGTCGTAAGTATTAAAATGTAAATTTGTGTTATAATTTTTTTAGGATTTTTTATATTTTTAAGGAAAGTGATGTCAGAAATTATAGGTTTTAAGGTTGGAGAGGAAATTATTGATACTCAAACTGCACAAGAAAGAGGCTTAAGCGGAGAAGAGATCATTTTTGATAATTCTATAGAATCGCTATCAATTATTAGACATTCTTGTGCGCATTTGATGGCACAAGCAATTAAAGAGCTTTATCCTGATGCGAAGTTTTTTGTTGGTCCTGTGGTAGATGAGGGATTTTATTATGATTTTAAAACCGCTAGTAAAATTAGCGAGGAAGATCTGCCAAAAATAGAAAAGCAGATGAAAGAGATTGCAAAGAAAAAGTTGCCGATTAATAAGTCTGTGATGAGCAGACAAGAGGCGATGGAAAAATTTAAAAATGATGAGTTGAAACAAGCAGTAATGAGTAGAATTACTGGTGATAGTTTTGGCATCTATAGACAAGGGGATTTTGAGGATTTGTGTCGTGGCCCACATTTACCTAATACAAGATTTTTGCATAGCTTTAAACTTACAAAACTTGCGGGTGCTTATTTAGGTGGAGATGAAAAGGCTGAAATGCTAATTAGAATCTATGGGATTGCTTTTGCTGATAAAGAAACTCTTAATGCATATCTTACACAGATTGAAGAGGCAAAAAAACGCGATCATAGAAAAATTGGTACAGAAATGGGGCTTTTTACTTTTGATGAAGAGGTTGGTGCAGGATTACCTATTTGGTTACCAAAAGGTGCAAGATTAAGAAGAAGAATTGAAGAAATGCTTACAAAGGCTTTGATGATTAGGGATTATGAACCTGTTAGAGGACCTGAGATTTTAAAAAGTAGTGTCTGGAAAATAAGTGGTCATTATGACAATTATGGTGAAAATATGTATTTCACGACGATTGATGATGTGGAATATGGCATCAAACCCATGAATTGTGTGGGGCATATCAAGGTTTATCAAAGTTCAATTAGAAGTTATCGTGAATTGCCTTTGCGTTTTTATGAATATGGAGTTGTGCATCGTCATGAAAAAAGTGGAGTGTTGCATGGATTATTAAGGGTAAGAGAATTCACGCAAGATGATGCGCATATTTTTTGCCGCCCAGAGCAAATTAAAGCAGAGGTGAGTAATATTATTGCTTTTACAGATAGTATTATGCAGGCTTTTGGATTTCATTATGAAATGGAGCTTGCAACAAGGCCTGAAAAATCTATCGGTGAGGATCGTGTTTGGGAGGTGGCAACTCAAGCTTTGGTAGATGCCTTGCAAGAGCATAAGATTTCTTATAAAATTGATGAGGGTGGTGGAGCTTTTTATGGACCTAAAATTGATATAAAAATTACAGATGCTATTGGGAGAAAATGGCAGTGTGGAACAGTGCAAATTGATATGAATTTACCACATCGTTTTATGCTTGAATATGTTGATGAAAATAACCAAATGCAAGAACCTGTAATGATCCATCGTGCAATTTTAGGTTCTTTTGAGCGTTTTAGTGCTATACTTACAGAGCATTTTGGCGGCGAATTTCCATTCTTTATAGCACCTACACAAATTGTGTTGATTCCAATTAGTGAAAATCAGCACGCTTATGCAGAGCAGTTGAGAAAACAAATTATTGCTTTGGGGGCTTATGCAGAGGTGATGGATAAAAATGAAACATTAAATAAAAAAATACGTAATGCTGAAAAACAGCGCGTGCCTATGATTTTAGTGATTGGTGAAAAAGAGCAGCAAAGTGGCACTTTGGCAATTAGAGATCGACGTGAAAAAAGCCAATATGAAATGAAGGAGAGTGAGTTTTTGAATATGATAGAAAAGAAAATGAGAGAGGTTAGCTTTTGAGTAAAGAAGAAGTTTTATTAAATCAGGATATTGATTTTGAAGAAGTAAGATGCGTTGGTGATGATGGTGAGGTGTATGGAATTATCTCTTCACAAGAGGCACAGAAAATTGCAGATTCTAAGGGACTTGACTTGGTATTGATCTCGCCAACAGCAAAACCACCGGTTTGCAAGGTGATGGATTATGGAAAATATCGTTATCAACTTGAAAAAAAGCAGAAAGAAGCAAGAAAAAAACAAAAACAAATTGAAATTAAAGAGATTAAGCTTTCAACACAGATTGCACAAAATGATATTAGCTATAAAGTAAAGCATGCAAGAGAATTTATTTTAGATGAAAAGCATGTAAAATTTAAAGTTGTGCTTAAAGGTAGAGAGACTAGTGATCCACAAGGTGGTATTGATGTATTGCATAAGGTAGCAAGTATGATTGAGGATATTGCAATGCAAGAAAAGGAGCCAAGAGTAGAGGGACGTTATGTAACATTACTTTTTGTTCCTAAAAAACAAGAAAAAAAATAATATAATATAGATTTTAATCTTATGAAAGGAGTAGAACAATGCCAAAGATGAAAACAAATCGTGGTGCTGCTAAGAGATTTAAAGTTAAAAAAAATCTCGTGAAGCGTGGTAGTGCTTTCAGAAGTCATATTTTGACTAAAAAAAGCCCTAAGAGAAAAACAAATCTTAGAAAACCACATTATGTGCATAGTGCTAATAGCGATTCGGTTAAAAATTTACTTTGTCAAGCATAATTTGCAAAGGTTGGTTTTAGGAAAAAGGCTCCCCTTTATAGGGCAAGATTAGCTAAATGCTACACCTAAAGTTTAGGTTAAGGAGAAAAAATGAGAGTAAAAACAGGTTTTGTCAGAAGAAGACGCCATAAAAAAATACTAAAACTCGCTAGAGGTTTTTATAGCGGTAGAAGAAAACATTTTAGAAAGGCAAAAGAGCAGCTTGAAAGAAGCTTGTGTTATGCTTTTCGTGATAGAAAACAAAAGAAAAGAGATTTTAGAAGTCTTTGGATTGTGAGAATTAATGCGGCTTGCAGAATGAATGCAATGAGTTATTCCAAATTTATGCATGGGTTAAAGCTTGCAAATGTTGAGCTAGATAGAAAAGTTTTGGCGGATATGGCAATGAATGATATGAATGCATTCAATAAAGTTGTGTCAATCTCAAAAGAAGCTTTAAACGCTCAAAAATAATTTTTTCTCTCCCTTTTTGGGAGGGATGATTTTATGAAACTTCTTGAAATACTTACAAAAGGAAAAATAGAAAATATCGAAAATTTTTTATCGCAAAGAATGATAAAAAATATGGAATTTTTTAAATCAAATTCTCCTCAATTATTTCAGCAACTACAAAAACCCCCGATTGATTATAATTTAGTTTTAGATTCTAGAGGGTTAAATATTATTGATTTAAAACAACAAGTAATGCTTTATCCCGTGCTAGATTCTTGTTATACAATGGTTGAGACGCATTTAGAAATTGCTACCAAACCTACAAGTAATCCTCGTTGGAAAATGCATTATAATGATGTTTTTTTAGACTTTATTGATGAGAAAAAATTACCAATTACAGGGTTTGCAATTAATGAAATTATTAAACTTGTACGGAAAAATCGTGGTATCAAAGAATACTATTTAGATCCAAAGTTTATGCCCACAACGATTTTGTATGGAATTTTAGGGGGATTGTTTTTAGAGTTTATGCGTGAAGAAGGTGTTTTTTTTCATTCACTTTTACTTTTTGAAGAAAATTTAGATTTTTTTCGTATTAGTTGTTATTTTGTGGACTATTATGAGCTTTTTAAACAGGTTTCGCAGGGTGGATTTTATCTTTGTATTCAAAATGTTGAAAATCGTAAAACTATTAGTAATTTTTTTGCATCTAAAAAGATTACTAATAATTTTTTAATTTGTGAATTACAAAGCTATGTGAGTCCAAGATTGGAAAAACTAATTACATGGGTGCGGCAAGAATATAGTGCAAATAAAAGAGGTTGGGGGAGTTTTGAAGATGAGTGTATAGGACTTTTAAACACTCTGCAAAATAAAAATTATCCTTTTTTGTCTTATCCAAAGCGTTTGAATGTGCCAATTTGTGTGGTTGCAAATGGACCAAGTTTAGATTTTTTATTGCCCTTTATTAAAGAAAATGCAGAAAAGATGATTATTTTTTCTTGTGGTACAGCTTTAAAGCCTTTGAAAGATTATGGAATCTCTGTGGATTTTCAAATTGAAATTGAGCGTATTGATTATTTGAAAGATGTATTAGAGCAAGCACCATTGGGAGATACTACGCTTTTGTGTGGCAATATGGTAAATCCTAGTGCTTTGAAAATTGCAAAAGAGGCTTTTTTATTTTTGAGAGGGGGGAGTGCATCAAGCTATTTATTTAAAAATAGTGTGATGGAGTTTTGTGCTCCATTTGTAGGTAATGCAGGTGCTAGTTTAGCAATGCAATTGGGAAGTGAAGTTTTGTTGTGTGGGCTTGATTGTGGGTATATTGAAGGGTTGAGTAAGCATGCAAAAAATTCTTATTATGGTGATGAGGAGGCAAAAATTCCACAAGATGCAATTGAGATTTTAGGAAATACACAAAAAAAAGTTTTTGCAGATTCTTTATTTTTGCTTTCTTTGCAAAATTTGCAAGAATCTATTAAAAAACTACAACCAAAAATGGTGCTTAACCTTGGAATGGGTGCATATATAGAAGGGAGTAGGTTTGTAAAACCAACGGATTTTTCCCTTAAACCTATTGATAAAAAACAAATTTTACAGACTATTAAAAACTCTACAAAAAAGATTGATGCATTTTCATTGGAGCAAAATATTCATGATGCTTATCTTTTTAGGGATCAAGTGTTAGAAATTTTGGGAAGGGAGATTCATAGCAAAAAAGAGTTGTTTGCATGCGTGGATAGGCTTTTTGCTTTTATGGTGCAAGTGAGTTATAAAAAACCACATTTAGGAATTTTGTTTGAAGGAAGTTTGGCACATATCTTACAAAACTTGCTTTTAGCAAGTCTGCATCTACCTTATGATGATATTTTTTTATTTTATACACAAAGTTTAGAGATTATATCTTTAAGTTTTGATAGAATGCTAATACGATATAAATTATTACTTAAATTTATATAAATAACTAAGAAAGAGATTGTGATGTTTTGGTTTTTGTTGTTTAGCGGGGAGGCGCATGCGTATTTAGATCCTAGTACAGGGTCTTTACTTTTATCTTCTGTAGTTGCAATTTTTGCTTCTTTTATATTTTTTATTAAAAATATTTTTTATAAGGTATTAAATGTGCTAGATTATCTCAGGGGGGGGGGGTGGCAAATCTAGCCTTTTAAGAGATAGAAAAACCTATTCTTTAGTATTTTATTCTGAAGGTAAGCAATATTATAATGTTTTTGCACCGATTTTAGATGCACTAGATTCTTGGGGCATTGATTATGTTTTTTTGACTTCTGATTCAAACGATCTGGCATTTTTACGCAAAAATAAAAATAAAGTGCGTTTTATTGGCAAGGGTAATCTGGCATATTCTTTTTTAAATACTCTACGGGCAGATATTGTAGTAATGACAACACCAGGGCTAGATGTCTTAGAAATTAAAAGAAGTAAAGGTGTAGAGCATTATTGCCATATTGTACATTCTTTGGGAAGTCCAAATTATAGGGCTTTTGGAATGGATTATTATGATAGTATTTTGATAAATGCGACAATGCAAGCAGATTTTATTAATCAAGTCACAAAGGCCCATCATGTAAAAGAAAAGATAATAAAAATTATTGGATCGCCCTATTGTGATATGTTAAATCACTTAAAAAACACATTGCAAGAAAATGTGCAGAAAAAAGTTTTTTTTCCAAATAAGGATTGTAAAAATAAAACCATCTTACTTTCACCTTCTTGGGGCAAGGAAGGTGCTTTGGCAAAATATGGTATGGAACTTATTGATGCGATTTTAAAAGCAGGTTTTTATCTTATTATCCGCCCACATCCACAAAGTCTTATTTCAGAAAAAGAGTTAATAACTACATTGCAAGATAAGGCAAGTCATGAACAAGTAGTATGGGATATTGACACACCAAATGTTTATGCAATGGAGCAAAGCGATGTAATGATTTCGGATTTTTCAGGCATTATTTTTGATTATATTTGTCTTTATAATAAGCCAGTTTTAACGCTTGATTTTGAATTTGATCATTCAGGTTATGATTCCGCAGATATTGATTTGATGTGGGAATTTAGCATTTTTGATCATATCGGTGGAAGGATTAACAAAAAAGATTTTGCACAGATAAAAAATTTGATTTTTGAAGCTTGTGTTGAGGATAAATATCAAGAAGCATTGCAAGAAGTAAAAAAATCTCTATGGACGCATGTAGGAGAATCTGGAGAGATTGGAGCAAAGGCGATTTTAGAAATTAGGCAAAAAATTTTAGAGCAAAGACTTGGAAAATATTATGAGTTTGCACAAGAGTTTTTGCAAATACAAAAAATTTTGGAGGGAGTTAAATGATAAGTGATATTTTGTATTTTATTTGTATTTATCCTTTAGAGACAATTTTAAAATTTGTTTTAGATATTTTAAATCACTATATTCATAGTTTTGGATTAAGTATTATTTTATTAAGTGTGTTTGTAAATTTGTTTTTATTAAAATTATTTTATCTTGCAGATAGCGGGGCGGTAAGACACAATATTATTAAACAGAGGCTTGATAAAAAAATCAAAGAATTTAAAAGCGTTTTTAAGGGTGGAGAGCTTTATGCTTATATCCGTACCTTATATCGTCAAAATAATTATCACCCTATTTTTGCGCTTAAGGCTTTGGGTGGTTTGGCATTGCAGGTGCCATTTTTTATTGCGGTAGTATTTTTATTGCAGGTGCATTTTGAATCTACAGGGCAAATATCTTTTGGAATAATTAAGGATTTAAATCAGCCAGATTCTTTGTTATTTGGAATCAATCTTTTGCCTTTATTGATGACTTTTTTTACTTTACTTAATGTATTTGTGAGCTCTAAGGATAGGGGGGCTAGAATACAGGGTGCTTTGATTGCGCTAGTGTTTTTGGTTTTGTTATATCAGATGCCTAGTGCTTTGCTTTTGTATTGGACTACAAGTATGGTTTTTGCATTTTTGAGAAGTGTTTTTGCAGTTTTTGTAAAAAATAATCAAAAATATAAAGATACAACACTACCCATTGCTACAAATAATGATAATTTTGCCATAAAAACTCAAGATTCTAAAGCATTAGGGAATGTAAGAGGAAAATATAATCTTTTTTTAAAGATTTTTACACCTTTTGTTTTATTAGATTCTCGTGAATACATTTTGTATCGTAATATTTCTATTTTTATAATTTTAGATCTTTGCTTGATGGTGTTTGTTTATAATCCTTATTTGATTTATGCAAGTGATATTAGCCAGTTTGATGCACAATTAATGCTAAAAACTCTTGGTGTTTTGCTAGGATGTTTTTTGCTTTGTAGTTTTCTATTAATTTATTTTACAAGCTTTTTTTATAAAACACGATTGCTAAAAATCGGTGTTTTTGGAATCGGTGTTATTTTTTTTATCGCTGTAGTTTATAATTTTTTTCTTGATTTCAATATTATCAAAAATGAAAGCTATGGTGCTTTGGATCATATGTTGTTTATGGCACAAAGAGAAGTGTTTAATGAACCAAAATATGGACTTATTTTAGTAGATTTTTGTTGTGGGATTTTAGGCATTATTTTGATGCTAATTGCCTTGCGATATAAGGCATTTTTCTTGAAAATTTTGAAAATATTTGCAGTATTTTTGGTGCTATTTTCTTTGTTTAGTGCTTTTAAAATCATTACACATACAGAAAAAAAATTTACACAAAACACAAAACAAATTCAAGAAGGACAAACTCAAGATGTGACAAATCTCCTTTCTTTTTCAAAGGAAAAGAATGTATTATTTTTAGTTTTAGATGCTTTTACAAATTCGCATTTTGGAGAGATTTTAGAGCTTTATCCAGAAGTGGCTCAGCATTTTTCTGGATTTACTTATTTTAATAATACAATTTCTACAAGTAGTTTTACTTACCTTACTACAAGTCCTCTTGTTGGGGGAATGGATTATTCTGTTTATGAGCTAATGCAAAAATATCATCAAGTTGTAGGGACAGATATTATTTTTAAAGAGGCTAAGATAGCATTTGAGAATGTGGCAAGAAATTTTGCTAAAAATCATTATAAAGTAGATATTTTAAATCCAGAGCCTGCAGATTTTAAAAATTGGAAAACTAAAGAAGGGATTCAATTTTATGAGGGCACACCTTATAAAGAGCATTTTTACAAAAAACATGCTAAGGAATTGGAGTTTTTGTTTACAACAAAAACAGATTTTATTGTTGAATTCATCAACTATGGACTTTTTAAAATCTCACCTTATAGTTTTAGGGCAAAGCTTTATATTGATTATGGATGGAGATTTTCTCAAAGCGCTAAAATTAAGCAGTTTAAAATCGTAGCAGATCAAGCTTCTGATGTCTTGAGTTTTTTAGATTTTGCAAATACTAATCAAAAGCAACCTACCTTTAAATATATCAAAAGTATGATTACGCATTCACCAGGGGGCTTAGATGTTAAAAGAGGATGTTTACCAAGCTTAGAGATTCAAACAGAAGTAGAAAAGCTCAAGCATAAAATGCCTATGGCTTATCTTTTTGGTCTTAATTCTTACATGACTTATCATTTTGATAATGAAGTGTGTGCAATTTTTGCAGTTGCAGATTTTTTGAAGTGGATGGTAAAAAATGGCATTTATGATCAAACAAAAATTATTATTGCTTCAGATCATGGGCTTTATGATAGTTATAAGCAAATGCAAGAAAATCATGGTAAGGAATTAGGAAGGCATTCTGAGAGTTTATTGCTTTTCAAGGATTTTGGCGCAAAGGGTGCAATAGTATTTGATTCTCGTTTGATGAGTAATGCAGATGCTGCGGGATTGCTTTATGATGGGATGAATCTAAAAAATACTCCTGAAAATATTTTAAAAAATTATCCTAAAGATCGCAAGATTATTCATGCACAAATGCATGCTTTTGCACGCGGTTTAGAGAAGATTTATGAGATCAAAGAAGATAGTAGTGTATTGAAAAATTGGAAAGACATTACAGAAGAAACCTTAAAAAATCTAAAGAAAAAGGAGCGATAGTGCAAAAAATAGTCTATGTGGCAATGGCGGCGGATTTGTTACATGCGGGGCATATTAATGTCTTGCAACATGCAAAGCAATATGGAAAAGTGATTGTAGGATTATTTAGCGATCATGCGATTGCTATGATGGAGGATGCTCCATTATTAGATTTTGAAGAACGCAAAAAGGTGATTGAAAATCTTAGCATTGTAGATTCTGTTGTTGTGCAAGATGCGCCAAGTTATAAGGAAAATCTTTATCGTTTAAAGCCAGATTATGTAGTGCATGGAGATGATTGGAAGAAAGGGTATTTAAAGATTTATCGTGATGAAGTGATAGAGATTTTATATGATTTGTATCCACAAGAAAAAAAAGATTTAGAGTATCATCCAAGACTTATTGAAGTGCCTTATAGCACGCATATTAATGCTTTAGGAATCAAGAGAACAATTAATGCTTTAGGAATTTCTAAGGCAATGCAGCAAAAACGCCTAAGAGTATTGCTTGGTTTAAAAAAGCCACTAAGATTTTTAGAAACACATTCTGCATTAAGTGCGTTAATTGCAGAAAATACTTGTGTAGATAAAGAAGGAAGAAAAGTTGGTTTTGATGGATTTTGGTCAAGCTCATTGACAGATTCTACAAATCGTGGAAAACCAGATATTGAAGCAGTAGAGCTTAGCATGCGTTTAAACACATTAAATGAGATTTTTGAGGTTACACATAAGCCTTTGATTTATGATGCAGATACTGGAGGACTTCTTGAGCATTTTGTCTTTAGTGTTAGAACTTTAGAGCGTGTGGGAGTGAGTGCTGTAGTGATTGAAGATAAGACAGGTTTGAAAAAAAATAGTTTGCTAGGTAATGAAGTACATCAAGTACAAGAAGATATTGAAATATTTTGTCAAAAAATTCGCGCAGGGAAAAAGGCACAGGTAACACAGGATTTTATGATTATTGCCAGAATTGAGAGTTTGATTTTAGATAAGGGGCAAGATGATGCATTAAAAAGAGCATTTGCTTATATTGAAGCAGGTGCTGATGGAATTATGATTCATTCAAGACATAAAGATGGAGTAGAAATTATAGAGTTTTTAAAAGCTTTTCGTAAAAAAGATAAAAATACGCCAATTGTCGTGGTGCCTACGAGTTTTAATGCAATTTCTGCAGAGGACTTAGCAAAATATGGTGTAAATATTGTGATTTATGCAAATCACATGCTAAGGAGTGCATTTATTGCAATGCAAAGTGTTGCAAAAAGTATTTTGGAAAATGATAGAAGCTTGGAAGCAGAAAAAGAATGCATGAGTATTAAAGAAATACTCTCTCTTATACCAGGGACAATTTAAGGGGTAAATATGGATACAAAGACATTTGGAGAATTATTGCAAAATAATGGATTTGTAGATTTTGTAGGGGTGCCTTGTAGTTATCTTGCACCATTGATTAATTATGCAATTATGCATGAGAGATTTATTATGGCAAATAATGAGGGTGATGCTATGGCAATTGCTAGTGGAATCTCTTTGGTGGGCGCTAAAGAAACTTCACGAAATTATGGTGTGGTATTGATGCAAAATAGTGGGTTATCAAATGCATTAAGTCCGCTTACTTCACTAAATCACACTTTTGGTATTCCAGTTTTATGTTTTGTGTCTTTAAGGGGTGAGAGAGATATAAATAATCAAAATACCGATGAACCACAACATGAATTATTGGGTGTAATTACAGATAAGCTTTTAGAAGTTTGTGGTGTAGAATATGCATTTTTAAGTGCAGATTTTGTGGAAGCAAGTAAGCAGATTTTAGAGGCAAAAAAGATTTTGCAAAATAACAAATCTTTCTTTTTTATCGTAAAAAATGGAGTGTTAGAATCTTTAAAATTAGAAAATCAAAAAGAGATTTTCTTAAAAAAAAGTCCTTTTTTAAGTGTAAAACTAGAGGCAAAATATACGAGGTTAGAAATTTTGGAGACAATTGTATCTTTGTCAAAAAACATGATCACTCTTGCTACGACAGGGAAGAGTGGTAGAGAGCTTTATGAAATTAAGGATTGCGAAAATCATTTATATATGGTGGGATCTATGGGCTGTGTAAGCGCTTTAGGACTTGGAATCTCATTAAAAAGTGATAAAAAAATACTTTGTATTGATGGAGATGGTGCATTATTGATGCGTATGGGGACATTAAGTACAAATGCTTATTATACT
The DNA here is from genome assembly GCF_021300615.1 of Helicobacter anatolicus. Lineage (NCBI taxonomy): Bacteria > Pseudomonadati > Campylobacterota > Epsilonproteobacteria > Campylobacterales > Helicobacteraceae > Helicobacter > Helicobacter anatolicus. Next base: position 60,590 of record NZ_JAJTMY010000002.1, read on the forward strand.
AAAATGCACAATAAGGGGAATTTTTGTCATATTTTACTAGATAATGAAAGTCATGATTCTACAGGTGGGCAATTTAGTCTTGCACCTTGTGTGGATTTTGCTAGTATTGCGCATGCTTGTGGATATGAAAAAGTGTTAAGCTTGGAAACATTAGATTCTTTAAAAGATGCTTTAGAGGAGTTTGAGGAGAATAAAAGCGGTGGAGCTATATTTATTTATATGAAAATCAAAAAAGGTAGTAAAAAAGACTTGGGTAGGCCAAAAATTACTCCTTATGAAGTAGCAAGAAGAATTGAGAGGATTTTATGAGTTGGAAAAAAATTTGGAATCAAAAAACAAGCACATTGGATTTTTCATGTTCTCAAGATGAGCAAATTTTGCAAGAATTGCTATTTTTAAACGGATTTGATACAAAAAGCGGAAGTTTAAAATTGCAGGATTATAGGGATTTTGTTCAAGAAATTTTTATACAAGCAAAATTAAAAGATTATACAAGTATTTTTGAGGTTGGTTGTGGGGCAGGGGCATTTCTTTTTGCTTTAAATCTTGTGGGGGGGGGGGGTAGCTTTAAAAGCATTGGTGGTATGGACTATGCAAAAAATCTTATTTTGTATGCCAGAGAGGTTTTTCCGCAATTTCAAGATAACTTTTATCATCAAGATGCAAGATATCTTGAAAAAATAGATTCAGTAGATGTGATGTGTACTTTTAGTGTAATGCATTATTTTTCTGATTTGGAGTATGCAGGATTTGTTATGGAGCAAATGTTTCAAAAAGCAAAAAAATGCGTATTATTTTTAGATGTGCTTGATTTTTTAAAAAAATCTCAAGATATTGAGAAAAAAAGACAGCTATATGGGCAGGAATATGAAAAAATGTATGGAAATTTACCGCATTTGTATTATCGTAAAGAGATGTTTTTAAAGATGGCTAAAAGATATGGTTTTGTCTGTAAAATACAAGATCAAAATATAAAAAATTATTTAAATTCAGAATTTAGATTCAATGTGATTGCAACAAAGGAGTAAGGGTGCAAGCAGTGATTTTAGCAGCAGGGCTTGGAAGTAGATTAGGAAATTTGAAGGGAGATAAACCTAAAGCTTTTTTACAACCAAAAGGATTGACACAGAGCTTAATTGAGCGAAGTATTGGGATTTTAGTAAGTTTTGGGATTGTGGATATTGTGATTGGCACAGGGTATAAAAGTGAATACTTTGAAAATTTAAAGATTTCTGGGGCCCATCTTAGCACCTGTAAAAATCCTTTATTTGATTCTAGTGGTAGCTCTCAAACCTTGCAAACTTTAAAAGATAAAATTCATGAAGACTTTTTGCTTTTAGAATCAGATTTGCTTTATGAAAAAAGAGCAATACAAGAGCTTTTAGATGATTGTAGAAGAGATTTGATTCTAGGTAGTGGTAGGAGCGATTCTGGTGATGAAGTGTATTTGGAGATTAATCAAAATCAGTGTTTAAATGCACTTTCTAAGGATAAAACAAAATTAAAAAGTATTGATGCAGAGCTTGTAGGAATTAGTAAAATTTCTTATGAGAGTTTTTTGCACTTTGATTTTCACAGCAAGGATTATGAAGAATTATTAATAGGATTTAAAGTTTTAAAAATTGAAGATTTAGTTTGGTGTGAGATTGACTGCAAAGAACATTTAGAGCGTGCAGAAAAAAGTATTATCCCAAAATTATTACAATGATAGAAAAGGAAAAAAATGAAGCGTAATATTTTACTTAACCCTGGTCCAGCAACAATTTCCATGCGTGTAAAAAAAGCACAATTAGTGCCTGATATCTGCCCTAGGGAGCAGGAGTTTGGAGATTTGATGGCAAAAATTTCTGCAGGCTTGTTAGGATTTGTAAAAGATGCTAAAGATAGTAGTTGTGTGTTATTTGGTGGAAGTGGTACTTTGGCTGTAGAATCCACCTTGGCATCAACATTAGATAAGTCTCATAAACTTGCAATTATTGTTAATGGTGCATATGGTCAGAGGATGTGTGAGATTGCAAAATATCATGGGCTAAATTATGTGGTATTTCAAAGTAGCTTTTTAGAACCTATTGATTTTCTAGAACTTGAACAATTTTTACAAAAAGAAAGACCGGATTTTTTGAGTGTTGTGCATTCTGAAACAACAAGCGGACTTTTAAATGATCTTACGCAAATTTCAAAAATTGCGCATCCTTTGGGAATAAAAATTATTGCAGATTGTATGAGTAGTTTTGCATGTTATGAGATTTCGCTAAATGAAGTAGATTTTATTATTGCTTCAAGCAATAAAAATATTCAAGGCACTGCGGGGATTTCTTTTGTTATTGCAAAAAATCAAAATATCATGCATGCAGAGTTTGCAAAAAGCTTATATCTTGATTTAAAAGCACAATATGAGTATTTTATCAAACATCATCAAATGCGTTTTACACCGCCTGTGCAAGTGGCTTATGCACTTTATGAAGCAATTTTGGAGTTACAAGAAGAGGGGTTAAAAAATCGTTTCTTGCGTTATCAAAAATCAAATGCAATTTTGCGTCAAGGCTTGGAAGATTTGGGCTTTTGTATTTATCCAAAAAGCTCTCATAGTGTGATTATTACCTCAATTGATATTCCTAAAAATATGAATTTTGAAGAATTGCATCAATTTTGTAAAAATCGAGGCTTTACCATTTATCCAGGGAAAATTGCAGGTAAAGAAATGTTTAGGATTGCAAATATTGGTGAGATTGATTCTTATGATATGCAGTTATTTTTGCAAGTATTGCAGGAGTTTTGTCAGCATACCATTATAAACTAAAAGAATTAGGGATTAAAAAGTTTTAAGGTATGGTCAAAAAGAGATTCTTTACTAGAATATTTTGTGATTTGTTTGACAAAGTAGCTTCCCGCTACAACAATATCAATTTTATTTTTAATGGCTTGGATTTGCTTATAGCTTTGAATCCCAAACCCTAGAGCAATTTTTTTGTCACAATTTTTAGCGATTCTATCAAGATAGTCAAACAAATCTTGGCTGATTATAGTTTTGCTTCCCGTAATTCCTGCACGCGCTACAGCATAGATAAATTCTCCTTGTGATTTTTGACTTAACATTTTGATTCTTTCTTGTGTGGTATTTGGTGTGATCAGTTCAACAACATAGAGGTGAAATTTTTTAGCAAATTTTCTCAAGCCTTCATCTTGATAAATAGGAAGATCAGGAATAATCAAGCCTTTTGCACCAGATTCTTTGGCCTTTTTAACAAAACTTTCTACTCCATAGCGAAAAACAATATTGGCATAAGTCATGATTAAAATTTCTGCTTTTTGACTTAATTCTTGCACAATATCAAAACCATCTTGAATTTTAAAACCATTTTTTAAGGCAATATTGCATGCTTCTTCAATAATTACTCCATCTGCGCTTGGATCTGAAAATGGAAATTGCACTTCAAGATATTTTGCCCCTGCCTCTATAATTCCTTGAGCGGCTTGTAGACTTATTTCTTTTGTAGGAAAACCTCCCACAATATGTCCCATTAGTACAATATCTTTCATTTTATAGCCTTTAATTCTTGTATTCTTTTTATTTCTTCACCCAAAAAATCTTCCCAAATATTGGTTTTGAGATATTTTGCTGTGATAAAAATATCTTTGTCTCCTCGGCCAGAAATATTGATAATGATTTTTTTATTTTTTTGTGTTTGGCAGAGTTTGATTGCTCCTGCAAGTGCGTGACTTGATTCTAAAGCAGCGATAATCCCTTCTGTTTTGGCAAAAAATTTTAAAGCTTCTAAAACTTCATCATCTGTTGCACTTTGGAATTGAACACGTCCAATTTTGCCTAAATGGGCTAATTGTGGTCCAATCCCAGCATAATCTAACCCCGCGCTAATAGAATGGGTTTTGGCAAGTTGTCCTTCTTGATTTTGTAAAAAAATTGTTTTATAACCTTGTGCAATACCAGTTTGAGCATCTCTTGAGTTTTGCATACGCATTGCATGTTCCCCGCTATTATTTCCTTTACCCCCTGCTTCAATTCCAATAAGTTTGACATCTTTTTGTAAAAATGCATGAAAAAATCCAATCGCATTGCTGCCACCTCCAACACAAGCGATCATATAATCAGGCATTCCTGTGAAATAATGTTTAATTTGGCTTAATACTTCTTTGGAGATAATGCTTTGCAAATCTCGCACAATATCAGGATAAGGATAGGGGCCAAGCGCACTTCCTAAAACATAAAAAGTATTTATAGAATCTTTGCTCCATTCTCTTAATGCTTCATTGACGGCATCTTTTAAAGTTTTTGTTCCAGAATCTATGCTTCGTACTTTTGCACCAAATAATTCCATATTTAAAACATTAGGGCGTTGTCTAGCAATATCAACACTGCCCATAAAAATCTCACATTCTAAGCCTAGTTTTGCACATGCACATGCGGTGGCAAGTCCATGTTGTCCCGCTCCAGTTTCTGCAATAATGCGTGTTTTCCCCATTTTTTTTGCTAATAAAACTTGACCGATGGCATTATTGATTTTATGTGCCCCAGTATTTGCAAGACCTTCAAACTTAAGATAAATATCATTTTGCAAGATTTCTGAAGCATTTTTTGCGTAAATTAATGGCGTGGGGCGATTGACAAAATGTGTCATTAACTCCTTGAGTTCTGCTTGAAATTCTTTTGTGTGAAAAATATTTTTATAAGCATTTTCTAATTCTTTTAAGGCGGGATAGAGAATCTCAGGGACATATTGTCCGCCAAATCTTTCATTTTTGTCACCAAAAAAAGTATTTTTGGATTTTGTGTAGAGTTGCATTCTTTTTCCTTGTTTAAAGTTTTTGATAGTGATTATTGATAATTTCAAAAATTTCTTGAAGTTTTTGAGGATCTTTTTTGCCAATTTCTTTTTCAACTTGCGAATTAATATCTAGCATGCTTACACCGAGGTTTAAAAGCTCTTGTATGTTGTGTGCCCCAATTCCTCCTGCTACAAATAATGCTTCACCTGTATTTTTTAATTCTTTGAGTGCTTCTAGTGGTATGCTTTTGCCACTCCCTCCTTTTTCTTTACTTTTAGAATCTAGAAGTATGAAAGGTAGATATTCGTTTTTAGGATAGTCATCAAGATTTTCATAATTTATACAGATGTAAAAATTAAAATTTGCATTTAAAAGATTGTATTTTGCAAAATAAGGGAGATTGTCTGGCGCGTGGAGTTGTAAAGAATCAAGAAAATTTTGTTCACATAATTCTTTTGCTTGTTGGAAATCTTTTGTATCTTCTAATAAAACACCAATTTTTAAAACTTCAGGATAAAGTGTTTTTAAGGCACGTGAAATTTGTTTGATTTCTGTAATATCAATATATCTTTTACTATTTTTAGAAATAATAAATCCAAGCATATTTGCCCCCATTTTGCAGGCAAGTAAAGCATCATCAAGATTTGTGATTCCGCAGATTTTTATTAAAGGTTTGTTGTTTGCAAGTCGTTTGAAGATATTTTTGTGGAATCTATTTGCAGGATTTTTGGATTTTTTGTATGAGTGGATAAGACTTGTAATGGTATTGCTTTTACTTTTTACAAAATAACTACCACAAAGCATTCCATCAAAGCCACTACTTCCAATTATATAGCCATCATAATTACTCATAATACCGGATTCAAAAATTGTTTTTATTCCCTCTGGAATCTGATTTTTTAATAAAATTCCTTGTTGTTTGTGGATAGAAAAGGTATGCAAAGAACGCATATTAATTCCAATAATTTGCGGTTGGTAGGGGAGTAAAAAATCTAATTCCTCTTTTGTGTGGATTTCAAAAAGTGGGGTAAGGTTGTATTTTTTTATCTCTAATAACATCTCTTCAAAAGTTTTTTTATCTTCTAAAAACATTGCAATAATAATAAGCACCATATCTGCACCTATTTTATAGCTTATCTCGATTTCTTCAGGAAATTGAAGAAAATCTTTGCGTAAAATTGTAGTTTTTTTAAAAGTATTTTTTACTCGTATTAAATCCTTGATACTACCATTAAAATGATCTTCTTCTGTGAGGATAGAAATAGCATTTGCTCCACAATCTAGATAGTATGAAGCAAGGGAGATGGGATCTTTGATTTCATCAATCATTCCGCTTGAGGGAGAGGAGCGTTTAATCTCAGCAATTAGTAGCGGATTAGCAAATTTAGGGGGATTTAGCGGCACTATTCTTTCTTGAGGGATAGAATGACCAAAATTAAAGCCTAACTTTTGAATTTTTTCTTTTCTTATTGTCGTGATTTTTTTTAAAATTTCTATCAAAAATACCCTTTAAATTTTTTAAAGAATAATAATGCTTAAAGATTATCATAATGCAAAAAACCCCATTATTTCCTTGATTGCGGCTTTTTGGATTATTATATAATTTGATACTTAAATTTTGTTTAATGAAAATGATTGATTTTGTTATATGGTTGGATATAATGGCAAAAAAATTAATTTTTTAAATAGAGGGATTATGGAATCACAACTAATGGGGCTTGCTATTGAGACTTATAAAATTACTTTAATGATTTCTTTGCCGGTTTTGTTGGTAGGGCTTATTGTAGGGCTTTTGGTAAGTATTTTTCAAGCAACAACACAGATTAATGAAATGACCTTGTCATTTGTGCCAAAAATTTTAGCAGTTATTGGTGTGATTATTTTTACGATGCCTTGGATGTTAAATATGTTGATTGATTATACAACGCGTCTGATAAATTTGATTCCAAATTTTATTGGATAATGATAAAGATTATTGATTTTTCAAAGTATTTAAGTATCAAGATAGGTGCAGCATTACCTGTAAAAGTGATTGATAGTTTTACATATGACAGAGAGTTGAAAATTCTTGGCTTTGGTTTTAATCTTCTTATTGCTCCTAGTGCAAAAAATCTAGCAATTTTGGGGGATAATTTTGATTATATTCGAGATTTGGGAGATTATATTGAAGTTGGAGGTAGTACAAGTAGTGCAAAAATTTTTAGATATTTTTGGCAAAACAATTTAACAGGATTGGAATTTTTGCGTGCTCTTCCAGGAAGCTTAGGAGGGCTTGTAAAAATGAATGCTGGGATGAAAGAATATGAAATGAAGGGGATTTTAGATTCTGTGTGTGTGGATGGGGTTTGGAGAGATGCAAAAACTTTGGGGATTGCTTATCGTAAGACAGAGATTGATGGAGTGATTTTTGCTGCACGTTTTAAAAAGATTTTAGGTTTTCAAGAAGGATTGTTAGAAAAATTTTCTAATATGCGAAAAACACATCCAAAATTTCCTAGTTGTGGGAGTTGTTTTAAGAATCCTGAGGGAGATTTTGCGGGGCGTTTACTTGAGGCTGTTGGAATGAAGGGATATTTTATTAATGGTGTGGGATTTTCTGAACAACATGCAAATTTTTTGGTAAATAAAAATCGTGGAGTAGCCGATTTTGCTTCTGCAATGCAAGTTATAGAATTGGCAGAGAAAAAAGTTTCTGATATTTTTGGAATAAAACTACAAAAAGAGGTTATAATCATAGAGTAATACAAAAAAGTGAGGAATATATATGCGAATATTTAATTCAAAAACACTTTTGTTTTCCGGAGTTTTGTTAAGCCTTTCTCAAGTTCAAGCATTAGAGTTTGGTGGCATGGGGAATATTTCAGCAAGTATGGGTGGCGCTGGAGTAGCTTTAAAAAACTCTCAATGGGGGCTTTATTACAATCCTGCTTTACTTGGCACAACAAAAAAATATCGCTTTGCTTATAGTTTTGGTGCTACAATTAGAGATCATAATCTTTTGAAACTTGCAAATGTAGATATTAAAAACTTGCAAAGTTTGCCAAGTCAAATTAGTGGTATTTTTAGTACAACGCAAAAAGCAGTATCTCGTGGCGTTTCTAGTGCTTCTGGCACTACGCTTTTGGGTGCAAGTACCTTAGCGGCAAATGATTCTTTGGAGTTACCAGATGGTTATTTTGGTGAGGTGATTAAAAATCTCTTGGGTAATGGAAGTGGTGGCAATGGAACATTTACAGAGGGGGATTTGGCAAAATTTTTAGGTAGTGTTGCTGGTAATAGTATGGGTAATGAAAATGATTTAGATAAGGCAGTTGAAAATTTCAAAAAAGTAGCACAGGAAAACCCAGAGAAGATATTAGGAGACATTCAAGATAAGCTTTTGCAAGCTAGTGCAAGTGCTGGAGGAAATGCCTTATTAGATAGCATTATTAAAAATTTAGATAGTGATAGTGTTAGCGGACTTGCAGATTTATTGAAAGACGCAAGTAAGGGTGATATTGATGTCTCTAAGGTTGTAGGCGCATTAAATGGTGTTGAGATTTCTCAAAATGGTGATGCATCATTATCTAAGGCAATTAAGGATATACAGACTATTGAAAACACTTTAAAAAGTAATAATTTTTCACTTTCATCACAAAATGGTTTGGTTTTTCAAACTAAGCCTAATGATGATGTAGGAGGGTTTGGAATCGGGATTTTTGGAAGTGCTTTTGCGAGTGGATCGGCAAGCTTTGATTCTACACATAATCGTTTGATTATTGATGCAGGTGGTCAATATGTTGAACTTGGGATTAGTGGAGATAAGATCACGCTAGATTTGGTTGGCAGTAGTGCAAAAGCGAGCGGCACTAGCAGTGGGAATGGAAAAGATATTTATGATAGCAGCTCTGTGTTTAGCGATAGTGCAAAGCATAATATCTCACTTAGCGGGTTGATTGTTGGTGAGGTGCCTGTGGGCTATGGGCATAGTATTAATATTGGTGCTGGAGAAATTAGTGTTGGTATGACCTTAAAATATTTATATGGTGTGGGTTATCATGTATCTAAAACAGGAAATTTTAATACACTTTCTGGTATTTCTCTTGGAAATGCACCGACAATGTCGCATAATTTTGGGATTGATATTGGAGCTTTATATAGTATTAAGGGATTTAGCGTTGGTTTTGTGGCAAAAAATATTAATGAGCCTGCTTTAAAGCTTAGCGAAACAGAAAAAATCTATCTTAATCCTCAATTAAGAGCAGGGATTGCATATCAGGCTGGATTTTTTAGTCTTGCATTTGATGCGGATTTATTGCCAAATCATACACTTTCTTATGTTGCACCAAAGAATCAAATGGTTGGCGGTGGAATGATGTTTGATTTTAAATATGTTGATGTTAGAGTGGGGACGATGTATGATTTGCGAAATCCATTTAATGAAGGTGTAATATTTACAGGTGGTATCAATCTTTTTGGATTCTTGGATATTGCAGTGCAGAGCAATACACATTTAACACAAATTAGAGGAATGAATATTCCTAGTTATTTTAGCCTAAAAGTTGGCGGTGGATTTAGTTGGTAAGGAGTAGTAATGCCCTATATAGATGTAAAAGTAGCAGGAAAACTTAGTATTGAACAAAAGCGAGAAATTGCCAAAGACATTTCAGAATCTTTGGAGCGTGTAGCTAAGAAGCCAAAAGAAAGTGTTTATATTTCTTTTACAGAATTTGATCGAGAAAATTTTGCAAAAGGTGAGAATATTTTAAGCGATCTTGATAAATTGCAAAATAAAAAATAAACAAACTTGTTTGTATTGCTAGAGAGACAATATTGCAAACTTATATAAATCTTTTTTAGAATTGACAGTATTAAGTGGCTAAAAGCCACTTTTATCCATAAATGTTACCAATGTAAAACTTTTGTAATTAATAGGGTTGAAAAATTTTTAGTTTCTTGATGAGTTTTTGTATTATCAAAAAAACTTTTTGAGGAGATTTAAATGATACAAAAAGCTTTAGCTTTAGCTGAAGAATTGCAAGAGAAAATACAAAATAATATTTCTACTAACGAGAAAAAATTTCATGCTAAAATGCAGAAATTATTAAATAATCCTAAAAATAAAGTGATGCTGATAGAACTTCTAGATCGATCTTTTAGATGTAGAGATAAACACGCTAGTTTTGAGCTTATCGAGCATACTTTAAATAAATATGGCATAGCAGATTTTTTTAGCACATTTGAAAAATTTTTACTTTTTACTTTTTTAAATTTTGGTAAATTTGCTCCAAATTTAAGTGTTCCTTTTTTTATAAAACATTTAAGAGAAGATACTAAAGCAATGGTTTTAGATGCTAATCATGATGCTTTAGAGCCTCATATGCGCAAAAGAAAAGAAGAAGACAATATTACTTTAAATGTAAATTTGATCGGTGAAGAGGTTTTAGGAGAAATAGAGAGTAGACAGCGTATTCAAAAATATGAAGAGGCTTTAAGATCTAGATATATCACTTATATTTCGATTAAGATTACTACTATTTTTTCACAGATTAATATTATTGATTTTGAATATTCTAAAGATGAAATAGTTAAAAGGCTTGATTATCTCTATCAAATTGCCTTAGAAGAAGAAAAAAAACAAGGTGTATCTAAATTTATCAATCTTGATATGGAAGAATTTAGAGATTTGGAATTAACTGTTGAAGCTTTCATGGAAAGCGTGGCAAAATACAATATCAAAGCAGGTATTGTTTTGCAAGCTTACATACCTGATTCTTATGAATATTTGAAAAAACTTTTTGCTTTTTCAAAACAAAGGGTTTTAAATGGCATGAAGCCTATAAAAATTCGTTTTGTAAAAGGTGCAAATATGGAAAGCGAAGAAACCATAGCTTCGCAAAGAGGTTGGGATTTACCAACTTTTTATCAAAAAATTGATACTGATAGTAATTATAAAAAAATGCTTGCTTTTGTGTTAGATGGTGATAATCACAAGTATATTAATATTGGAATTGCAAGTCATAATTTGTTTGAAATTGCTTATGCTTATACTTTGATTTCACAAGCAGGTGCTTTATCATCATTTACTTTTGAAATGCTTGAAGGTATGAGTTTGCAATGTTCTTATGAGCTTTCTAAAATGCATGATCTTATACTTTATGCACCAGTGTGTGATGAAGAGCATTTTAACAATGCAATTGCGTATTTGGTAAGAAGACTTGATGAAAATACGAGTAAAGATAATTTTATGAGATATTTTTTTAATCTTAAGATTAATGATTCTAATTGGCAAGCTCAAAAAGAATTGTTTATTAAATCTTTAGAGGGAGTAAAAACGCTTGATAATTCTACTCATAGAACGCAAGATAGAACTAAAGAGCAAAAAATCTTTAATGAGAATAAGGTGTTTAAAAATGAAGCTGATACTGATTTTATTCTCAAGGCAAACAGAGAGTGGGCAAAAAATATTAGATCTAAATATGAAAATTTGGAGAATTATGATGTAGTACCAGTAATTGGGGATATAAAACTCAAACAAGATAGTTTAAATTTTATAGAAGTTAAAGACAAAATTAAACATAGGATAATAGGAAAAGCTTATTTGGCAGGAGAAAATGAGATTAAAAAAGCTCTTGATGTAGCAAAAAATTCTAATTTTAAAAATAAGAGTTTTGATGAAATCAATACAATTTTATCAAAAGCTGCTAATTTAATGAGAGAGCGTCGTGGAGATTTGATAGGTTTGGCTGCTTTAGAGGTAGGTAAAACATTTTTAGAGATTGATGCTGAAGTGAGTGAAGCAATCGACTTTACTGAATTCTATCCACATTCTTTAAGGGTTTTGAGAGAGCAAAATAAAAATACTAAATTTAGTCCTAAGGGTATTGGTGTAACAATAGCTCCTTGGAATTTTCCAGTGGGGATTTCAGTTGGAACCATAGCAGCACCATTGGCTGCGGGAAATGTAGTGATTTATAAACCTTCTTCACTTTCAACTTTGACAGGTTATATGCTTTGTAAATGTTTTTGGGATGCAGGTATTCCTCAAGATGCTTTAATTTTTTTACCCGCAAAAGGAAGTGATATTTCTAAACATTTACTTATTGATAAAGAGGTTAAATTTTCTATTTTTACAGGTGGTGAAGACACGGCTTATGCTATGTTAAAATCTAATCCTACTTTACTTTTGAGTGCTGAAACAGGTGGAAAGAATGCTACTATTGTTTCTAAATTTGCAGATCGTGATAGTGCGATTAAAAATATTATTCATTCTGCATTTAGTAACAGCGGTCAAAAATGTTCCGCTACTTCTTTGCTTGTGTTAGAAAAAGAAGTTTATGAAGACGAAGAATTCAAAAAAACTTTAGTAGATGCGGCTAATTCTTTAGCAGTAGGTAATCCTTTTGAATTTAAAAATAAATTAGGTGCTTTAGCAGACAAGCCGAGTGCTAAAGTGCAAAAAGCTTTAAATGAGTTGGCTCCTTATGAAGAATGGGCATTAAAACCTAAGTTTTTAGATGATAATCCTTATTTAATGACACCAGGAATAAAATATGGTACCAAAAAGGGTGATTTTACACATACCAATGAACTCTTTGTTCCAATTTTAACCGTAATGAAAGCTGAAGATTTAAAGGAAGCTATTGAAATTGTAAACTCTACGGGCTATGGATTAACAGCGGGATTTGAAAGTTTAGATGAAAGAGAATGGGAATATTTTCACACATATATACAAGCAGGAAATATTTATATTAACAAGCCAACAACAGGTGCTATTGTTCTTCGCCAACCTTTTGGCGGGATTAAAAAGTCAGCTATTGGAAATGGTAGAAAGGTTGGAATCTATAATTATATTACACAATTTTTGAATATTGAACAAAGTGAGTGTGATCAAAATTTAAGCGAGTGTAGTTTTTCCAAAAAGCTAGAAACAATCAATATAAACAAAGAAGCAATTACACAAGCTATTAAGATGGTAAAATCTTATGCCTATCACTATAATCATGAGTTTAGCAAGGCCAAAGATTATGTAAATATCCGAGGAGAGGATAATTTGTTTTCTTATACACCTATAAAAAATATGGTGTTTAGACTTTGTAAAAATGATAATTTAGAAGATATTTTGGGAATAATTTTAGGAGCAAATATTGTTAATGTTGAATTACATGTTAGTTATGAGCAATATGAAAATATCAATATTTTAGAAGAAATTGTTCAAAAAATTGATGCAAAAGTCTTGTTTTTACGAGAAAATCAAGAAGAGTTTATAGGAAAAATAAAAGATTATGAAAGAATCCGCTATCTTGCAAAGGCTGATTCAAATGATGCAATTTATAAAGAAGCGGCAAATCATGCCAAAATTATTTTAAGGGATAAGCCATTGTTAAATGGTCGTTTTGAGCTTTTAAATTATTTTAATGAAAAGTCTTTGAGTATATCTTTTCATCGTTATGGAAATTTAGGGATCAGAGGCTTGAAGCAATAAAAAGGAGTAAAAATGGAAGTGGTTCATATTAATACCCCAATAGCGGTAATGTTTATAGCTTATGCTATTTTGATGCTTTATATAGGTTTTTATTTTTATAGACAAAATAAAAATACAGAAGATTATTTTTTAGGTGGCCGTTCTATGGGGCCTATGATTTCTGCACTTAGCGCAGGTGCTTCTGATATGAGTGGTTGGCTTTTAATGGGTTTGCCAGGAGCATTATATGTGAGTGGCTTTGTAGATTCTTATATTGCAATTGGATTGACTATAGGAGCGAGTTTGAATTGGATTTTTGTAGCAAAAAGATTGAGAATTTATACAAGCGTAATTGCTAACTCTTTGACAATTCCTGATTATTTTGAAACAAGATTTGATGATGATAAACATATACTTCGGATAGTATGCGCTGTAGTAATTTTGATATTTTTTACATTTTATGTTTCATCAGGACTTGTAAGTGGAGCAAAGCTTTTTGAAAGTACTTTTGGGATTGCTTATGAGTATGCATTAACAACAGGAACGATTATTATTGTTGCATATACTTTTTTGGGTGGATATAAGGCAGTTTGTTGGACAGATATGATACAAGGGTTTTTGATGATGTTAGCTTTAGTTGCTGTACCTTTGGTTATGCTATCTCATTTGGGTGGTTTTAATGAAGCAATGAATATTTTAAGGAAAGTTAAGCCACAAGCCTTGTCTATGGGAGAGGGTATAAGTATGATTAGTGTTGTTTCAGCATTAGCTTGGGGATTAGGATATTTTGGGCAACCACACATTTTAGTGCGTTTTATGTCTATTCGTTCTACTAAAGATATTCCTACAGCCACTTTTATAGGTATTACTTGGATGTCAATTTGTCTTTTAAGTGCTTGTTTTATAGGTATTTTAGGCATTGCTTATGTTGATAAATTTGAATTAAGTTTGCAAGATCCTGAAAAAATTTTTATCGTAATGTCGCAACTTTTGTTTAATCCTTGGATTACAGGTATTTTACTCTCAGCAATTCTGGCGGCAATTATGAGTACAGCAAGCTCTCAACTTCTTGTTTCAAGCTCTACGATTGCAGAAGATTTTTATAAAAAAATCTTTAGAGAAGATGCACCCGCTAAAGTAGTTTTAAATTTAGGAAAAGTTGGTGTTTTGCTTGTCGCTGTGATAGCATTTTTAATTTCTACAGATAAACATTCTAGTGTTTTAAGTATAGTTTCTTATGCATGGGCAGGATTTGGAGCAAGTTTTGGTTCTGTAATGCTTTTTTCTTTATTTTGGAGCAAAATGACAAGAGTAGGAGCAATTTTAGGCATGATAACAGGAGCCGCTGTTGTTGTATTGTGGAAAAATTTTGTTAATTCAGATCTTTATGAGATTATTCCAGGATTTTTAGCAGCCTCAGTTGTTATTATTATTGCAAGTTTGCTTACCAATGTAAGACCAGGAACTCAAGCTGCTTATGAAAGGATGTTAAAAGAGCTTTGATTTTTAATTTATTAGTAAAAAGTAGGCTAGCCTACTTTTTGCCATCTTATTGCTAAGTTTTTTTACTCTTACAATCAGTGCTATATTTTTATCTATTTTTGCAGCAATTCTGGTAATTTTGTTTTATTAATTATCCTGTGTATTTTTAAAAAAAATTTAAAGTTTTAAATTTGATAGCAAATATTTTACAGATCAAACAAAGTATATACTTGATAAAATCATTGATATTTTATTTTGTTTGCTGCTTTGATAGATTTGTATTAACCATGCTTTTTCAATTGTTGCAATGAGTGTAAGGGCGACTTATCTTTACCATTAGTGATGAATTTGTTTTGAAATTTATTTTATTGGCTGTTGTTGTAGCTATTTTTACTTTATCTAATTTTATTGAGTTATAAAATAGCATGGTAAATTTTACTTTCTTGTGGAGATTTTAGATGTGATTGAGATTATAGGGATTGATTATTAAGATTAAAAAGTGCTAGGTGCAGTAAAAAGAGAAGCAATTAAAATATTTAAATAAAATTAAAGATAGGATTGATAATTCTGAGCATTGCTCAGAATTTTATGCAAATACTCTTGCAAAGATTTTATCTACATTTTTGGTGTAGTAGCTATAATCAAAACAATTTTTAATTGCATCAACGCCGATGAGTTTTACTAATTCTTCATCTTGTAGGAGATATTGCAAATATAAGCTTTCGCCTTTTTCATTGAGACTGCTTTTGCCTTGTTGAAGATCTTGCCATACTTTCATTGCATTGCGTTGAACAATTTTGTAGCTATCTTCTCTGCTAACGCCTTGTTTAGGGAGCTCTAAAAGTATTCTTTGAGAAAAAACTAATCCACCAGTTAAATTAAGGTTTTTTAGCATATTTTCTGGATAGACTACGAGATTTTGTATTAAGTCTTTAAGACGATTAAGCATGAAATCTGTAGTAATGAAGCTATCTGGCAAGATAAATCTTTCTACGCTTGAGTGGCTAATATCTCTTTCATGCCAAAGAGCGACATTTTCCATAGCAGGAATTGCATAAGCTCGTATCATACGGCAAAGTCCAGTGATATTTTCACTTAAAATGGGATTTCTTTTGTGAGGCATAGCAGAACTTCCTTTTTGTCCTTTGCTAAAAAATTCTTCTGCTTCATAAACTTCTGTGCGTTGGAAATGGCGTATAGCAACAGCAATTTTTTCGCAACTACTTGCAAGTAATGCAAAATCACTCATCAAACGCGCATAACTATCGCGTTGGATTACTTGATTGGAAATTTTCGCAGAATTAAGATTAAGTTCTTCACAGACTAATTCTTCAAGTTCGATAGGAGTGTGTGCCATATTTCCCATAGCTCCACTAATGGCACCTGTGGCAATAATTGGGAGGGTGTGCAATAAAGATTCTAAATGGCGTTTGATTTCATCATACCAAATTGCAATTACAAGGCCAAAAGTGATAGGTTCTCCATGAATCCCATGGCTACGACCCACCATTAAAGTGTCTTTATATTGATAGGATTTATCTTTTAATACGCAAAGTAGTTTTTCTATATCCTTGATAATAATTTTTAAACTATCACGCATTTGCAAAGCCACGGCAGTGTCGATACAATCACTAGAGGTAATACCATAATGTACAAAGCGAGATTCTTCACCTAGGGATTCTGCGACAGAAGTGGTGAATGCTATAAGATCATGTTTTGTGATTTTTTCAATTTCATCGATTCTATCTATGTTGAATTTTGCATTTTGAATAATTTTTTGGCAATCTTCATCAGGGATAAATCCTAATTTATTCCATGCTTTTACGACAGCTTTTTCTACTTCTAGCCAAGCATTATATTTTGCTTGCATATCCCAAAGCTTTTTCATCTCTTCTCTTGCGTATCTTTCTACCATAAAAATTCCTTACATAAATATTGATAGAGTATTATACAAAAACTTTATAAAGGCGATGGAGGGGTAGAGGTAGGAACTAAATAAGGGTTTGATATATGATAATTTTTGTTTTTTTGTCACTTGTTAGACTAAAATGAGAATCTAATGCTTCATTAAGCGTGCCATTTGCCCATAAGGGTAGAGCTAGATTTTTTAGGGGATATTTGAGATTTGTAGAGGTAATTTTTCTGTGAGATTCTAAGCAAAATAAGGAAATTTGTTGCCCCTTGTGGCTTGGAACTTTACAAGGAGTTTCATAAACTTTAAAATATCCATAATCACTTCTAATTTCTACATTTGCGTAGTCATAGTATTGGAGCAATAAGGATATATTTGCTAATGTATGATCTTCTCTTTTACCTGTAGCGCCAAGAATGGTAATGTGTGTAAAATTTTGCTTAATACAATAAAAAAATGCTTTGCTTAAATCATTACTTTCTTGTTCTTTTATGTGAATAATTTTGTTCGCATATTTTTTTTGAAATTTTTTTGAGATACTATCAAGATCTCCAATTATGGTATTTGGAATAATTTTTAGTCGATCTAAATGTTTGATTGCACCATCACAAACCACTAAAAATGTTGCATTTTTGATTGCTTGTATAAGTGTAGGATTTCTAGGGAATTGTCCATTTGCAAGAATTAGCGCTTGTTTTTTCATTTTCTACTCCATTGCCAATAATAATAAATTCCAATAAAAAGAAAGATTAAAGTATTTAAAAATTGAAAAATATATTTAGAATCAACAAAGACAAATTCAATCCAAATATAAAGAGTAAGAATATTTGCCAGTGTGATAAAAAGATAGTTTTGTATATAACGCTTGACTTGCAAAAATAGTGCAAAGATTTGCAAAAATAGGGTAAGGGAGTTTAAAAATGCAAAGGATGCATTGAAATTTTTTAAGATAAAACCATGAAGAATGCTTAAAACAAGAATCACGAAAAGATATATAAAAGTGAGAGAGTGTGGAAGATTTTGGATAGTGATTTGTGTTTGGGTGGAATTTTGATTTTTTGACCATAGAAAAAAACCGATAGTATTTAAAAAAAGATAAAAAATGTTTAAAAGCATTTCAGCATAAAGTTTAATTTCAAAACTCAAAATAATACTTAAGATTGCATAAAAAATACCAAAAATGTGGCAAATTGTCTTTTTTGCTCCGGCAAAAAAGGCGTAGGAGAGGCCAAGGATTGCAATAAAAAAATTGATCCAAAAATCTTGTGTGTAAAATGTTGGGATTGTGACAAGGAAACAAGCACAGATAAAAATAATCCAAAAAGAGAAGTGTAGCCCCGTAAATTGACAGGATAAAAAGTTTTTTATTTTGTAGATAAGCATGCAATCTTAGAATCCTTGGTGGTTTTGAGGATTATAACATATTTTAAAATAGGAGAAAATTTGGGACTACATGTTAGTTTTATAAAAGATTTAATGAAAGAATAATAAAAACAGATTTGTGAATGTGTGTAATTGTGTGATATATAAGAGAAGTGGTGGCTTGAGGCGGAATCGAACCACCGACACGAAGATTTTCAGTCTTCTGCTCTACCGACTGAGCTATCAAGCCATCTAATTTGTAAAAATGAATTTTAATTATAAGAAATCATTCTTGAATTTAAGCTTAAAAAAGTTATAATTTTTTCAAAATTGTTAAAAATATGATTATAAGGAAAAATATGCAGTTGGTATCTTGGAATGTGAATGGATTAAGAGCTTGTATGAATAAGGGGTTTATGGATTTTTTTAGACAAGTAGATGCAGATGTTTTTTGTATTCAAGAATCTAAAATGCAAAAAGAACAGGCTGATTTTAGTTTTGATGGCTATCATGCTTATTGGAATAGTGCAGAGAAAAAGGGCTATTCTGGTGTAGTGTTATTAAGTAAAAAAAAACCTTTAAATGTGGAATATGATATGGGAATAGAGCATCATGACAAAGAAGGAAGAATTATTACCGCAGAATATGAAGATTTTATTTTAGTTAATGTTTATACACCAAACTCTAAAAGAGAGTTAGAGAGGTTGGAGTATCGTATGGAATGGGAAGATGATTTCCGCATGTTTTTAAAGCAATTAGAAAAGAAAAAGCCTGTAATTGTATGTGGAGATTTGAATGTGGCACATAAGGAAATTGATCTAAAAAACCCAAAGACAAATCGTAGAAATGCAGGATTTACAGATGAAGAAAGAGAAAAAATGACTATACTTTTAGATAGCGGTTTTATCGATACTTTTAGGTATTTTTATCCAAATTTGGAGGGGGCGTATAGTTGGTGGAGTTATATGGGCAAGGCTAGAACAAATAATACGGGATGGAGGATTGATTATTTTCTTTGTTCCGCTATGCTTAGCAATAAGCTTGTGGATGCAAAAATTTATCCAGAAATCTTGGGAAGTGATCATTGTCCTGTGGGATTGAAACTTTCTTGACTTTCTATATAAGTTTTTATGATAGAATGGCGAGAATTGTTTATAATGAAGAAGATTAGAATACAATGAAGGAGTTTGCTTGAAATTACTTGTCGTAGATGATAGCTCTACAATGAGAAGGATTATTAAAAATACTTTGCAGCGTTTGGGTTATGAAGATATTTTAGAAGCAGAACATGGAGTAGAGGCTTGGCAAATATTAAATGGTTCAGAAAAGATCGATGTGTTAATTACTGATTGGAATATGCCAGAGATGAATGGATTGGAGCTTGTTAAAAAAACTAGATCTGATGCACGTTATGAAGATATTCCTATTATTATGGTAACTACAGAAGGCGGTAAAGCGGAGGTAATCACAGCATTAAAAGCAGGTGTCAATAATTATATTGTAAAACCTTTTACTCCTCAGGTTTTAAAAGAAAAATTAGAAGCGGTTTTAGGCTTGAATGATTGAAAACTATTTTGAACTGTTTGTGATTCCAAATGCTTATTTGGAGTTGTATACAGATTTTATTCTAGAAATTACAAATGAGGCAATAGAAGAGGTCTCTAAATATCCTAAAAATTTAGATTTTAAGTATTTCAATATTGATGGTAGTGTTTCGGGAGATGCTATCATTGTGCGTTGTCAAAAAGAAGAAGAAGTGTTGGAGCTTTTGGAAAAACTTCAAAAATACAGTCATTTATTATCGGAGCGTATGGAGCAAAAAATAGGTTTTGCTTATGCTTTGGACAAAAAGAAAAATGAGGATTGGATAAATCAATATCGCTTAGGAATTACGCCTATAGAGTGTAATGGGTTTTATATTCATCCAAGTTGGTATCCTAAAAAAGAGGATGCTGTAAATATTATGATTGATCCTGCACTTGCCTTTGGATCAGGGCATCATGCAACAACCTCTATGTGTATTGATTTTATTTCAAAGCTTTCGTTACAAGGAAAAACTTTGCTTGATGTTGGATGTGGTAGCGGAATTTTATCTTTGGTGGCTAAAAAAAATGGTGCAATTGTACATATGTGCGATACAGATTCTTTGGCAGTAAAGGAAAGTTTAAAAAACTTTACTTTAAATCATGAAAGTATAGATAAGATTTGGGAGGGAAGTATTGATAAGAGCGAAGGAGGATATGATATTATTGTGGCAAACATTTTGGCAGATGTTATAAAAATATTATATAATGATTTCAATAGAGCCTTAAAAAGTGGCTCAGTTTTAATATTGTCCGGAATTTTAGAAAAATATAAAGATAGTGTAATTGATAAATTTAAAAATTTTGAGCTACAAGAAGCAAAGTTGCAGGATGAGTGGGTGGCTTTAAAGATGATTAAAAAATAAGGGGAAAAAATGGCACAGAAACAAGATAACAAAAAACCAAATCAAAAAAATCCTATATTAATGTTTATTATTTTTGCAATTATTGCTGTTTTATTGGTGAGGTTTACAAGCTCTGGGGAAGGTGGATTTTTTGAAAAAATAGGAGGAGATGTTACCAAAAATATTGACTATTACCAATTCAAACAATTAATCAAAAATAATGAAGTTACTTCAGTGAAAATTGGTCAAACACTTGTTAAGGCGGTAGGTTTTCATAATGGACAAAAGGTGTATTATGTAGCTAAAAAAGTTCAAGATACTTCTTTAGTTGCTCTTTTAGATGAAAAAAATATTAGCTATAGTGGTTTTAGTGAAACAAATTTTTTTACAGATATGTTAGGTTGGCTACTTCCATTTTTAATTATTATTTTTCTTTGGGTTTTTATTACTTCAAAAATGCAGAAAAATATGGGTGGTGGTATTTTTGGTATGGGGAGTTCCAAAAAGCTCATTAATGCAGAAAAGCCAAATGTACGCTTTAAAGATATGGCAGGAAATGAAGAAGCAAAAGAGGAAGTTGTAGAAATTGTAGACTTTTTAAAATATCCAGATCGTTATGCTTCTATTGGTGCAAAAATTCCTAAGGGTGTTTTGCTGGTAGGACCTCCAGGGACAGGGAAAACATTACTTGCAAAAGCTGTTGCGGGTGAAGCAAATGTGCCTTTCTTTTCAATGAGTGGAAGTAGTTTTATTGAGATGTTTGTAGGACTTGGAGCAAGTCGTGTGCGAGACCTTTTTGAGATTGCAAAAAAAGAGGCACCTAGTATTATTTTTATCGATGAAATTGATGCGATTGGTAAATCTCGTGCAGCAGGAGGAGTTGTAAGTGGGAATGATGAAAGAGAACAGACACTTAACCAATTGTTGGCAGAAATGGATGGTTTTGGTTCAGAGGCTCCTGTAATTGTTTTGGCGGCTACAAATAGGCCGGAAGTACTTGATCCCGCACTTTTACGACCAGGGAGATTTGATAGGCAAGTGTTGGTAGATAAACCAGATTTTAATGGCAGAATTGAGATTTTGAAAGTGCATATTAACTCTGTTAAACTTGCAAAAGATGTAGATTTGCATGAAATTGCAAAACTTACAGCTGGGTTGGCGGGTGCTGATCTTGCAAATATTATTAATGAAGCTGCATTATTGGCAGGAAGAGCAAATCAAAAAGAAGTTACACAAAAAAATCTTAAAGAGGCGGTAGAAAGAGGAATTGCAGGACTTGAGAAAAAGTCGCGTAGAATTTCTCCAAAGGAAAAACAAATTGTTGCATATCATGAAAGTGGACATGCAGTAATTTCTGAAATGACTAAAGGTGCTAGTCGTGTAAATAAGGTTTCCATTATTCCACGTGGTATGGCAGCCCTTGGGTATACATTAAACACTCCTGAGGAAAATAAATATCTTTATCAAAAACATGAATTGATTGCTGAAGTAGATGTTTTGCTTGGTGGGCGTGCAGCAGAAGATGTATTTTTACAAGAAATATCTACTGGTGCAAGTAATGATTTGGAGAGAGCGACAGATATTATAAAGTCCATGGTGAGTTATTATGGAATGACAGATGTCAGTGGCTTAATGGTTTTAGAAAAACCTAGAAATGCTTTCCTTGGTGGCGGTATGGGTTCATCTAGAGAATTTAGCGAAAAGATTGCAGAGAAAATGGATAATCATATTAAAGAAACGCTTAATGAAAGATATACTGCAGTCAAACAACTTTTGACAGACTATAAGGATGCAATTGAGAAAATGGTTGCAGAATTGTTGGAGAAAGAAGTGATTGATGGTGAGCGTGTAAGAGAAATTATTAGAGAGTATGAGGTGGAACATCAGTTAGAGACTAAATTAGTAGAGCGAGAAGAATTGTAATGACAAGAACACAATTTTTGGCAAAAGAGGGGGTTAAGGGTATTGCTATAGGTATTTTGATCCTTATTTTTGCATTTATTTTTGAATTAGAAATTGTTGTTTTTTTTTCATTATTTTTTTTGATTGTATGGGCTTGTATTTTTAGAAATCCAGAAAGATATCCTGCCGAAAGGTCAGAAAATGTAGTTTTGGCACCTTGTGATGGGAAGATTATAGATATCCAATATCAAGGAGGATATATCACTATAGTAGTGCGGATTGATTGGGTGAATGTGGGACTAATTCGTGCACCTTATACAACGCAAAATATAGAGATTAAAACTTCCCATGGTTTAAAAACAACATTTTTATCATCAAGTATTATAGAAGCTATGAATACAAAAATATATTTTAGTAGTGATAAGTTTGATTTAATAGTTGTTCCTGAGTTTTTTAAATCGAGTTTTTATACCCTTACAGATGTTTATATGGCTGATAGAATTGGATTTTGTAAATTAGGCACACTTCAAGTGACTTTTAAGGATAGTTTTTTAGATGCGAGAATTAATGTAGGAGATGAAATTAAAGGTGGGGAAACTATTTTAGGATATGTAAAATGAATATGAATCCTCTTTATATTTTGCCTAATCTTTTTACGGCAGGAAGTATTTTTTTGGGTATTGTAAGTATTGTGTTTGCTTCAAGAGGTGTTTTTGAGCTATCTTGTTGGTTGATACTTTTTTCAATGATACTAGATGGTCTAGATGGACGTGTTGCAAGATTGACAAATACTACCAGTAAATTTGGAGTTGAATTTGATTCTTTGGCTGATGTGGTGGCTTTTGGAGTAGCTCCTGCTATGCTCCTGTATTTTTATTCCGGGATTGCATATGGTAAATACGGTATTGTAGTAAGTGCTTTATTTGTGATTTTTGGTGCGATTAGATTGGCAAGATTTAATATTAGTACAACTAATGCAGAACCTAGTTCTTTTATTGGATTGCCAATTCCTAGTGCTGCTATTATGATTAGTTTATGGATTTTGCTTGATTTGCAATACAATATTTTAGAAAAATGGAATATGCAATACCTGCTTTTGTTTTTAATGCTTCTTTTGGGAATTTTGATGGTAAGTAATATTCGTTATCCAAGTTTTAAAAAAACCAAATGGAATTTAAAAATTTTTGTTATTTTGATTTTGATTTTGGGGGCGATTTATCTTAGACCTAAAGAAGTGATTGGCGCCTTAATGACACTTTATATTTTTTATGGGATTATCCGTTGGCTGTTTGTTGTTATCATAAAAATCTTATTTAAAAAATAAAAAAGTAATTTTTAGAATCATTGGGTGTGGAGTTATGCAATGAAAGAAGTGTTTTTTTCAATTAAGGGAATGACTTGTTCTGCGTGCTCTAGTGGAATTGAGCGTTCTTTAAAGAGAAAAAAAGGGATTAAGATTATTGAGGTTAATTTAGTTAGTGAAAATGCCCGTGTTGAATATGATGAAAATCTTATTAGTTTAGATAGTATTTTTGCACAGATTTTAAAAATGGGATACACTCCTAATGCACAAAAAGAAAAAAAAATAAGTTCTATTGAAAAATGGGATGATGTATTTTTAACTCCTAAAAGACGCGTGATTTTAAGTTTATTTCTTAGTATAGTAATTTTATATCTTTCGATGTTTGGGATGTTTAGTGAGGCTTTGAGTGCTGAAAATTTATTAGGAGTTAAACTTTCATCTTCTTTGCAACTTGTGATTACTTTGCTGGTAATGCATTTGGGGAGAAAATTTTATATCCGTGGGTTTGGCGCATTGGTGTATTCCAGTCCAAATATGGATAGTTTGGTAGCATTAGGAAGTGGTGCAGCATTTTTATATAGCTTATTTATTTATATTAAATTAATGTTTGATGGTGTGGCTTCTGCATTATATTTTGAAAGTGTATGTGTGATTATTAGTCTCATTTTATTGGGTAAATATCTTGAGCAATATGCTAAAACAAAATCTTTAGAACAATTGAATTTAGTGTTAAATTTTTATCAAAAAACTACTTTGCGACAAGATTCTCAAGGAGTATTTCAAGAGGTTTTGTTAAAAGATGTTTATAAGGGTGATATATTAAAAATTTTGCCTGGTGGAACTATTCCTGTAGATGGAATTATTCAAGATGGTGGGGGAAATATCGATGAATCTATGATTAGCGGAGAGAGTTTGCCGGTGTATAAGACTGTTGGGGATAGTGTTTTGGCAGGAACGATAATCTTAGATCAAGGTTGTATTGTAAAAGTAGAAAAAGATTCTCAACATAGCACAATTGCAGAAGTTTTAAAACTTGTGCGAAAAGCACAAGATACTAAGGCTCCTATTGCACGATTTGCAGATGTGATATCTGGTTATTTTGTACCTTTTGTAATTGTTGTGGCAATTTGTACCATGGTATTTTGGTGGGTATATAAACAGGATTTTAGTTTTGCATTAAAGATGTTTATAAATATTTTGGTGGTTTCTTGTCCTTGTGCATTAGGACTTGCTACCCCAATGGCAATTTTGATTGCAAGTACACAGGGGATTAAAAATTCTTTGCTCTTTAAAGATTCTAAGATTTTGGAAAATGCACATAAAGTAGACATGATAATTTTTGATAAGACAGGAACATTAACAGAAGGAAAATTAGAAGTTTGCAAGGTAGAAATTTTTGATCCTCAAATGGAGGTTGTAAAACTTTTGGAGATTGCAAGGAGTTTGGAAGAAAGAAGTGAGCATCCTATCGCAAAAGCTATTATACAATATGCAGATAATTTGCAGGTTAAAGCAAAAGAGGCTTCTGAAATTAAAAATACTGCAGGCATGGGGATAGAGGGGGTAATTGATGGAATTTGTTATAAAATGGGGAATAAAGAATTTTTCAAAGAAAAAATAGATATATCAGGATATACAAGTGTTGTTATTGGTAGTGTAGAAAATGGTAAAGAAAAAATTTTAGGCATCTTGTTTTTAGAGGATAAGATTAAGGCGAATGCAAAAAAAGTAATTGATATTTTGAAATCTATGAAATTTAAAATTATGATTTTAAGTGGCGATGATGAAAAGGTTGTTCAAAATGTGGCACAAAAATTAGGGATTGATATGTATTTTGGGAATCTTAAACCTCATGAAAAATATAATAAAATTGAGGATTTAAAAGCAAGTGGTATGAAGGTAATGATGATAGGAGATGGATTAAATGATGCACCAGCTTTAGCTTTGGCTGATGTTTCTTTGGCAATGGGTGGAGGTAATGATCTTTCTAAGGAAAGAGCAGATATTGTGGTATTAAATAACAATATTTATGGTGTTGTTAATGCAATTAGATTATCTGCAAAAACTTTTTTAAATATCAAGCAAAATTTATTCTGGGCATTTTTTTATAATATAATAGCCATTAGCATTGCGTGTGGATTGCTTTATCACTGGAATATTATGTTTGATCCAATGATAGCAGCTTTTGCGATGTGTATGAGTAGTCTCAGTGTTATTTTTAATGCACAGAGATTGAGAGCATTTAAATTTATTAAATAAGGATAGAGAAATGGAAAAAGTTTTTCATGTAGTAGGAATGAAATGTAATCATTGTATTGATAAGATTGAAAAGTTTGTTGGTGAAATTGATGGTGTAGAGCTTGTTGACGTGGATTTAAAAAATGCTCAAGTTAAAGTAGTTTTTGAACCATCTAGCTTAGAAAATAATATTAAAGAAGCTATTTTAGATAGTGGATTTGATATCAAAGAATGAAAAAATTTTATTTTCGTTTTTGGCCCTATATCAGAGAATATAAATTATTTTTTACAATTGCAATTCTTGCTACTTCTTTGACGGGAGCTTGTACTGCTTGGGGAGCATATCTTATCAAACCAGCCTTAGATGAAATTTTTATTAAAAAAGATTCCCATATGCTTATCATACTTCCTTTATTTGTGATACTTGCGTATTCAGGAAAGGGAATAGGGATATTGGTACAGACTTATTTTATGAATTACATTGGCCTAGATATTGTGCGAAGAGTACGCAATAGAATGTTAGAAAAAATGTTAGAAATGGAAATTAATTTTTTTAATAGCATGCGTAATGGGGAGTTGATTGCGCGTATTACAAATGATATTGGTTTAATTAGAGCAAGTGTTTCAAATTATTTTGCTCAGGCTGCACAAGAGATTTTTACGGTGGTAGGATTGATTGGTGTTGTAATCTATCAAAGTCCCAAATTAGCATTTATTGGACTTATTATTATGCCACTTGCAAGTTATCCACTTAGTCGTATTATTAAAAAAATTAAAAAAATTGCTAAAGAAAATCAGGAAAAAAACTCAGATATTACCGCGAAGTTATCAGAAATTTTTAACAATATAGAGATTATTAAGGCAAACAATGGCGAAAAAATAGAAGCTAAAAATTTTGCTTTACAAAATGAGATTTTTTTTAAATTAGGATTGAAAAGTGCATTTTGGGGGCAATTAAATACACCTATTATGGAATTTTTAGGTGCACTTGCAATTGGACTTATTATTTATTTGGGAGGCAGGGAGGTTATATCTGGCAATCTTAGTGCAGGGGAATTTTTTTCTTTTATTACTGCACTTTTTATGATGTATACACCGATAAAAAGACTGGTAAATATGGTGAGTTCTTATCAAGAAGCAAGTGTAGCTAGTGATAGAATTTTTGAAATTTTAGAAAGAACTCCTTTGATTAAGGATGGAGCAAAGCAGCTTGAAGAATTGATTGAAGTACTTGATATTAAACAAGTTGGATTAAAGTATGGCAAGCACAAGGCATTGGAAAATGTATCAATGCAACTAAAAATTAATGATATTGTAGCATTTGTGGGAAAAAGTGGAGGTGGTAAAAGTAGTCTTGTTAATCTTTTGTTAAGATTATATGATTGTACTAGTGGGGAGATTTGTATTAACCAGCAAAATATAAAAGATTTTACGCAGTATAGTATTCGTGAGCAGATGGCTATTGTGACACAAAGAATTTTTATTTTCCATGATAGTGTTTTGGCAAATGTTGCTTATGGTAGTGAGATTGATGAGCAAAGAGTGCAAGAAGCGTTAAAAAAAGCTGATGCATTAGATTTTGTAGAGAAGTTGCCACAAGGAATACATACGATTTTAGATGAATTTGGGTCAAATTTGAGTGGTGGTCAGCGTCAAAGAATTGCTATTGCTAGAGCGATTTATAAAAACCCTAGAGTATTGATTTTAGATGAAGCTACTTCTGCTTTAGATAGTAAAACTGAAGAATCTATTAAAGAAACAATTTCAAAAATCGCAAAAGATAAAATTGTAATTTTGATTGCACATAGACCAAGCACGATTGAATTAGCAAATAAAGTTTTTTATTTTGAAGATGGAAAAGTAATAAAAAAATAATAAAAAAAGATTTAATAAAAAATGGTTGCGGGAGGCGGATTTGAACCACCGACCTTTGGGTTATGAGCCCAACGAGCTACCGGACTGCTCTATCCCGCGATAATAATCTAGTAAGATCGAAAAAGTGGCTGGGGTAAAAGGATTCGAACCTCTGAATGCCTGGACCAAAACCAGGTGCCTTACCGCTTGGCGATACCCCAATCTGAAGACTCATGATAATCAATAAAAAAGAAATGGTATTATAATATTTTTTTTTATTCTTGTCAATAGTAATTTAAAAATAATTCAGAATACTGTTGTATTATAACTATAATTTAAAATTTTGGAGAAAGCTATGTTTCATGTACGGATAAAAGAGGCGATTGAGGCATTTCGTAATGGAGAAATGATTATTATTATGGACGATGAAGATAGAGAAAATGAGGGAGATTTGGTATTGGCAGGTATTTTTAGCACCCCAGAAAAAATTAATTTTATGGCTCAAGAAGCAAGAGGTTTAATTTGTGTTTCTATTACCAACTCACTTGCAAAAAAACTTGATTTACCTCCTATGGTTGCAAAAAATGATTCTAATCATGAAACAGCTTTTACAATTTCTATTGATGCAAAAGAGGCAAAAACAGGGATTTCGGCTTTTGAAAGAGATATGACAATCCAGTTGATGTGTGATGATAGCAGTACTCCTGATGATTTTGTGAGGCCCGGACATATTTTTCCATTAATTGCTAAAGAAGGAGGGGTTTTGGTAAGAACAGGGCATACAGAAGCAAGCGTAGATTTGTGTAAAATTGCGGGATTGAAGCCTGTGAGTGTAATTTGTGAAATCATGAAAGAAGATGGTTCGATGGCAAGAAGAGGGGATAAGTTTCTTTTAGATTTTGCAAAAAAACATAATTTAAAAACTTTATATGTTTCTGACTTAGTGTCTTATCGCATGAAGCATGAAAATTTATTACAAATGTTAGAAGAAAACATAGAATCCTTTATGGATACAAAATGTAAAAAACAAGTTTTTAAAGATCATTTTGATCGCCAACATATTGTATTTCGGTTCGATGGTACAGGGGTACAGATACCATTAGTGAGATTTCATATTATTCAAGATGATTATATAATATTGAGTGATAAAAAAAAGTTTGATTTTTTGATGCGTGCAGTAGAAAAGCTGAAAAATGATGGGGGATATTTGATTTTCTTGCGTGATAATGGTAGTAAGGATGAAGTGGTAAAAAATTTTGGAATTGGGGCACAGATTCTAAAATGCCTTCAAATTGATAGCTTTAGATTGATTACTTCTTCTTCTCGTGAATATAGTGCA
Organism: Helicobacter anatolicus; assembly: GCF_021300615.1. Classification (NCBI taxonomy): domain Bacteria; kingdom Pseudomonadati; phylum Campylobacterota; class Epsilonproteobacteria; order Campylobacterales; family Helicobacteraceae; genus Helicobacter; species Helicobacter anatolicus. Next base: position 89,638 of record NZ_JAJTMY010000002.1, read on the forward strand.
TTGGGCGGTTTTGATCTTAAGATCCAAGAAACTATTGAAGTATGAAGTTAGATTTTGGCGATAATTGTGCCAAAATTAATCCATTTAAAAAGCACTTCAATGGATTTAAAACCACAATTTTTTAGCATCTGTATATTTTCCTCTAATGTGTATGGGATAAGTACATTTTCTAGTGCCTCTCTTTTTTTTGTAATTTCATTAATACTATAACCTTGTTGTTTTTTAAAGCAGTAGTAACGATCAATCATTTCTTTATCAAGTTTTTTATCTTGAGTGGTCATTTTTTCACTCATAATAAAAATTCCTTGTTTTTTGTAAAGTGCGTTAGCAATTTTTTGGATAAGTTTTTCACGATATAAGGGTCTAATAAATTGTATGGTGTAGTGTGCAATAATTGCATCGCAATCTAAAAAATTTGTTTTTAAAAAATCTTGACATTCAAAATGGATATCATAGCCATAGGCTTTTGATTTTTCCATAGCTCTTTGTATCATTGCAGGAGAATTATCAAGTCCATAAAGCAAAGATTCTTTTTGAAGAGTTTGTTTGAGTGAAAGTAAAAAATTCCCTGTAGAGCTACCAAGATCATAGATGATAGGCATAGCTTTATCTTTGATGTGATAGTGAATAAAATCGATACTAAGTTCAAGTGTGGTGTTGTAATAAGGGATAGAGCGTGTCAACATGTCATCAAATACACTAGCAACCTTAGAATCAAATTCAAATTGCTTACCATAGTCTTGTGCAAAGAGATTATCTTTCAATTTTTCCTCCATTTTTTAAGGAAAATAAAAGAAATAAGAAACCAGAACCAAGAATCATGAGAGAAAAAACACCAATCATTTTGACCATTCCAATATAATGTACAAAAATTTGTGTAAGAAGTGGAGAGATAAATTGTCCCATAAATAATGAGCTTGCTAAAAACCCATATGCCCTAGGACGCTCATATTCATAAGCAAGACTAAAAAGCCAAGCATTGTTATTTACAGTGATAAGACCAATGCCAACCCCTATTAATCCAAAGCCAATTAAAATACTTTTAAAGTCATGTAAAAGGCTAATGCAGGCGAAACCTATACCAAAAATACTAAAAGCAATAAAAAAAATCTCATAGATATTAAAAATTTTTCTTATTCTGGGGTAGAGTAATGAACCAATTGCCATAGCAACAGATGCTGCAGCCATGCATTTTCCGATATTGGATTGCCTGATTCCTAAATCTTGGGTCATAAAAAATGGAAGTTGTGTGGGTGCGATATAAAAGCAAGTCATACAAAAAATTGCCATGATGTATACAGGGAGAAATTTTGTAAAATTAAATGGAGGGTGAAGTGTTTTTGTGTGGTTATTATGTGTGTGTTTAATGGGTTCAAAGAGCTGAAAAAATGCAAAAATCAAAATTAAGATTCCAAGAAAATATACTAAAAAAGGATAACGCCAATCTAAATCTGCAAGATATCCCCCAAGAATCAAAAAGATTCCTCCACCAAATGCCATAAAAAATCCTTGTAGTGCAAGTGCTTTTTCTCTTCTTATACCCGTATAATAATCAGCTAATAAAACTCCAATACCCGTCATTAAAAATGCTGCACTAATACCAAGAATAGAGCGTGAAAATAAAATATAATAAATATTGTCTAGAAAAAATCCAGCAATTCCTGCAAGACTCCAAATAAAAAGAGAAATAAAAATAATATTTAATTTTTTGAATTTTTCATACATAAAGCCAGCTATTGGAGAAAATAACATCATAAAAAGAGCAGGGATTGTTAGAATAAGCTTAGAGAGAACTTCAATAGAATACCCGATATGTGAGAAATGATTTTGTAATGCAGGTAGTGAGGGGGCAATAATTGTTGCACCCAAAACTGTCGTTGCAGCAATGGAAAAAAGAGAAGCTTTAAAAACTTTACTTTCAGTAAAGTAAAAAAGCAACTCTTCATAGGTTTTATTTTGCATAACAATCCTTGTAAATATTTTACAAATTGTATATGCAACTTATTAATAAATCAAGAGTATCACTTGCCTCTTACATAGGTATTGATATAGTATTTTACAGAACCCATACCTTCTTTTAAAGCCCATTCATAAGCTTGAGAGACGAATTCCCAATTAATATGGCTGTAGAATTTTTCCAAATACGCAGGTCTTGCATTTTTGTGATCAACATAATATGCATGTTCCCACACATCTACTACAAGTAAAGGAATCTTATTTTGTGTGATAGGAGTAGCAGCATTGCTAGTTTGAATAATTTCTAATTTATTGCTTGCAGGATCCAATACAAGCCAGCACCAGCCAGAACCAAATAAAGTTGTAGCACTAGATAAGAACTTTTCCTTAAAGGATTCTGTAGAACCAAATTCTTTTTCTAGAGCAGCCTTTAATGAGTCGCTCATTGAATTTGTTTGTGGTGCAATGCAATCCCAGTAAAAATCATGATTATAAACTTGTGCTGCATTATTAAAGAGTCCACCGCTTGATTTTGTAATAATGTCAAATAGATCACTATTTGCAAATTCACTATCTTTAATAAGATTGTTAAGGTTATTTACATAAGTTTGGTGATGTTTTCCATAATGGTATTCAAAAGTCACTGGACTTAAAAAATCCCCCATAGAATCTTTTTCATAAGGTAATTGTCTTAGTTCAAACATTTAAAGTCTCCTGATTTGAAATTTATTCATCCATAAAAATTGTTTGGATGCATCATTGTAACTAAATATGTTTTGTTTTAAATAAATAATGAAAAATAAAAGTAGATAATAACTTGGCTATAATTTAGAAAAATTTCAAAGGAAATAAAATGCAGCTTGAAGAGTTGATAGAGTTGGATAAAAAATATATTCTTCCTACTTACAATAGAGGGTTGGTAGATTTTTCATATGGTAAGGGGGCAAGGCTTTTTAGTGCATGTGGCAAAGATTATATAGATTTTGGTAGCGGAATTGGGGTGTGTAGTGTTGGACATAGTAATGAAAAACTAAATAATGCAATCAAAGATCAAGTGGATAAGTTAATTCATGTTTCTAATCTTTATTTAAATGCATTGCAAGCAAAATTAGCAGAAAAAATTGTGCAACTTAGCGGGCTTGATGCGAGAGTTTTTTTTGGTAATTCTGGTGCGGAGGCTAATGAATGTGCCATTAAAGTTGCAAGAAAATTTGGTGAAAAAGATGGCAAGATGGGTCGCTATAAAATTATTACTTTAGAATCTAGTTTTCATGGTAGAACATTGGCTACATTGCGTGCTACTGGGCAAGAAAAATTTCATAAACATTTTGCACCATTTCCTGAAGGTTTTGAGATTGCTAAAGATTTGTATGATGTGTATAGTTTGATTGATGATAAGACTTGTGCAGTAATGCTTGAATTAATACAAGGAGAAGGGGGTGTTTATGCATTTGACAAAAAACAAGTACAAGAATTAGCAAAATATCTTAAAGAAAACAATATTTTATTGATTATAGATGAGGTGCAAACAGGTGTTTTTAGGATGGGTGAGATGTTGGCTAGTCAAGTTTATGAAATAGAGCCTGAAATTATTACATTGGCAAAGGGACTAGCAGGAGGGATTCCTATAGGAGCAGTGCTTACGACGCTAAAAGATGTGTTTGAAGTAGGGGATCATGGAAGCACTTTTGGGGGAAATTTATTGTCTTGTCGTGCAGGTCTTGAGGTTTTGGAAATTTTAGAATCTTATAAAAATCATAAGTTTTTAGAAAAAAATATACAACAACTTGATTCTTATTTGTTTGCAATACTTGAAGATTATGCAGATCTTTTTAATGAAGTTACGGGATTGGGGATGATGCGAGGTTTGCAAGCAAAAAGTATAGAAATACAAACAGATATTTTGCAAAATGCTTTTTTGCAGGGAGTGATTGTTTTAAGATCAGGACGCAATGTTGTGAGATTTTTGCCTCCATTGACAATAACTGAGGAAGAAATGCAACTGGGATTTGAGCGTTTGAAAAAAGCATGTCAAAAAGTTAGAGAAAAATATAAAAATATAAAATAATAAAGATAAAAAATAGGGGAGGGGATTATGATCTTTAGATCATAAAATCATTCAGAATAACAGAATCTATAACCCCTTCTTCTTACGGTTTCCACGGTAGAAATTTTGAGAGGTTTGTCAAGCTTTTGGCGAATTTGATTGATTGCAACTTCAATAACATTAGGTGTCACAAGTTCTGGTTCTTCCCATATTGCATCTAATAATTGTTCTTTAGACACGATACGATCTTTATGTCTTGCAAGATGTGTAAGTACTTCAAAAGGTTTGCCTTTTACTTCAATCTCTTTACCTTTGTATGCAACACGTTCTTCTTCTGGATTGATAACAAGATCGCCAAATTCAATTGCTCCTGTGTCATTAAAAGATAATCTTGCTTCAATTCTTGCCATAAGGGCATTTTTATCAATTGGTTCAGTGATGTAATCATCTGCACCTAGTTTGAAAATTTTAATTTCTGATTCCGGATTATTTTTTTTATCAGTAACAATAATAACAGTTTTTGCATTTTTTGCTTTGATTTCTGCAATGAGCTCTGAAACATCTTCTTTACATGCTAAGCTTAAAAGAACCACATCATAGTGTCGTATTCCAATATAGTAGTGACCATCTTTAAGATTTCCCGCAGTATCTGTTTGATAATTGCGTTTTATAAAAAAAGAAATGAAATCTTTAATAGCTCTGGCTTCTTCAGTATTGGGTTTTTCATTAATTAAGTTGATTAGCTCATTGATTAGCAAGATACGCATTTGTATTATCCTCTATGGAACTTAGTATTTATATTTCTTCTTATAATAAAATAAATTATAACATAAATTTAAATTAATTTAAGCATTATTTTATTTTTAATATTCATCATTTTTTATTTTTTGTTTACTTTGTGTATAAAAACTATGATTATAATTCTACCAGTCAGCCAAAGAGCTGACTCGACGCACAGTATAGCAAGGTTACCTCCCCCTCCTTTCTTTGCTATAGGTTGTGCGTCGCTCTCCTTTTTGTTTTGTTAAGTTATTAAAAGATTGATAATTATTTTTAGAGGCATTACCTTTATATTTTTAGGTAATGTCTTTTTTTATGTCTGTAGCAATATTAATTCCCTCGCAAAGCCTCATTCCAAATAATAAAATTGTCCAAAAAAGATAAATCCATAACATAGAAATAAGAAGTATGGAGATTGAGCCATATAAGCTTGGATATGCCTTATTGTAGGCTATATATGATATAAATCCCCATTTGAAAAATTGCCAAACACTTGCAGAAATAAATGAGGAGAGAAAAAGAATTTTTTTATTTAGTGCCTTATTAGCAGAGAGTTGAAAAAGCAGAATAAATAAAAAATAAGTTGTCATCCATGAGGCAATTTTGGTAAATAAAAAAAAATGAAAAGCATTGCTTAGCAAAGTACCAAAAATATTAATAAGATAAAAAACTCCAGCTATCATGATGGGAAAAAATGTGATAAACACCCAATACATTGTTAAAGAATCTAACAGCTTGCGTGGTTTAGAGTTAAACATCCTTGAAGTAATAAATTCATAATTTCTGAAAAAAAATAAAGAAGTAAAAGCGATATATATAACCCCTACCATTCCCATTTTAGGAGTGTTTGTTATAAAAGTATCTAACATGTTACTTAAAATCTCACTATTAGTGGGCACTATGTAAGAAAAAATCCAGTGTTTTAAATCTTCGATTTTTCCATGAAAACTCGGTAGATTAGAAACAATAGAAAATGCGATAAATAGGAGAGGAATAATGGCAAAAATTGTATAAAAGCTCAGACTCGCAGCATAGTATAAAATTTCTTGCTCATGGGTGAGAAAATTATAAATAACAATAATGTTATGCTTAATTTTTTTGATCAAACTTATTCCTTTTGGTAAATTTTACATAATTTTTACTTAAAAAACTTTTTATTTTTACAGCTTGTTTTTAGAATTTTTTCGCAAATTGATTTTGGAGTAAAAAATGAAAAAAATATTGTTATTTTTATCTGCTTTTTTTGGTTTGTGTGCAAATCAAGTTAAAACAGAAGAGATTAAAGAAGTAGAAAAAATAGAGCAAAATTCTTTTAAATCTATTGGCAAAAAAATGTTTAGTGATTTAAAATTTAATGGTTTTGGTTTTGCTAGGTATTTTGGAAATTTTGGGCGTGATGGTGAGGGAATGTCGCAACAATATCGTATTAAATTAGATGTAACAACGGGTGCGATATATGGTTATAGTGTTACAGGAGGATTATTTTTTTCTCAAGGTACAAGCACTCCAGATGTAGGAAGTGTAACTCATGGATCTGTGCAAGGAAGTCGTGGTGTGGCTTATAATGACAATTTTTCAGATCGTTTTGGAATTGGGGTTTTTTATGCAAGTAAGCAAATGGATTTTGAAAAGTTGCAATTAAAATTTGATATAGGAAGAATGAATTTGCAAAGCCCATTAAATGATAAAAATTTAGATATGGCTTCTGGTGCACACATTTCTTTAAAATATCAAGGAATTGAATACTTTTTTTCTTATTCTAATAGCTGGATGAGTGATAATTTTGCTTATGTAATTCGACAGAGTAATCCAAAAGCAAATGCCTCAGATACAACTACTTTGAGCAATCAACAGGCAGCAGCAATTGGGATTGGGAATGATTTATTTTTACTAGGAGCTAGTGGAAAAAATATTTTTGGAGGATTGGATTTTAATGTGACTTTTGGAAATGCGGTAAATTTTATTGATTATATGCTTTTTCTTGATGGACAATATAAAATTAAAAGAGATTATGGGGAGTTTGGGGTTCGTGCACAAATTGCTATGGCAGGATTGAATACAACACCAAATTTATTGCTTGGGGGTAATCGAGGGAAAAGTATTTATAGTGATTTGAAAAATACTTTAAAAGATCAAGCTAAAAATCGTGGAGTTTATAATATTTCTTTATCCTATAAAATCTCTGGATATGGGATTAAGGCGGGATTTTTGAAGAGTTTTGGCGATGGATATGGAGTGCTTATGACTTCAAAAGGTGGGCTTGATGTAGTGGGAAAAATGTGGCTTAGTAATTTTACTGCAACTTATGAGGGGTTTGGTTTTTTAAGTTCTGGAAGTAAGAAAGATTCTGATATTCAAGTAATTTATGCTACAACAGATTATAGTTTTAAATTTCCATTAAAAATTGCCTTAGATGTTGCATATGTTACAGGAAAAAATAATTTTGTTCTTACAAATGCAGTGCAAAATTCTAAAAATACTAAAGATAAATTTAGAGATTTGAGTTTTGTTGAACTTACACCAAGTATTAAATATAGTTTTACCAAACAACTTGACTTATCAATGGCAAGCTCTTTTTATTTTGGCGATTTAAATAAAATCCGCGTAATGGCGGAATTAAAATATAATTTTTAATTATTTGATAGGTGAGATTTTATGTACAAAGATTCCAAGTATGCTTAAAATCGCGCCACAACTTGCCAAAAGAATAAGAGCGACTTGAAAATTATGAAAATAATCATAAATTGCTCCTATTGCTAGAGGTCCAAAGGAAGCTAAAGAATATCCCACTCCTTGCGCCATCGCAGAGAGTTTGGTAGCAATTTTTACGCTAGAGCTTTTTGAGGAAATAAAAAGTAGAGCAATGCTAAAAACGCCACCAACAGGGATACTTGTAAGAATTGTAGCTAGTATTACTCCCCAGAAATTTTGAGAAAAAGAGAGGAGTAAAAAGCCTAGAGTATAGCAGTTGCATAAAATGATAATAAAATAAATACGATAATTTTTTGCGATATTTCCTAAAACTATAGGGGCGAAAAATGAAAAAGGAATAACAATGCACTGGGAAAGAAAGATAAGGTGTGCAGTGGTGTTTTTGTCATAGCCTAGTGATGTTATTGTATTAGGATACCAAGCCATAAAACTATAAGCTAAAAAACTTGTAAGTCCCATGAAAAAGCTGATTTTCCATGCATCAGGTTTTTTAAAAATAGAAAAAATATCAATTTTTTTGCCTTGAAATCTTGTAATTCTGTTATTTTTTATTTGTGGTATAAAGCTTATGATGGCTAAAATTGCAAAAATACTCCAAATTAATAGAGTATAAGGAATGGGAATAATATGGGTTAGAGGAATAATTGTTACCATTCCTAGTGCTGCAGAAATATTAAGTGCAAGGCTGTAAAATCCCATGATTTTTGGAATTTGTCGCGGAAATTTGGCTTTGATAAGGCTGGGGAGCAATACATTTGCTATTGCAATTCCTACTCCCACAATCATAGTGCCAATAAAAAGTGCATAATTAGAATCAAAGATTCTTAAAATCTCTCCAAAAAATATAAAAAGGAGTCCAAAAATCATTGCTTTTAGAGGTTGGAAAAAAGCAACAATGAAAGAAATGCTGCCAAATGCAAAAAGTGGGAGAGAGGTAAGTAGACTAATTTGTGTAGCATTGAGTTGATAGTGTGTTTGTAATAAATCTGCAATAGGTCCAATGGAGGTGATGGGTACGCGTAAATTAAGGCTAATAAGAATAATGGTAATAAGATTAATCCAATAAATTTTATTTTTTTGTACTGTGTTCATGTGATCCTGTATTTTGAATATTTGAGCAAATGATAATATTTATTTATTGTAGCAAAGCTCTATGAATCTATAAAAACAAAAATTAGATTCTGGTGATTTTATAAAAATATTTTTTTGCATAAGGGTGTAGCATAAATTTTTTTTAATTAAATTCATGTTAATATCACAAAAATACTTAAAATTAGGACGAAGTAATGGCAAAGCTAGATGAAATTGCTGTATTAAATGATGGCAATGGATATTATGCAAATTTAGAACGAATGATTATTAGTGCAATACTATTTGACCCTAGTATTTTTGAGGGGATTGTTGATGCTTTAGAATCTAAAGATTTTGCATATCCTGCAAATCGCCATATCTTTGATATTTGTGTCAATCTTTATAAACAGGGCAATCCTATAGATGAAGAAATTGTAAAAAATCGTTTAAATCAAAAAATAGTTAGCGAGAATGAATATGTTGCGATTTTTGCAGCAAATCCTATTGGAAATCTTGAAGCTTATATTAAAGAATTAAAAAATATTTCTTTAAAAAGAGAACTACACGCTTTAGCCAATGTGTTAAGAGAGCAGTCTTTAATAGGTGAGTTAGATAGTGACACTATATTAGAGAGTGTTGAAAAAAAGATTTATGAAATTTCTACACAAACTACACAAAAAGATTTTAGAAAAATGTCAGATATTTTAGAATCTACTGCAAATATGATACTTGAATTAAAGAAAAATGGAAATCAGATAGTAACAGGTGTTCCCACAGGATTTACTGATCTTGATAAAGTTACTACTGGTTTTAATAAAGGGGATTTGGTTATTATTGGTGCAAGACCATCGATGGGAAAAACAACTTTGGCTTTAAATATGATACAAAACGCTCTAAATCACAATATAGGAGTGGCAATGTTTAGCTTAGAGATGCCTGCTGAACAATTAATGTTAAGAATGCTTTCTTCTTTAACCTCTATTAGTCTACAACAGCTAAAAATAGGAATGCTTGATGAAAATGAAATAGGAAAACTAACAAATAGTATAAATTATATGCGAGAAAAGGAGTTTTTTGTTGATGATGAAGGGGCGTTAGGTATTACACAATTACGCTCCAAACTTAGAAGATTAAAATCTAAGAATCCAAATATTAGACTTGCAGTAATTGATTATTTACAGCTCATGAAAGGAAGTGGAAAAGATCGCCATCTTGAAGTAAGTGAGATTAGTAGGGGGCTAAAAGTTCTGGCAAGAGAATTAGAAATCCCTATCATTGCACTTTCTCAGCTTAATCGTTCTTTAGAAAGTAGAGATGATAAAAAACCTATTTTGTCAGATTTGCGAGAATCTGGTTCTATTGAGCAAGATGCAGATATTATTTTATTTTTATATCGTCATGAGGTTTATGCTAAGAGGGAATTGGAGCAAAAAATTACAAAAGAAACAGAAGCAGGGAAAGATACTCTTGCTTTGAAAGCTAAACTTAGAGACATGTTACAAAGTGAGAGTAGTGATGCTTTAGTTATTGTTGCAAAAAATAGAAATGGGGAAACTAGAGATGTGCCCTTACAATTTAGTAAGAAAGTTACGAGATTTGAAAATAAGGCGAGTAGGGAGGATATGGCAGAAGAAAAGTCCTATCAAGCTACAAAAAATTATGATGAGAAAAATTTAGGTGAATCTATAGAAATGCCATCTAGATTTTAAGCTTTTTAGAATAAAAAAACTATCTTTTAAGGCAAAAAATGGAATAAAAAAACTATCTTTTAAAATAAAAAAACTATTTTTTAGAAAAATGACCTCCCTATTTTACGGAGTTTAAAGCACTAAAAACACCTCTTAAACAAGAATCATTAAACAAGATTCTTATATTAAACAAGAGCAAATCAAAAATTTTTTTTTAATTCTTCTTGGCAAAAAAATACAAAGCAAAAAGACAAAAATTAAGCTTTTTAGAATAAAAAAACTATCTTTTAAGGCAAAAAATGGAATAAAAAAACTATCTTTTAAAATAAAAAAACTATTTTTTAGAAAAATGACCTCCCTATTTTACGGAGTTTAAAGCACTAAAAACACCTCTTAAACAAGAATCATTAAACAAGATTCTTATATTAAACAAGAGCAAATCAAAAATTTTTTTTTAATTCTTCTTGGCAAAAAAATACAAAGCAAAAAGACAATTTTTAATTAAAGCTAGATAAAAATAAAAACATATCTTAAAACGCACAGAATTAGCCTAAAAATCGTTTAAAATGAATTACCCTATACCATACCTTTACTTGAATAAAAAAATGAATTAAAAGGCAAAATCAAAAATTTTTTTTAATTCTTCTTGGCAAAAAAATAATTAAAATACTATCACCTTTATTTTTTCTTTAAGGTAAAATATTAAAGAGGTATTATGCAAATAATATTAAGTATAAGATTTTTCTATCTTCAAGCTATCTAAAAGGATATTATTAATGACTACGCAATCCCTAACTACTAAGACCTCTAACAAAAAAATTATTAAACAAAAAATTAAAAAATTTATAGTAACCCAAGACAATCGCTTTGTTTATGCAAAATATGATATGAATGCTAATGAAATTAAACTTTTTATGTGGATAATTGCACATTTAAATAGTGAAAATGAAACCTTTTTTAAAATATTTCAAATCCCGATTAGTGAAATTTTTGAAATATGGCAATGGAAATCAACAAGTATGGGACATAAATATTTACGAGATATTTGTTACTCGATGGCAAAAAAAGTTTATGTGGAAGATTTTAGATTGTTAGACAAAAACACAATGAATGAAAAAAATGTTTTTAAAGTAATGCCAATTTTTAAATTTATTGAATATGAAAAAGGACAATACTATATAACTTGTCAATTTGGGGAAACTAGAGATGTACCCTTACAATTTAGTAAGAAAGTTACGAGATTTGAAAATAAGGCGAGTAGGGAGGATATGGCAGAAGAAAAGTCCTATCAAGCTACAAAAAATTATGATGAGAAAAATTTAGGCGAATCTATAGAAATGCCATCTAGATTTTAAGTTTTTGTTTTGCAAAAATTATTATCAAGCCCTTTTAGTGGGGAAATTTTTACAAACTCTAAAGAATGGATTATTTTTTTTATTTTTCTTGGCGGAGTATTGTTTTATAATCTTTTTAGTGCCTATAAGGATTATAAATCTTATCAACAGCCCGATGCTTATGAAATTAGAGGTGAAGTTAAGATTCAGTATCTTAAAGAAAAAAATGATAAAAAATATTTTGTTTTAAAATTACAAGATAGTAAAAATTATACTTTTTATCTTACTTCTTTTGAAGATCTTAAAGACATTACTTATCGTAAAGTGCGTGTATATGGGAAAATAGGGCGGTGTAGTTTCTGGAAATTTTTAAAAAGCTGCTATTTTCAGGCCTATAAAATTAGTTTACTTCCTGATAAAGATTATAAAAAACCTTTGCGGGGTTTTATTGATAAGCAGCATGAGGATTTAGATAGTGCAATTTTATATAAAGCTTTGTTTTTTGGTGATGGAGTAAATTTAAAATGGAGAAATTTTTCAAATGTTACAGGAATAGCCCACCTTATTGCAATTAGCGGTTTTCATTTGGGAGTGCTTTCTGGAATCCTTTTTGTGTTATTTTCTCTGTTTTATAAATTCTTTCAAAAGCACTATTTTACCTATCGTAATATTTTTTATGATTTAGGGTTTCTAGTATTGTTGTGTATGTATGGTTATCTTGTATTTTTGGATTATCAACCTGCATTTTTTAGGGCATTTTTGATGGCTTTATTGGGTTATTTTTTTTATTTTAGTGGTGTGAAAATTTTATCATTTAAAATGTTAGGGATTGTTGTAGTGATTTGTTTAGCAGTTTTTCCTTCCTTTATTTTTAATATTGGATTTATTTTGTCTGCATCAGGAGTATTTTTTATTTTACTTTTTGTGAAGCATATCCCTAAAAAAAGATGGTGGAGTTATGTTTTATGGTTTGATATTTGTATATTTTTATTGATGGGTATTGTAGTGCATTTTTATTTTCCTTATTTTTCACCTTATCAATTTATCTCGATTCTTATTAGTTTAATGTTTGTAATTTATTTTCCAATAGTATTGATTGCCCATATTTTTGGAATCGGAGGGATTTTTGATAAAGTTTATATAGAAGCATTGAAGTTTGATATTCCTTTTATAGAATTTTATGCGCCATGGTATTTGCTGTTTTTTTATATGTCTTTATGTGTTTTTGCGGTTTTTTCTAAAAAATTTTTTTATGGAGCGTTAGGGGTTAGTGTGATATTTTATGTTTTTTTGTTTATAAGATTTCTTTTGAGATGAGGTAAAAATTTTTATATAATAAAAATAAAAAGAGTTTTTATGAAATGGATTTTTCGTTTATTGGGCAAGGGGATTTTAGTAATTTTGCCTTTTGTTATTTTGATATGGATTTTATCTTTTGTTTTTAGTATTGTAAATTATATTGTGCAATTTGTTTTTAACACAACGTCAAATAGTGTTTTGGGTACTTCTATTGTGCTTGTTGTGATGTTTTTAACTTTAATTTATGCAGGTTATTTGTTGGAAAAAAATCGTGAGTTTTTGCTATTAAAAATTTCAGAATTTGTGATTGAAAAGATTCCAGGGATTGGTGCTGTGTATGCAGTTTTGAAGGATATGGTTAAAATGTTTAGTGGTTCTGGGGGGCAGAGTTATTTGGGTGTAGCATTTGTAAGTCTTGCAGGAAATGATGTGATTGGCTTTATTACTAAAGAAGAAGAGGAGTTTTTTTGGGTTTTTGTTCCTACTACACCAAATCCTACTTCCGGAATCTTGCTGCGTGTGCCAAAAGATAAAATTAGAAAAACTGACATGAATGTTTCTGATGGTTTGAAAAAAGTTGTATCTTTAGGAATTAAATAATTAGGATAAAAGATGTTTAGAAAAATAAAAAATTTTAGTGAATTGGTAATGTTTGAACATACGGTATTTTCTGCAGCTTTTAGTCTTATGGCAATTGTGATTTCTCTTTATGAAAAATCTTTAGATCAATGGGATTTTTGGGAAAATTTTAAGTTGTTTTTATGGTGTATTGTGGCATTGATTGGGGCGCGGAATTTTGCAATGGCTTTTAATCGTTTTTGTGATCGCGATATTGATTCTAAAAATTCTCGTACCAAAAGTCGCCCTAGTGTAGATGGAAGAGTAGGAGTGGCTGCACAAATTGTTTTTTGTCTTATTAATGCTTTTTTGTTTGTAATGGCGAGTTATTTTATTAACACTCTTGCTTTTTTTCTTTCGTTTGTTTTTTTGGTGATTTTGGCAGGATATTCTTATGTGAAGCGTTTTAGTGTTTTAGCTCATTATGTACTAGGGGTGTGTCTTGGTTTAGCACCTATTTCTGGAGCTATTGCTATGCTTGGTATGGTGCCTATATGGAGCATTGCATTATCTTTAGGGGTAATGTTTTGGGTTGCAGGATTTGATTTATTGTATTCTCTACAAGATTTAGAGTTTGATAAAAAAGAAGGCCTTTTTTCTTTTCCTGCAAAATTTGGAGAGAAAAAAACTCTTGTGGTTTCAAGAATCTCACATATTCTTGCGGTGATATTTTGGTTATTGTTTGTTTTGCTTTGTGGAGGAGGTTTTTTTGCATTTGTTGGATTGACAATTTCTGCAATTATGTTAGTTTATGAGCAATATATTGTTTTTAAAGATTTTAGAAATATTCCTAAGGCATTTTTTGTGACAAATGGATATTTGGGATTTGTGTTTTTAGGATTTATGATTCTAGATGTTTTGGCAAGGATGTATTATGCATAAGCTTTATGAATTTTGTAAAGATAGAGGGATAAATACAAGAGTAGTTGAAAGTGTTATTGCAGTGGAATTTTCTCTTGAAAAAAAAGAGTTTCTGGAGGAGTATTTTAGAATTGGTGCGGCGTATGAGGATGTAAATCCTTGGGGAAATAAATTAAAAGATAGGGGTGAGGATACTTTGGTTTTGGAGATTTTGATGGAATTGTATAAAAAAATCTCTCGATTAGAACATAGAATGATTAGACAGGAACTTGATCTTGTTGCCTTGGAATCAAAAAGTAATATTTTAGCTCTAGGGCATGGAGTGTTATTTTTGGAAGATGAGATATTAGAGGTTGGGAGTATTTATTATTTGCGTTTTGTTTTACCAAGTTTTTCTGATAGAATTATAGCGATTTTTGCTAAGGCGTTGAGTGTAAATATTTTACAGATTACAAAGATGCAAGCAAGGGATATTCAAGATTTTGATAGCTATATTGCAAATACAGAGATGGCAACAATAAGAGTGCAAAAATATTTAAAGGGAGAGTAAATGATAAATGAAGTGATCATGGGGATTAGTGGAATAGTTTTTATTTTGCTATGCGTCGTTGTAGATCTTTATTTAAAGGACAAAAAAAATACCAAAAAATATGCACTTTTGGAAGAGAGTATTGATAAATTCACAAATGAGCTACATCAATTACAAAGAAATATACAAGAAATCAAAGTAAAAGAAGAGTTTGTGCGATTGACAATGGGAGATGAATTTCAAAATAATGTGGAATCAGGACTTAATCAATTTTATCAACAATTAAAGGAAATGAAAGAGAATATTAGAAACGAGAGAAATTATCTTGAAGAAAAAATCATAAAACTTGAGAATAGAGTGCGTGATTTTGGTTATTTAAGTGGTGATAGCGATGTAGATGAAAAAAGAATTATTGCGTTATTTCAGGAAGGTTGGAGTATAGATTCTATTGCAAAAGAGTTGCGTATAGGACGTGGCGAAGTAGAATTTACATTAAAGTTGGCAGATATTTAAGGAAATAGCTTGAAGCTTGTAGAGTTTTTTCCTGATGATGCATCTTGTAGTTATTTGGAAGATAAAACACATACATTTCGATATTTTTATATTGAGGAATGTAGCGCACATTTTTATAAAGGATTATTAGAGCGAGGTTGGAGGAGATTTGGGGAGTATTTTTTTGTGCCGATTTGTAAGTCTTGTGATGCTTGTAAGACAATTCGACAAAAAACAGGGGAATTTTTGCCTACACGAAATCACAAAAGAGTGCTAAAAAATAATCAAGATATAAGAGTAATTTTACAGAAACCTAGTTTGAGTGATGAAAAATTGGTGTTGTATGATAAATATCATCGTCATATGGAATTAAAAAAACAATGGAAATATCAAAAAGTTAGTGAGCGGTATTATTACGACACTTTTGTGGTAGGGAGTTTAAATTTTGGATATGAGATAAATTATTTTTTAGATGAGCGACTTTTGGGGGTTGGGTATTTAGATATATTGCCAGATGCGATGAGTGCAATTTATTTTTTTTACGATCCAGATGTAGAAAAACGCAGTTTTGGGGTTTTTAATATTCTTACGCAGCTTTATATTGCTAAGCAAAAAAATATTTCTTATTTCTATCCTGGATATTGGATAGATGGACACAAAAGTCTTGGATATAAATCACGCTTTAAGCCTTTTGAGATTTTATGTAATACTCCAGATATTTTTGATACAGCAATTTATAAAAATTATAGGAGTGTTGATGACTAATAAAATGTCTAGAATTTTTGGAAGGTTTGCAAATCATGCATTTCCAAAATTTTTTCAAATTTTTATCAATCGTATATATGTAAAAATTTTTAAGATTGACTTGAGTGATTTTGATAGCATAGAAACCTATAAAACCCTTAATGCATTATTTACCAGAAAACTAAAAAAGCCACGAAGATTTTGTAGAAATGAGGATACAATCATTGCTCCGACAGATAGTGTGATTACGGAGTTTGGGAAAGTGAAGCAAGATAGGGCTTTGCAAATTAAGGGAATGGAGTATAGTGTAAAAGAGCTTTTGGGTGAAGAAATAGATTCTTGTTATAGTTTTATCAACTATTATCTTTCACCAAAAGATTATCATCGCTATCATAGTCCTTGTGATTTAAGGGTGCTTGAGGTAAGATATTTTGGCGGAAAGCTTTTACCGGTAAATTTGCCATCTTTGAAAAAAAATCAAAGTTTATTTGTGCAAAATGAACGCGTGGTAATTGTGGCAGAGGATAAAAATAAAGAAAAATTTTTCTTTGTTGCTGTTGGAGCTTTAAATGTTGGTAAAATATTAGTTCATTTTGAATCAAGGGTGCAGACCAATGCAATTGCTAATGGGCGAAATAATTTTTGTTATGATCAAGAAATTTTGCTTAAAAAGGGTGATGAGATTGGAATGTTTGAAATGGGATCAACTGTTGTTGTCTTTGCAAAAAATATAAATTTAGAAGTTTCATTAGGACAACAAGTATTGTTTGGAGAGACGATAGGAAAATTTTAAGGAAGTAACATGGAAGAAGAAATTAAGAGTCTTTTGCAAAAGCATCAAGCACTTTTAGTGGCACACTTTTATCAAAAAGATGCAATTGTAAATCTTGCGCATTTTTGTGGCGATAGCTTGGAGTTGGCAAAAAAAGCTACTTCTGATTCTAGGGATTTGGTAATTTTTTGTGGAGTAGGATTTATGGGGGAGAGTGTGAAGATTTTGGCTCCTCATAAAAGAGTATTGATGCCAAAAATTTCTTGCTGCTCGATGGCTAGGATGGTGAGTAGTGATTATTATGATCGTTCTGTGGATATGTTAGAAAGTTATGGAATTACAGATTTTATTCCTATTACTTATATTAATTCTAGTGCAGAAGTAAAGGCAAAGGTTGGTGCCATGGGAGGGATGGTATGTACAAGCGCGAATGCAAAAAAGATTTTTGAGCGTATTTTACAAGAAAATAAAAAAATATTTTTCTTACCGGATCGTTGTTTGGGTGAAAATTTGGCAAATATGTATGGTTTATCTTGTGGAATCTTGGGTGTGGATAATAAGGAAAAAATTTTAGATTCCCAAGTGATTTGTTATAATGGATTTTGTTCTGTACATCAGCTTTTTACCCCTGAAGATATTGATTTTTTTAGGGAAAATTATAAGGATATTAAAATTGTTGTGCATCCAGAGTGTAAGCCTGAAGTGGTAAAAAAGGCTGATTTTGTAGGATCAACTAGTCAAATTATTGCTTATGTAACATCTTTACCAGCATCACAAAGTGTGGCAGTGGGTACAGAGTTTAATTTGGTTTCACGGCTAAGACCACATGCTAAAGAAAATACTTTTGTTCTTTCTAGTACGATTCCAGAATGCCCTACAATGAATGAAACAGGGTTAAATGATATTTTGAAATTATTGTATTCTTATGACCAAGGACGAGTGCATAATGAGATTGTATTAGAGGAGCACATTAGGAAAGATGCGGCCTTAGCTTTAGAGAGAATGTTGGAGATTTCTTGATGAATAAAGAAGAATTTTTACGCTTAATGTATGATGAAGATATTGGCAGAGGAGATTTGTTTGAAAAAATTGGTCCGAAGGATTTGAGATCAAAGGCTTGGATCAAAGCAAAGAGCAAGGGGGTTTTTTCAGGAGTAGAATATGTAGAAGTGCTCTGTAAAATGCATCAATTAGAAGCAAAATTTTTTAAGCAGGATTCTGAACTTTTTGCTTATGGGGATGCATTGGTTGAAATAGAGGGTAATTATACTTTACTTTTAAAATTAGAGCGTTGTATTTTAAATATCTTGCAGCATTCTAGTGGGATTGCGACACTTACGCATAGCTACAAAGAGATTTTAAAAGACACAAAAGTAGAATTGTTGGATACAAGAAAAACGCGCCCTTTGTTGCGAGTTTTTGAAAAATATTCTGTAAGAAATGGTGGGGGTAAGAATCATCGTTTAGGACTTGATGATGCATTGATGCTTAAAGATACACATTTAAAATATATCCCTAATAGTGATTTGAAGCAATGGATTAATCAAGCGAGAAAAAAGATTCCTTGGACAAGTAAGATTGAGATTGAGAGTGAGAGTATTGAGTTTGCAAAATTTGCTATGGAATGTGGGGTAGATATAGTAATGTGTGATAATATGAAGCCTAGTGAAATACGCGAAGTTGTGGCATATCGCAATAAAGAATATCCGTATGTATTATTGGAAGCAAGTGGAGATATTACAAAAGAAAATCTTTTGGAATATGCACAAACTGGTATTGATGCAATTAGTTCGGGTGCGCTGATTCATAAGGCAGTCTGGGTTGATATGAATATGAAAATGCTATAGAATTTTAGATTCTCTTTAAGAGAATCTAAATGCTTTTAGAGTTGCTTTTCTAAAAGCGCAAAGAGTTTTTGTGTAAAGTTTTTTGCATTTTGAATGCTCCCTTTTTCAAGGAGTGTTGCAGAATCTAATAATAAAACAATATAATCTTCCAAAGTAGCTTTGTCTTGCACTTCTTTTAATTTTTGAATAATTGGATGATTAATATTGATTTCTAGAATTTTTTGTGCTGGAGGAACTGGCTGACCCATTTGACGCATGAGATTTGCCATCATTGCATTTTCTTCTTCACCGATTAATGCTACTGGAGATTGTAGAGTATTGGAGAGTTTGACATCTTTGATTTGATCTTTTGTAATTTCTTTGATAGTATTGCAAAGGCTCTCAAAATCTTTTTGTATATTTTCATCAATACTATCTAGTCCTAATTCTTCTAAAGCATTTTTGCTCGATGCGTCTTTTAGCGGAGTTTTTTCATATTCGCTAACATTTGGCATTACAAAAGAATCTACCTCTTCATTGAGTAATAAAACACTATAGCCTTTTTTTGCATATTTTTCTAAAAGTGGAGAAGCTTTCAGGAGATCAAGATTTTCTCCAAGAAGATAGTAGATGCTTTTTTGATCACTTGGCATAGAGTTTTTATAGGATTTTAAAGAGATCATAGAATCTTGAGTGTTGGTATGAAATCTTAGAAGTTCAAGAATTTTATCTTTATTTTCATAATCGCTATAAAGTCCTTCTTTAAGTACTTTTCCAAAGTTATCATAAAAATCTTTATATGTTTTTTCATCCTTGGCAAGGTTGGCAATTTCACTAAGAATTTTTTTTGTAGAAGCAGATTTGATATTTGCTAAGATTTTGTTTTGTTGTAAAATTTCTCTACTTACATTTAAAGGAAGATCTTCGCTATCAATTATCCCTTTGACAAATCGTAAGTATTGTGGAAGCAATTCTTTGTCATCATCCGTGATAAATACACGCTTTACATAAAGTTTAACTCCTGATTGATAATCAACGCGATAGAGATCAAAAGGTGCATTTTTTGGAATAAAAAATAAAGTGGTGTATTCTAAATTCCCCTCTACTTTTGTGTGTACCCAGCTAAGAGGATCATTATTGTCATGGCTAAAGCTTTTATAAAATTCTTTATAATCCTCATCTTTTAATTCATTTTTAGAGATTTTCCAGATTGCTTTAGCGTTATTGATTTGATCTACTTTATCTTCTTTGGTTTCTTTTTTATTTTCACCTTCGCCTTCAAATTTGCTTTGTGTGTAATGTAAAAAAATAGGGAATTGAATGTGGTCAGAATATTTTTTTATAATATTTTCAATTTCCCATTTCGAAGCAAAATGCTTGTCTTCATCTTTTAGATACAGAGTGATTTGTGTTCCTTGAGATTCTTTTGTGCAAGGATTGATTTCATATTCTCCTTTGCCATCGCTAATCCATGCAAAAGCTTGATTTTCACCTGCTTTTTTTGTCTGTACAATAATTTTATCTGCTACCATAAATGCAGAATAAAATCCTACACCAAATTGTCCAATGAGTGCGGAATCTTTTTTCTTATCACCACTGAGATTAGAAAGGAAGCTTTTTGTACCAGATTTTGCAATTGTTCCTAGGTGATTAATCAAATCCTCTTCATTCATTCCGATTCCATTATCTTCTAAGGTTATAGTTTTTTTTGTTTCATCAAAATGGATTGTGATTGCCGGTTGGAATGTAAGGTTTTTTAACTTTTCATCTGTTAGAGTAAGATAATTTAGTTTGTCAAGTGCATCGGAGGCATTAGAAATAAGCTCTCTTAAAAAAATTTCTTTATTAGAATAAAGCGAATGAATCATTAGGTCTAAAAGTTGGTTAATTTCAGTTTGAAAATTATGTTTTTTGCTCATACAAACTCCTTAAAATAAATTTAGCAGATTGTAGCAAAAATTGATAAATTTTATAAAACTTTATAGGAGTGATATAAAGTTTTTTTAGTGTAATAATATATATTTAAGTATTGTCAATAGACAAAAATTTTAAATTATTTTGGATAAAAAATAGTGTATGATACGAGGAAAATATCTTTAATAAAAGTAGGTTAATTTATGAAAAAAATACTATTTTTGTCATCTCTGGGTGGGATACTAGAATTTTATGACTTTATTATTTTTATTTTCTTTGTTGCGATTATTAATAAAATTTTTTATCCTCCAACAGATGATGGTTTTTGGGGGCTTATTGGTGTGTATTCTACTTTTGCGGTGGGATATTTTGCACGGCCATTGGGAGGGATTATTATGGCGCATTTTGGTGACAAAAAAGGAAGGAAAAATGTATTTTTACTTTCTGTGCTTTTGATGGTGATTCCTACTTTTGTGCTTGGTATATTGCCTAGTTTTGAGAGCATTGGGTATTTTGCACCTTTGATATTGGTGATAATTAGAATCTTGCAAGGTGTGGCAGTAGGGGGAGAGTTGCCTGGAGCGTGGGTATATGTAAGCGAACATTTTAGTAAAAATAAATTAGGCTTTGCAATTGGAGTTTTGACCGCATCCGTTACAGGAGGCATTTTTGTTGGAGGGTTTGTAACTTTATTGTTGTATATGCTTTTTAGTGAAGAACAGATTAATAGCTGGGCTTTTAGAATTCCTTTTTTGCTTGGTGGAGTTTTTGGAATCTTTTCGATTTATTTAAGAAAAATGTTGAACGAATCGCCAGAATTTTTGGCTATTCAAAAAAGTAATGGATCGATTTTGCCTATTAAGGAGATGTTGAAATTTTCTAAGATTGATATTTTTGTAGGTATGATGCTTACTTGGATTCTTACAGGTTGTATTGTAGTGCTTGTGCTTTTGATGCCAAATTTTATGGAGAGTATTTTAAAGCTTAATCATTTTGAACGTTTAGATGTGCAGATTTTTGCAGTGTTTTTTACAAGTCTTTCTTGTATTTTTGTGGGGATTTGTGTAGATAGATATGGGTTTATAAAAAGTTTGATGGCTTTTTTTGTATTTTTTATTTTAAGTAATGGTATGTATTTTTATATATTAAGCCAGATGAATCCTAATGCACAAATTGTGCTTGCAACATATTTATTAACCACTTTTGCAAATGGGGTAATGGTTTTTTGTCCTCTTGCTATGGTGTTGCTATATCCTGTATATTATCGTTTTAGTGCCCTAAGCTTTGCATATAATATTGGATATGCAATTTTTGGGGGCATTGCTCCTATTGTTGCGACATTTTTTATGCAGAAAAATATTATGGGACTTGGATATTACATGATATTTTTAGGAATACTTGGGATTATTATAGGTATGTATTTAAAACTACAAATAAAAAAGAGATAAATTACCTTAGCTTTTGGCTAAGGTAATAAGATTATTTTGTAAGAGGAATGAGTAGACCCTCATAGAGTGCTTTGTAAACTTCTTCTCCTAGTAGATAACGCACAATCTCTAATCCAAAAAGTATTGCTGTTGCAGGACCTGCAGATGTGATAACATTTTTATTTACAACAATTGCTTGATTGAGGCGATTTCCATTTAAGCCATTTTCGCAACCTGGATAACAGGTAAAATCCCCACTTAAAATCCCTGCATGATTTAAAACTATAGGAGAAGCGCAAATTGCTGCAACAAGCTTATTTTTACTATGAAGATCTTGAATAATTTTAATGATAGTAGGGTTATTTTTAAGATTATTCATACCACCAAAACCACCGGCTAGAGCAATACCATCAAGTGAATTGAGATCAACTTTATCTAGAGTAGTTTCTGCTTGAATGCTAATATTGTTTGCACCTTTGACTAAGAGATTTTTATCCAAAGAAGCAATGATGACCTCAAAATCTGGTACGTTTTCGCTTGCTCTTTTTAAAACATCAGCAATGCCAATGAATTCAGCTTCTTCAAAGCCATCTGCTAGGGGAATTAGTATTTTTTTCATATTTTTCCTTTTTTAAAGATATTCCAGATTATATTTGAAAAATGTTATCCTTTTGTAAAAAATTATTCTTTTAATTTGTCTTTTAGGCGTAGTAATTCTTGTTTGGCTGCGATGAGTTGCTCATGTAAAAGATTAATTTCTAGTTTGAGGTTTTTTTCTTGTGCTAGGTTTTTGGAGAGTTGTGCGTGATAGAGAGTTTGTTTTTTTTCCGCGATTTGTTTTTGTAGAGATTTGATATATTCCTTACTTTCTTCTAGAATCATTGTATTATCACAGTGTTTTTTTAGATTGATAATTTGGTTTTTTAATTGTGTTGCTTTTTGTAAATCTTTTTTAGAATCCGCAATTTTTAGGCTTTCTTCAAGTATAGAAATTTTAAAATCACAAAGAATATCCGCAAAAGTTGTGTGAATAAGAAATAAAAAAATTAGTTGGTAACGCATAATACCCCTTAAGAAAAAATATTTTTAAAGTTTATCAAAAATACAATTGTTAATTCTAAGTATTTTTTTGGGAAGTGGAGAAAAATTCAAAGCAAAAAAGCTAGATTTGCTATAATTTCAATAAATAAATAATTAAATAAAAGGTAAAAAATGAAAAACATCCGTAATTTTTCAATTATTGCACATATTGATCACGGAAAATCAACATTGGCAGATCGCTTGATACAAGAATGCCATGGAGTGAGTGACAGGGAGATGGTTAGTCAAATTATGGATACGATGGATATAGAAAAAGAGCGTGGAATTACGATAAAAGCGCAATCTGTAAGATTGGAGTATCAATATAATAATGAATGGTATATTTTAAATTTAATTGACACACCAGGACATGTGGATTTTAGTTATGAAGTAAGTAGGAGTTTGAGTAGTTGTGAGGGGGCATTACTTGTTGTAGATGCATCACAGGGGGTAGAGGCGCAAACAATTGCAAATGTTTATATTGCACTTGATAATGATTTAGAGATTATTCCCGTAATTAATAAAATTGATCTTCCTGCCGCAGACCCTATGAGAGTAGCAGAAGAAATTGAACAAAGCATTGGGATTGATTGCACAGATGCTATGCAGGTGAGTGCAAAAAGTGGAGTAGGGATTAAAGAGTTGATTGAAAGGATTATTACGCAAGTACCACCGCCAAATGGTGATAAAAATGCTCCTACAAAAGCTTTGATTTATGATTCTTGGTTTGATAATTATTTGGGTGCTTTGGCTTTAGTGCGGGTGATTGATGGAGAGATTTCTATCAATCAAGAAGTTGTAATTATGAGCACAGGTAAAAAACAAGAGGTTTTAGGCCTTTATTATCCTAATCCTATACAAAGAATTTCTACTAAAAAAATTGGTTGTGGGGAAATTGGAATTGTATCTTTAGGGCTTAAGAGTGTAACAGATATTGCAGTAGGCGATAGTATTACAGATGCTAAAAATCCTACACCAGAGGCTGTGGCAGGGTTTATGCCTGCAAAACCTTTTGTTTTTGCGGGGCTTTATCCCATAGAGACTGATAAATTTGAAGATTTAAGAGATGCATTAAATAAATTAAAATTAAATGATTCTGCATTAAGTTTTGAACCTGAAACATCAGTGGCACTTGGTTTTGGATTTAGGGTTGGATTTTTAGGATTGTTACATATGGAAGTAGTAAAGGAGCGTTTGGAAAGAGAGTTTGATTTGGCATTGATTGCAACTGCTCCTACGGTGATTTATGAAGTGGAGCTTACAGATGGCAGCAAGGTTTTTGTACAAAATCCAAGCGAATTGCCCCCAGAGCAAAAAATTAGCAGTATTAAAGAGCCTTATGTTAAAGCTTCTATCATTACTCCGACAGAATATTTAGGTAATATTATCACTTTGCTTAGTAATCGTAGAGGGGTGCAGGAAAAAATGGATTATTTGAGTGAGACGAGAGTAATGCTTGAATATGCCATTCCCAGCAATGAAATTGTAATGGATTTTTATGATAAATTAAAATCTTGCACAAAAGGATATGCAAGTTTTGATTATGAACCTATAGAAAATAGGGAAGGAGATTTAGTAAAGCTTGATATAAGAGTGGCAGGAGAAGTGGTAGATGCACTATCTATTATTGTAGATAAGACAAAGGCTTATGAAAAGGGTAAAGCACTTGTAGAATCTATGAAGGAAATTGTACCAAGACAGCTTTTTGAGGTTGCGATTCAAGCAAGCGTTGGCAATAAGATTATTGCTAGAGAAACGATTAAATCTATGGGAAAAAATGTAACTGCAAAATGTTATGGTGGAGATATTACGCGTAAAAGAAAGCTTTTAGAAAAACAAAAAGAAGGTAAAAAGCGTATGAAGGCAATCGGAAAAGTAGAATTGCCTCAAGAAGCATTTTTAGCAGTTTTAAAAATCGATTGACCAATTTTTTATAAAAATTAAAATATTACTTAAATAATTTTTCAAAAAAATTAAAAAAATTAAAAAAATTAAAATATAATACAAGAATTTAAAAAAAACAAAACAAGGAGTATTTTATGAAAATACAATATAAAATACTGTTATGTATTTTTTTATCTCTTGGTATTTTATGTCTCGTAAATATTTTTATTTCATTTAGAGGGTTTAATGATATTAAAGATATAAGTCATCAAACAATTGAAGAGTTGGTGGTTGAGGATGCAAAAGATACGGCGAAAGTTGTTGTTGTTGGACTTAAGGTATTTGCTGATAATATTTATAACGAATATAAACAACAAGGTTACAATGATGGGCAAATACGCAAAAAACTTATATCTGTTTTAGAAAAAGTAGATTTAAGACATCCGCATATCCGTTTTTTTTCAATAGATGGCAAGGGAACATATTTAACGCATTATCATAAGCAAAAAGTTGGCACTAATTTGATAAATGAAAAAGATGAGCAAGGGCAACATTATGTAGCAAAATTTATTGAGAATGGTATCAAAGGTGGTGGATATACAAGAGCAAATTTTTTTGATGGATTTATTAAAAAAAAGCGTCAGATTTTAAGTTATACAGAAAAGGATCCTCATCTTGATCTCATTTATGGTGTTACAATTGATCTTAATGCAGCAAACAAAAAAATCGCCTCTATTGATGAAGGTGTAAATAAAGAAATTGTTAGTCTTTTAACAGAAAATATCGTTATTTCTGTTGTAATATTGATTGTTGTTATACTTGTGATTTTGTTTATTGTAAATATTACATTGAGTAAACCGCTAAATGAATTATCTAAACATTCTGTAGATCTTGGAAATGGCCATGGTGATCTCACAAAAAAACTTGTTGTAAAAGGCAATGATGAAATTTCAGAGACAAGTAATGCGATTAATATTTTTATTGAAAAAATTCGAGAAATTGTTAATCAATCAAAAAATATTGCAAAAGAAAATTTAAGTATTGCATTAAGATTAATGCAAGTTAGCGGTCAAACAGATAAGCAAGTAAAAAATAGTGCTCAGTATTTGGTAAAAATGGAAGCTGGCGGAAATGAAACAAAAAGAAATTTAAATAGTGGTGTTGAGAGAGCTAGAGCAAGTAAAGAAGCATTAGGTGAGGCTACGCATTATTTAGAAAATGTTACAAGAATTATCGGGGATCTTAATTTAAAAATATCAAATGTTTCAGAAATTGAAAAAAATCTAAGTTGTCGAGTTGAGCAGTTAAGTAAAGATGCAGATAGTGTTAAAAATGTTTTAGATATTATCAAAGATATAGCAGATCAAACAAATTTACTTGCGCTTAATGCAGCAATTGAAGCAGCAAGAGCTGGTGAATATGGAAGAGGATTTGCCGTAGTTGCAGATGAGGTTAGAAACTTAGCAGAACGAACTCAAAAATCTCTAAATGAGATTAATACAATAATTTCTGTGATTGTTCAGGCTATTAAAGATTCTGGCGAGCAAATGGATAAAAATAGTAAGTCTATGCATGAGCTTATTTCTATTTCAAACCAAACAAAAACTGAGATTAATGGAATGCGAGAAGTTATTGCAAAAGTGCTTGATACAAGCGAAAATACGATAAATGACTATATTTATGTTAATGATGAAATGACAAAAATGCTTGAATCTGTAAAACAAATTGTTGATATTAATGATGGTGCAGTTAAAAATATTGGTGAAATTTCTGAAATAGTAGATAATATTAAGATTTCATCAGAAGATCTTGACAAAAAACTTTGTGAATTTAAAAGTTAAACTATGGTTTTGCATTTAAGCAAAACCATAGTTTAAAAAATAGAATTAAATTTATTGAAACATGCCTGAAGTTATAAGTCAAGAAATTTGTATTTTTAAAATGCTTACCAATTCTTTTGTGTTGGTTTTATTTCTTAAGATTTAATTTTTCGATTCTTTGGTTTGATTTAAATATAGAAAAGGCAATAAGTGTTGTTTGTAAATTTTATATTACATGCTTTATATTGACAAAAATTCTAAATAATATATTTTCACAAGTAAAAAACAAACATAAAATACTTACTAGACTATTGTTGTAGTAACTAAAATATTAAATCTAAAAAATTAGATTTAATATTTTAAGCTAAGCTCTAAAGTTTTTTAGAAAAAGATAGATAATAAATCAAAAAATAAAATTTAAATCAATCACTACTTCTGTATCTAAATTGACCTTTCTTAAATACCATCTTTAATCCACCTATTCCAAAGAGCCAACGATTTTCTACAAGATTTTTCATAAATGCACCAAACTCTCCAGAAATATTTTTATTAAAAACTTTCCCAACAGCATCGGTATGCCCAATAGAACAGATTGATCCACGATTGATAAAATAAAAATCTTTTTTTGTTTCTTTGCCTTTAAGTTTGTCATTTAAAAGATTGCCGACATATTCGCCCATTTGTGCTGCAATTTGGGCAGTAGGTGCGCAGATTATATCTTTTTGTCCAAAAATCGCACAATCACCCACTACATAAATATTTTCATAATCAATGCTTCTAAGCTTGGAATCTACTTTGATTCTGCCTTTTTGGCTATTAATTTTTGAATAATACTCAACCGTGTCATTCCCTTTTACACCAGTACTCCAAAGGATTGTGTTACCAAAGATTTTTTCTTTTTTTCCGTCCTTGGTAATAATAATTCCATCTTTTTGGCATTCTTCTACGGTTGCGCCATTAATTATGTTTACTCCTAAATCTTTTAATTTTTTTTCTGCCTTAAGGCTTAGTTTTTCATCAAATACCGGAAGAATTCTTTTTGATCTTCCTACACAAGTAATTTTAATATCTTCTTTATTGAGTCCATAGATACGGCATACTCTTTGGATATCATGTGCAAGTTCCGCGGTAAATTCAATACCTGTAAAACCAGTACCACAAACAATAAAGGAAAGATTATTTTTTTCTTTTGTGATATGGTAGTCTTTAAATTTCCATTCTATATGACGACATAATCTTAGGGCAGCATTTAGGGAGGAAAGTTTGTAGGTATATTCTTTTGCACCTTTTATTCCAAAATAATCAGCCTTAAATCCTAATGAAATTACTAAAATATCATAAGAATAATTATTGATTTTTCCAATTACTTGATTTTTTTCTGGGCAGATTTCCATTACTTTGTCTTTGATAAATTTTACTTGTTTCAAGAGTTCTCTATAATAAATTTTTGCCTTTCTTTCACTAAGTGTTCCAATGGCGACTTTATGCAAAAGTGTTGTTTGATAGTGATAATCATGCTTGCTAATCAGGGTGATGTCTGCATCTGCATGTTTTTTTTGTAGAGTCATTGCTGTTTTTAACCCCCCATAACCGCCACCGACAATTAAGATTCTAGTTTTTTGCATCTCCATCCTTAATGGTCAAATTTTATTTAACTATTAAAGCATTTTTATGCTTATAAAAAGTTAAAAGTAAATAAAAAGCATTCAAAATATGCTAGTATTATCTACTAGTAGAGATGTAAAAAATTTGATATAAATAGAATAGTAATTAGGTAAAAAGCTTAGGATTTTTTCTTTTGATTGTTTGAATTAAGTCAATAATGGCTTGTTGATCATAATCTTTATCATTATCTATTTTTTCAACTTCTTCTATGTAAATATCAATCAGTTTTTCTGTATATTCTTTTTTTGCACCTGCAAAATACATGGCAACTGCTAACATGTCTAAAACTTCAAGCGCTAATTCTTCGTATTCTGTGTTTTTCATTCTTTCTCCTTTGTTAGTGCTTTGATTACTTGATTTTTTATATCTTCATAAACAAAACTTTCTCTAAAATGTTCTAATTTTCCTCCAGATGCATTTTTATGACCACCACCATTAAAACATTCTTTACTAAGGGTATTTACATCGCAATTGCCATTTGCACGCAGTGACACATTACCTTTTGCATTAATATCAATATAAAAATCATATTCTGGATTATTTTTTAAAAATAGGTTAGCAAGGACACTGATTCCTCCCATAGAATAGCTTAAAAATCCCTTTTTATCTTTGTAATTAATCGTGCAAGTATCCTTTTTTTCTGTGAGTAGTTTTACTTGTGCCATTGAGGTGATATTATCCATAGTTTGTGTTTCAGGATTTCCGCCTAATGCGATTTTTTTGAGTCTAAAAATTGCGTTGTCAAATGCTACTTCTGCGTTAGGTAGAGTAATGTAATCTTTAATAGATTCTAAAAGTTTGAATTTATAGTTTCTGTGTTCTTCATCAAACATAAAACGATTGAGTTCATTTGAGTTTGCAATTAAACTCAAGGCAACCTTACCAAATTCAAAGCCATAATTTTCTTCTTTCCAAATATCAATAGAATTAATCATTTCAACAATCAAATCAAGAATCTTTTCATCTTGAGGATTTTTTAGTGTGTAGTGTTCTTTAAGATAGTGGTAGGTGATTTTTGTTGCACAGCGTTGAGTATCTAGGAAATACCATCCGAAGTTTTTTGCACTTTCTTCTCCACTAACATGATGATCAAGCAAGATGATTTCAATATCAATACCATCAATTCTCATAAAATCCACTTTTTCTTGCAAGAAAAGGGATTCTTGCATAGAGAGATTAAGATCTGTAATGAGAATCAAAAATTTTTGTGGCTTCTTGCTGCGAAATTTAGATTCTAATTTAACTTGATTTTGGATTTGTTGCACAATGGTTTGTAATCTTGCTAAAACTTCTTTTCCATAGTTAGCATTATAAAATTGTATGCGATCAAAAAAATTTTTAGCAATAAATTGACAACCATAACCATCTAAATCAATGTGTGATAAATGAAAAACTTGCATCATTTTTATACCTTAATTAAAATTTATATTTATATTACCCAAAACTTCATATTTTGTGTTCATATCAAGTTCTGCATGGCTCAATACAACAATATCGATTTTAAATTGTTCAAGTTTTGCAGCCAAAGAGCGTCTTAAAAGTGGATCTACTATTAAAATTACTGGCGCAATACCTTTTTGTAAAATCGTCATGGATTCTTGAGAAATTGTATCCACTAACTTTTGCATTTCATTAGTGTTAAGTAACAGAGTTTTTCCCGAGGGTTGTTCTCTTAGTTTTCCCAGTAGATATTGTTCTGTATCTAGTGATAGGGTGATAAGCTTTAAGATTCCATCATCAGATTTAAAAATATTTGTAATCACTCTTGAGAGTTTTGCCCGTACTTGTTCTGTGATTAATGCAACATCATTTTGCAATGGTGCTGCCACATCAGTAATGGTTTCAAGAATAGTGAGCATATCTTTGATAGGGATTTTTTCATGCAATAGTTCTTGCAATACAGAGCGGATAATTCCAGTTTGGATTTTTCTTGCTTCATCGATGATTGCAGGATAGCTTTCTGCTAAGCGATCTAGGATAGATTTTACTTCATCTTTAGTGATAAATTCTTCTGCATAATTTTTAACAAGTTCGCTAATATGTGTCGTTACAACAGTTGCAGGATCAATGATTGTATAGCCTTGAATGATTGCTTCTTCTTTAATGCTAGGATCAATCCATAGGGCATCCATGCCAAAAGCAGGTTCTTTTGTTGGGATTCCATCAATTTCTTTACCAACAAATCCTGTATTCATTGCCAAAAATTTATCAGGCATTACACTACCTTCACCAATTGTAATACCCTTTAGTTTGACCTCATAGTTGTTTGGAGGAAGTTGGAGGTTGTCTCTTATGCGCACTTGTGGCATTAAGAATCCGTAATCATTAGCAATTTTTTTACGGATACCTCGCACACGCTCTAATAAATCTCCATTTTGCTTGACATCTGCAAGACTTATGAGTTGATAGCCAAGATCCAATGCAAGTAATTCAACTTTTAATGCCTCATCAATTGCTTTTTCTTCTTCTTTTTTAATTTCTTCAGGGCTTTTTTGTGGTATGGCTTTTGGAGCGTGTTGTTCAATAGGATTACTCGAGGTTTTTTGTTGTTGCGCAATATTTAGATTGAGATTTGTTTTTTTATTGATCCAATTTTCAAAGAGACTAAATAAGCTTTCTTTATCCTCTCTAGAAATAAGCCAAGAGATGAAGAGAAATAGTAATCCCACAAAGGCTAGAGAAAAGGTTGGTAGTCCTGGTACTGTGGCAAAAAGCAATAAAATTACACCCACAATAATGAGTGTTTTGCTTTTGTCTGTGAGTTGGGTTACAAGCTTGCTGGCAAAATTTTCTTCTTCATTTTGTGTGGTTCTTGTTGCAACAATACCTGTGGCTGTAGCAATAATAAGTGCAGGAATTTGTCCTACTAAACCATCTCCAATTGTAAGAATGGTAAAAGTGGCTGCACTATCGCTAACTGGCATTCCGCGTTGAAAAACACCAATAAGAAAGCCACCAATAATATTGATTATTGTAATAATGATTGAGGCGATTGCATCACCTTTGACAAATTTACTAGCTCCATCCATAGCGCCATAAAAATCCGCTTCTTGTGTGAGTGTAGCTCTTCTTGCCCTTGCTTCTTCATTATCGATTAATCCAGCATTTAAATCTGCGTCAATAGCCATTTGTTTTCCAGGCATAGCATCAAGTGCAAATCTTGCTCTCACTTCTGTAACACGTGTAGAACCATTAGTGACTACAAGTAAATTTACAAGCACTAAAATAACAAAAATAATACTTCCAATTACATAATTTCCACTTACTGTGAAAGCTCCAAAAGCAGCGATAATATCACTTATAGAATCTGCACCCTTATAGCCTTCTGTGAGTATCATTCTTGTGGTACCCACATTGAGCGCAAGACGATAGAGTGTAACTATGAGCAATAATGTTGGAAAGGCAGAGAAGTCCGTGGGTTTGGTAATATAAAGCCCGATTAGGATAATTAGCACAGATAAAGCAATGGAAATAGTAAGCAAGAAATCTAGTAAAAAGGGAGGAAGGGGTACGATAATAATGGCGAGAATCAAAATTACAAAAACAACAACAGTTAAATCTTTTGATTGCGTAAAAGTGTGCAGAAAAGACATAAGCGATTGTATAAAATTGATTTGCTTCTTTTTTGCCAACAATAATCCTTATAGCTATAGCTGGAATGAAATTAAAGTGTAATTTTACTATATTTTGCTGTATTTTTACTTTTTTTATTGTAAGATTATGCTTTAAATTTATACCATTCAGGAGGTCATTATGGCTTTAGATACGGCGAAAAAACAAGAAATTATTCAAAAGTTTGCAAGAGGCGAAAAAGATACAGGTTCTTCAGAGGTGCAAATTGCGCTTTTAACCCAAAGAATCTCTTATCTTACAGATCATTTGAAAAGTAATAAAAAAGACCATTCTAGTCGCTTGGGGCTTTTGAAACTTGTGGGACAAAGAAAGCATCTTTTAAAATATCTTAAACGCACACAGTATGAAAGATATGTTAAATTAATTGCGGAACTCGGCATTAAAGATAGATAATTCTTATCCCTTCCTTGTTTTGGAAGGGTTTTAAGATTAAATATATAAGCGATTTCTATAATCAATCTTTATTTTTAAAGTTTGGATTATTTTATTTTTTTAATTTTTAATAACAGTGAATTTTAAAAATTTCTTCTTCAATCTTAGTTACCTCTATTTGTCCTGTTTGATAAAAATATTTTCTAAGCACTAAAAAGTTTAATAAATCTTCTTGTGATTTGTCTAAAAATTTTTTTACATAAATATTGGCGTTATGGATGATTGTTTCAGCAATTTTTGGATTTTTTAAGATCCAATCTACCTTTTCTTCAAGATTTTTAAAATCATCATCAAGTAAAACATAATGTATATCAGGAAGTAGTGTTCCTTCCATAAACCATGTTTCAAATTTTGGTTTTGGCATAATTGCTAGAGAGTTTGATGCCATAATC
Source organism: Helicobacter anatolicus (assembly GCF_021300615.1). Taxonomy (NCBI): domain Bacteria; kingdom Pseudomonadati; phylum Campylobacterota; class Epsilonproteobacteria; order Campylobacterales; family Helicobacteraceae; genus Helicobacter; species Helicobacter anatolicus. Next base: position 122,614 of record NZ_JAJTMY010000002.1, read on the forward strand.
CATTTGAGATTTGTGGCTACATCATTACCTTCAAGAGAAAGGATAAATTTATGTTTTAAATGTGTGGAGAGATTGCTTTTTCCTTTAAACCATTTTTTTAGTTCCTCATCTTCTAGACTGCCTACATGCCCTGCATCAAGTAAGGGGTGATGAAAAAATAATCGCATAAAATCTTTGCGATGTTTTTGATAACAACCTCCACGAAAAAATACTAAATCTTTTTTTTCGTAAAAAGAGGCGATGGGGTGTGTTTTTTGGCTAAGTAAATGCATAGAGCCAAAATGTCGTTTTTTGTCCAGTTTGAGTAAAATATTGTTTTTAGAATCTTGCATTGTGCCATATGGGATTGGACGAGATTTACAAAAAGTAGGATGCATAAGAGGAGTATTGACATCACCAGCACAAAAAGAAAAAGAGAGGTTTTTAGGAAAAAATCGCATAAATTCCCAAAAGTCATAGCAGTATCGCGAGTGTGTCAGCATTTCTTTTTTGCTAGGAGTGATATTTTGCAATATATTTGAAGGAGAAATTTTAGCACCACAATAATAAGAGACTCTTTGTGAGATTTCTGTAAGCTTAGAATCAGGAATTTCACGAAGTTTTGCAAGAATTTTTTTTGGATTTTTTGAAAACAATGTAAAATAGATCCCTTGAATATTGTAGCAAAATGTGTTATTCATGAAATTCTTTTATTTTTAAGATTTTTAATTTTTTGCCAAAAAATATAATAGCTAAAAGCTAGCTTTTGTTTTATGGAAAATAGAGAATATAACATAAAAAAATCTTTAAGATATAAATTAAGGTAGTGGTTGTATATAAAACTTGTTTTTAAAGCTTTTTTGAGACAAAACTTACTTACTTTTTGATAATAGCTTTTTAAAATCTGGTCCTCTATGTCTTGAAGAGAAGTGTTAAAGTGTTTTGCAAGTGTGAGGTAGCTTTGCAACATTTTATTAAATTTTTCTTGAGTGGGTTTTTGATGCATAATTGATTCTGGGTTTTGTCGGTAAAAATAAAGTGAAAGATCGCTGCAATAAACTTGATTAGAGGTACGTAGCAAGTGGGTGGCAAAATATAAATCTTCATAAAAAAGATTGATAGGGAAAAGAGGTTGAGGCATTTTTTTGAGTATGGAATTTTTACAGACAAAGTGCGCAATTGTGGTGGCAATGTGTTTGGTTTTATTGATTTGTGTAAAAAAGCTATAAATAGGAAGAGTTGTATTTTGTGTAATATGATGGAGAAAATTGCTAGAATTTTTTTGGATTTTATTGGGAGGGGTAAGATTATTAAAATCCATCAATAAAACATCTACAGGATGATTTTGTAAGATTTCATAGAGTTTTTCACAAAGATTTTTTTCTATATAATCATCAGAATCTAAGAAGATTATATACTTTCCTTGAGCAATTTTTAATGCATTATTTCTTGCAATACTTGGCCCTTGATTTTCTTGATGAATAAGTAAGATTCTAGAATCCTTTTCCGCATACTCTTTAGCAATCTCTCCACTTTTATCACTACTGCCATCATTTATGCAAATAATTTCAATATCTCTAAAAGTTTGAAAAACTGCAGAATCTAAACATTCTTTGAGATAGTTTTCAACATTATAAATGGGGATAATGATTGAAAAAAATGGCATAATACTCCTTTTGTTGTGTGAAATTATATCAAAATGGAGTTTTGATTGATAAAAGTTTTTATTATAAATTTAGAAAATGCGACCGAGAGAAGAAAAAGCATGCAGCAAGAGATACTAAAGTTTGAAAATACTATTTTTGATTTTAGTTTTTTTGAGGCTATTGATGCAAAAAATGCATTACAGATGCAAAATTTTACAAAATATTACCAAAAAACATTAGCAAAGATTACACATGGTAGGGAGCTTTATAGGGGTGAAATTGCATGTTATGCGAGCCATTTTAGTTTATGGGAAAAATGTATTGTACTTGATGAGCCAATTGTGATTTTAGAAGATGATGTGATTTTATTTGAGCATTTTCAAAAAGGAGTAGAAGAAATTATAAAGAGTAATTATAGTTTTGTACGATTTTTTGCACTTTTTGATTCTAAAAAAAATATTCATCCAAAAAATAATCATACTTTGGTTGTAAAAAATTCAAAATTAGGTGGTACGCAAGGATATTATTTAGAGCCTAGTGCGGCAAAAACTTTGGTGAAGTATTCACAAAAATGGCTAAGTCCAGTAGATGATTTTTTGGATCGTTATTTTGTGTATGGTTTACCTGCGGTGGTGTGTGAGCCATATTTATTAAAAGAACAGGTAATGGAATCTATGATTGGATATAGAGATAAAAAACCCAGGGGGATTTTTAAGTGTACAAGAGAAATTATGATAATTTATTGGAATGTTTTGCGTTTTATTTTTAATTTGAAAAATCGAAAAATAGGATAAAGAGGAGTTTTTTTAAGAAAAATTTTGATAGGTTGTAAAAAAAATTGCAAATGTATTTTTTTAGGAATATGGGCTGCAAAAATTTTAAAATCTTTTTTGATTTGTTTCATGATCTCGGGATTATCACATTTTTGCAAAGCAAGGTTATAGTAAACAATAATTTGTCGTAATAAGATTTTTTGGATTTTTTCTGGCATATTTTGCGCAATATCGTAGAAAAATTTTGCAATTTCAAAATAGCTTTTGATAGAAAGAAGGTTTTTTTCTAATGAAGGGGGAGTATTCGTGATAGAATCTTCTCGAACGCGATAAAAATACAAAGGGTTGTCAGTAAGTAAAAAAGTTTGTGATTCTAAAAGAATATGAGCAATAAAGGTCATATCTTCATAAATAATATTTGGGATAAAAGTAATGTTTTTTGTGAGTAAAAATTCTCTCTTGACTGTAAAAAGCCATACGCATCCGCTACCAAGACAATTAGGGTAAAAAAGTATATATTCTTTGCCAGATAGAGGATTTTTTGGAGGAATGGGGTAGGGGGTTTGGCGATCATGATTGATAGTTTTGTATTTAATTATATCTACAGGATGATTTTGTAAGATTTCATAGAGTTTTTCACAAAGATTTTTTTCTATATAATCATCAGAATCTAAAAAGACTATATATTTACCTGTAGCTCTTGTGATTGCGTTGTTTCGCGCCATACTTAAGCCTTGATTTTCTTGATGAATAAGTAAGATTCTAGAATCTTTTTCTGCATACTCTTTAGCAATCTCTCCACTTTTATCACTACTGCCATCATTTATGCAAATAATTTCAATATCTCTAAAAGTTTGAAAAACTGCAGAATCTAAACATTCTTTGAGATAGTTTTCAACATTATAAATGGGGATAATGATTGAAAAAAATGGCATAAACCCTCCTTGCAAGATTTTTTCCCGTTATTATCCCATATTTCATGCTAACAACTAATGGGTGAATATATTGGTAAAAAACAGGGTGGTTGATATTAATTCGTTTGATTTTTGAATAATGATGATTGAGTTTGTAGAGATCTGTAGCGTTAAAATGTAGATCTTTGTGATATTTTAGTTTTCTAAGTGGAGAGAGGAGTTTGTGTACAGCTGTTTTTGATTCTTTTTCCAGAAGATTTTTTTTAAGAATCGTAACTTCTTGCAGACTTTGTTCTTTTAGGATTTTTGCGATATAGTAGTAACTATTAGCAGATTTAATAAGTTTTTGTTGATTATATTTGCCACGCATTATAGAATTTGGTGTTAAAACATAATAATATGCACGAATATCGCTATTATAAATTGTTTGGGCCTTAAGAAAAATATTGGTGCAAAATAAAATATCTTCATAATAAAAAACATCAGGATCAAAACTTATGCAATGATCTTTTATAAATTGGTTTTTTACCACAAAATGTGCTATGGTAGTGATAAAAAGATCATGTTTTTTATAATATTTCATCATGACTTCTAAGGCTTCATTGGAGGAAAAAATTTTGTTGGGTTGTAATATATAAAAAGTATTGCGTAATTTGTAGATTTTATTGTTTTTGGTATGATGGAAAAAATCCATCAATAAAACATCTACAGGATGATTTTGTAAGATTTCATAGAGTTTTTCACAAAGATTTTTTTCTATATAATCATCAGAATCTAAGAAGATTATATACTTTCCTTGAGCAATTTTTAATGCATTATTTCTTGCAATACTTGGCCCTTGATTTTCTTGATGAATAAGTAAGATTCTAGAATCTTTTTCTGCATACTCTTTAGCAATCTCTCCACTTTTATCACTACTACCATCATTTATGCAAATAATTTCAATATCTCTAAAAGTTTGAAAAACTGCAGAATCTAAACATTCTTTGAGATAGTTTTCAACATTATAAATGGGGATAATGATTGAAAAAAATGGCATGGATTTTTCCTTGATAATTACTTTTGTTAATTTTATCTTAAAATAAGTAAAAACTAATATTTTGGCAAAAAATATTAATAGACAAAAGAAGGGGGTAGATGTGTTTTCGAAGATTTTTATATATAAAAATTCATAAAATTTATTTTTCATAAATAACGTAAAAGTTTGATGGGATTTTATTTTTTGGATTCAAGGTGGATATAGAGGAAATAAGAATGGTGCGGAAAAGAGGACTTGAACCTCCATGCCTTGCGGCGCCAGATCCTAAGTCTGGTGCGTCTGCCAGTTTCGCCATTTCCGCATTGTTAAAATCTAAGATAACTTAATAATTTTGTATAAAGTCATTAAAGATGTTAGAATTATATCATAAAATCTTTTAATTTTGAAATATTTCATGCAAAATAAGATAAAATTTTATAGAAATAACCTTAAAAAGGAGTAATTATGCAAGATGAGTTAGTACATCGCAAGAAGATCTATAACCCGTATTCTACAGAAGGTGTCAATGATCGTAAAATTTTTGGGGGTAATCCAACTAGTATGTTCGATCTTAATAAAATCAAATATCAATGGGCATATGATTTATGGAAAACCATGCTTGCAAATACCTGGTTTCCTGAGGAAGTGGCAATGAATGATGATAAGCGTGATTATCATGGAGGGCTTACAGCACAAGAAAAAATCGGGTATGATAGGGCCTTGGCACAATTAATTTTTATGGATAGTTTACAAACAAACAATCTTATTGATAATGTAAATCCTTATATTACAAGTCCAGAAATTAATTTAATTTTGGTGCGTCAGGCTTATGAGGAAGCTTTACATTCACAAAGTTATGCGGTGATGGTAGAATCTATTTCAGCAAATACTGAAGAGATTTATGACATGTGGCGTGTGGATATGCAGCTAAAAAGCAAAAATGATTATATTGCAAATGTCTATTTGGAGCTTGCAAAAAATCCTACGGAAAAAAATATTGTAAAGGCAATGTTTGCAAATCAGATTCTAGAGGGGATTTATTTTTATAGTGGTTTTGCATTTTTTTATACTCTTGCATCTTCAGGAAAAATGCTTGGTTCTTCACAAATGATACGCTTTATTCAAAGAGATGAAGTTACGCATTTAATTATTTTTCAAAACATGATACGCACATTAAAAAAAGAGCGCCCAGATCTTTTTACCAGTAGCTTGGAAGAAGAAGTTATTGAAATGTTTAAAAGAGCGGTAGAAATAGAGAGTTCATGGGGAGAGTATATTACTCAGGGACAGATTCTTGGACTTACTTCAGAGGTGATTGAGCAATATATTCGATATTTGGCAGATACACGACTTACAAAAGTTGGTATGCCAAAGCTTTATAATGTTGAGAATCCTATGAAGTGGATTGATCAATATTCTTCTTTTAACGATCAAAAAACAAACTTTTTTGAAGCTAAGGTAACCAACTACGCGAAAGGAAGTTTAGTTGATGATTTTTAAAAATATTGTCACTTTACAGCCTAAGATTTATCAAGATTTTTATGCAAATCTTGATTTTTTAGTAGAGCAAATACAAAAAGCCCCAAAGGATTCTTTGATACTTGCACCAGAGGTTGCATTAACTGGATTTTCTTATCAGCGCATGGAAGAGGCAAGTGAGTTTTCTAAAATTGCTACACAAAAATTTTTAGATGCAAGCACGGATAAGACTTTTATGACGACAATGATTGAAAAAAAAGGTCGTGGATTTTTTAATAATTTTAAGGTGTTTTGGCATAATACTTTAATTCATAAGCAATCTAAATCCAAATTATTTGCATTGGGAAATGAGCATTTACATTTTCAAGCAGGTGATGAGGAAGAGTGTGTCCCATTTGTGATAGATGGTGTGAAATGTGCAGCATTGATTTGTTATGAATTGCGTTTTATTGAAAAGTGGCAAAAAATACAAGATGTAGAGATTATTTTTATTCCCGCACAATGGGGAGAGGTGAGAAAAGAACATTTTGTAACATTGGCTCGGGCACTAGCTATTGCAAATCAATGTTATGTTGTGGTAAGCAACCCTAGGAATTTGCAAATGGCAAAAAATAGTGCCATTATTACTCCTTATGGAATTATGCATAAAAATGATAAAAAACCTTGTATTGAAGTAGAGATAAATTTGGAAGAAGTGGAGCATATGAGAAAACATATTCAATTAAGGGGTATAAGTGTTTAATATAAAGAGTTTGCTGATGTGTGAAGAGATAGAAAAAATCTTTCCTCTTGATAAAGAGGTGAGAAGAGCAATAGAAGAGGTTGATCGCGAGATGTTTGTGCCTTCTTCTATGCGTATGCGTGCTTATGATCTTAATCCTTTGCCAATGAAAGAAGAGCAGTGGATTAGTTCCCCTTTGACAGTGGCAAAAATGACACAATATCTTTTGCCACAAAGCGGGGACAGTGTGTTAGAGATTGGATGCGGAAGCGGATATCAAGCAATGGTTTTATCTAAGATTTTTAGAAGAGTTTTTTCAGTAGAGCGTATTTCAAAAATTCTACTTGAAGCACAAGAGAGAATTCGCAAATCTGGTGCTTATAATATTAATACAAAATTAGATGATGGGCAAAGAGGATGGAGTGCATATGCCCCTTATGATAGAATCTTGTTTTCTGCGTGTGCAGAGAATATTTCTCAAGCAATTATTGATCAGTTGCAAGAAGGAGGAATTTTGGTTGCACCCATTTTGAGAGGCAATAAGCAAATGATTATGCGTTTTTACAAAAAAAATGGACAGCTAGATGCAGGAGAGATTTTGGAAGAATGTCTTTTTGTGCCAGTGCTTGATGGTATTAGTCATTAATGCTTGAGGGATTTGGTCTTGATGATATTTTTTATACATTTGATTTTGGTTTAAAAAGAAGCTTTTTTTGGTACATAGCTTTAATTTCTATTTTTTCTTGGGTATTTTTTTGCTTTAGACTATCTTATGTGTATTTTATAATACTTTGCTTTTTGGAATTTTTAATTTTTTATAGTTATGGGGATTTTTCAATTTGGCTAGGTAGTTTTTTGGCGGTTGCATTTTTGTTGATGATTTTTGATTACAAATATTTTTTTGTACCTGCATTGTGGAATTTTTTGCTTTGTATGATTGGGGTGGCTGGTCTTTACTTTTATCGAATAGATTGGCATTTATTGTTTATAGAATCTCTTGCTATGGCAGGGGCTTTTAGTGTGATGCAAATTTTTGGTAGAGTGGTGCTAAAAAAGGAGATTTTAGGTGACGGTGACATTATTTTTATTTTTGCTTGGGTGATGCTATTTGGCTTTTTGGAAAGTTTGTTTGCTATGATGTTTGGTGGTATTGTAGGTATAGTTTTTGCTAGTATTAAAAATAAAAAAAAGGTGCCTTTGATTCCTGTTATCATACTGGGGACTTTTGTAGAGTTTTTACTAGGAATGCAATATGTTTAAAAACTATCTTTTTAGCTCTGTATCACAAATTTTTTTCTCTTTTTTTATTGTTTTGTTTTTTATTTCCTCTGTAGTTTTGTTGATTAGTATTGCAAGTATTACACTTGTGGTGAAAATGAATTTCATGGATTTAATGCTGGTATTTTTATATCTATTACCAGGAACAGTATTTTTTATTATTCCAATTACCTTTTTTGCTGCTTGTATTTTGGGGCTTTCACGGCTTTCTTATGATTATGAACTTTTGGTATTTTTTTCACTAGGGGTATCGCCTAGGAAAATTTTGTTTTATTTTATTCCTACAGCTTTGCTTGTCAGTGTTGTTTTACTTGCTTTTTCTTTGGCATTAATTCCATTGTCAAAAAGTGCATATTCTGATTTTATTGCAGAAAAAAGGACAAAGGTAGATGTTAATATTCGTGCGGGGGATTTGGGGCAAAAGCTTGGAGATTGGCTTGTATATATTGATAGTGCAAAAGATAATGAATATGGTGGATTGGTATTATTTTCGGGAGTAGATTTAGGACAGGAGAGTTTTGTTGTCGCCCAAAAAGGAAGGGTAGAGAATTTGGAGGGTGTATTTAAATTGAGTTTAGATAATGGAGATGCGTATTTTGCAAAAAATAATGAGTTGCATAAGGTAAATTTTGAAAATATGATTATTCAAAGCGAAGTAAAAAAAATCAATCTTAGTTCTTATGATTTAGTGGCATATTGGAAGAGTGCATTTGAGGGGAAAAAGTCGCAAGCAAGGAGATTTGCACAGGCTATTATGACTTCTTTTTTTCCATTAGCAAGTATATTTCTTATTCCATTGTTTGGGATTGCTAATCCGAGATTCCAAAAAAATCTTTCCTATGTATATATTTTGGGTTCTGTAACTTTATATTTTGTGTTGGTGCATATTTTGAGTGAAAATATACCTTTTTTAGGGATGGTATTGTTGCCCGTTATATGGTTTTTTGGGGGGTATTATTTATTTAAAAAGAAAATATTAAAAGTGTATTAACATGATTTTGGCGGCGAAAATTGCTTATGATGGGAGTAAGTTTTTTGGCTTCGCAAGACAAAATGGATATCGAAGTGTGGTGCAAAGAATTGAAGAGGTTTTGCAAACTTTTGGAATTACGTGTAATGTGGTTGGTGCGGGGAGGACGGATAGGGGGGTGCACGCGACTGGTCAAGTAATTAGAATGGAGATTCCAGATTTTTGGCAAATTGAGCGATTTTTAAAACTTTTTAATCAAAAACTTTACCCTGATATTTTTGTAAGAAGAATATGGCATGTTAAAGAGGAGTTTCATCCGAGATTTCAAGCTAAAAAAAGAGAGTATCGCTATATTTTTGGAAAATTTTATGGGAATGTGTGGTTATCTCCATATATTTCTAAAGAAAATTTTGGTAATGTAGAAAAAATTAAGCAGGGATTGGGGTTATTTGTAGGTAAAAAAGATTTTAAATTTTTTAGTAAAACTTGTAAGGAAAATAAAAGCACAGAGCGTGAAATTTATAAAACTTATTTTTATACGCATCAGATTTTTGGACAAAAATATTATATTGCAGGATTTCAAGCTAATGGATTTTTGTATTCACAAATTCGTTTAATGATGGGAGCTATTTTGGCTTATTCTTTAGATCAAATAAGTTTGCAGGATTTGCAAGATCAAATTCAGGGGGTAAAGCGTGTTTATTCTTATCCTGCAAGTCCTAATGGGTTGTATCTCACAAAGGTTATTTATTAATTTTTGCTTAAATTAAGTCATTTTTAAGAAATAATATATATAATTATATCCTTATTAAAATGAAAGGTTTGGTTATGGAAATTACAAAAACCACTAAGGTGAATGAAATCAACCGTAATTGGGTTGTGCTTGATGCAAAAGATAAAACTTTTGGTCGTTTGGTGACAGAGATCGCTATATTATTGAGAGGAAAGCATAAGCCTTGTTTTACTCCAAATGTGGATTGTGGCGATTTTGTTGTTGTAGTAAATGCAACTGCTGTGAAGTTTTCTGGTATGAAGCTTGAGGATAAAGAATATTTTACACACTCAGGTTATTTTGGTAGCACTAAGAGCAAGACTTTGAAAGAAATGTTGGAGAAGTCTCCAGAAAAGCTTTATTATTTGGCTGTAAGAGGAATGTTGCCTAAAACAAAACTCGGTCGTGCAATGATTAAGAAATTGAAAGTTTATAGAGGTGCAGAGCATCCACATACTGCACAAGTATCAAAAAGTAAGTAAGGATAAGAAATGGCAAAAGTTTATGCAACTGGAAAAAGAAAAACTGCAATTGCAAAAGTGTGGTTATCTAATGGTAGTGGAAAATTAACTATCAATGGAGTAGATCTTGATACTTGGTTAGGTGGTCATGAGGCTATTAAAATGAAGGTTATGCAACCTTTAATTTTGACAAATCAAGATAAAAGTGTTGATATTATGGCGACTACTTTTGGTGGTGGTTATTCAGCACAGGCTGAAGCATTAAGACATGGTATTTCAAAAGCCTTAAATGCTTATGATATTGCATTCCGTGCAATCTTAAAACCTAAAGGACTTTTAACAAGAGATGCAAGAGTGGTAGAGCGTAAAAAATACGGAAAAAGGAAAGCAAGAAGAAGCCCACAATTTTCAAAAAGATAATTTACAAATTTATCTTTACTTTTTTCCCCTATTTTGGGGAATTTTAAGGTTTTTAGTATGCAAAAAATTGATCTAAAAAGAACTCCTATTCCTCGTTTATTTTTTACTTATTTTATTCCCGCTTTATTTACAATGTTGGCCTTATCGACTTATTCTACAATCGATGGAATCTTTGTAGGACAAAAGATGGGTTCTGATGCTTTAGCGGCAATTGTAATTGTTTGGCCGGTATTTCCAATTATTATTGCTTTTGAATTATTGCTTAGTTTTGGCGGTTCGACTTTAGCGGCATTTTATATCGGAAGAGATAAAGCAAGGCTTGCAAGAGTTGTTTTTAGTTCTATTTTTTATTTTGCATTTTTGTCTGCTTTGTGCTGTAGTGTGATGGGATATATATATGCAGAAAAGATTGTGCAATTATTAGGGGCTAGTATAGCATTAGAACACTATGCTACACAATATCTTGAGGTAATTTCTCTAGGGTTAATTTTTATTATTCTACATCCTTTAGTAGATACTTTTGTGGTAAATGACAGAAGACCAGTTTTGGCTACAGTATCTATGTTAGTAGGGGCTGTGAGTAATATTATTTTGAATTATTATTTTATTTTTGTGTTTGAGTGGGGGGTGGCAGGCAGTGCGTGGGCAACTATCTTGGCACACTGTATTGGATTTTTTATGATTCTTCAACATTTTTTGAGAAAAAAAGGAGATTTATATTTTGCAAAAGCTTTTTCTTTTAAGTATATTTTAACAGCGATTAAAACGGGAGTGCCACAATCAAGTGCTGAACTTTCTGCTGCGATTGCTATGTTTTTATTTAATGTTTTTTTGATGAAAATTTCAGGGGAGCGAGGTGTGGCAATCTATGGCATCGTGTTATATAGTGGGATTGCATATTATTCTGTTTTATTATCAATTTCTCAAGGTATGCAACCTATTGTAAGTTATAGTTTTGGTGCAAGATTGTTTGATCGTATTAAGCAGGTATATCGCTTTTGTTTTGTTATGGTTTTTTTGGTTAGTGTTGCGATTTATATGGTTTTTTATTTTTTTGGACATTGGCTTGTTGTTTGGTTTTTAAATGCCGAACAGCTAAAAGACCCATCATTTTTAGAAGAAGTGATTGTGGCAATGAGAATTTATTACATGGGATTTATTTTTTTGGGTATTAATATTTTGAGTGCAATATTTTTCCAATCTTTAAGAAGAATTAAAAGTTCTTTAATAATTACTTTATGTTATTCTGTAGTTTTTCTTGGAATTTTGATTCCAATTATGAGTGATAAGTATGGACAAATAGGGATTTGGGCAAGTAATCCCATTGCACAATTTTTAGCATTTTTAGTCGTGATACCTATTTTATATTATCAAAATAAAAAAATTTTTAGAGTGAAAAAATGAAAGAGAAAATTATTTTATTTGATTTAGATGGGACATTAATTGATTCTACTCCTGCGATTTGTGAGAGTTTTGGCGTTGCAATGCAAAATATGGGCTATCCTATCCCTCATACCCAGAAAGTTGTAGAGAATATTGGTCATACTCTTGAAGACATGTTTTTAAAAGTTGGGGTGCAAACACAAGATATTCAAGAAATTGTGCAATGTTATAAAACTCATTATAAAAAAGTTAGTAAAGAAAAAACTACAATGCTTCCTTTTGCGATTGAGGCGATTAAAAGGGCTTATGAATTTGCACAACTTGGGGTTGTAACAACAAAAACAGGTAGCGCTTCAAAGGAATTGTTGGATTATTTTGGTGTTTTAAAATACTTTCAAATAGTTGTAGGAAGAGATGATGTGAAATTTCCTAAACCACATCCAGAACCAATAATAAAAGCTAGAAGTGCTTTTGGCAATAACATTACAAAATGTTTTATGATAGGGGATACTTTGTTGGATATAGAATCAGCTAGAGCAGCAGACGTGACACCTATTGCAGTAAGTAGCGGCTATGTTAAAAAAGAAATTTTATTACATCAAAATATTGAAGTATTTAATCATGTTTTAGATGCAGTGTCTTTTATTTCTAAGATTATTTAATTTTTTATATAAGTGATGTAAAGAAGTTATAACTATAGATCTATCTTTAGAAGGGTATAGAATTTTTATATATATGAGTTGGAGTGCTAAATATTTTTTTATCTTATTAATTTGATTGGAGATTTTTTTCTATAATTTTTATAATCTTTTTGTGCTAAAACCAAAAAATTGATAAATCCTCTTTTAAAATTTTTGTTTATCATTATTTTATTTCTGATTATTGTGAAAGAATTTTAGAAAAAATATTGAGATTAAAAAATAAGATAAACTTTAAGTAAAGATTTATTTTACTTATTGTGCCAATTTATTTGATAAACTTTGCTACAATATGAAACTATTTTAAGTAAATAGCTCGGTTTATTCTTTTTATAAGGAGAAGATAATGTTAGAAATTAGATGGCACTCTAGGGCTGGTCAAGGTGCAGTTACAGGTGCAAAGGGTTTAGCGGATGTGGTTGCAGGGACAGGAAAGCAGGTGCAAGCTTTTGCTTTTTATGGTTCTGCAAAAAGAGGAACAGCAATGACTGCATATAATAGAGTTGATGATTCTCCTATCTTAAATCATGAAAAATTCATGAAGCCTGATTATGTTTTGGTTATAGACCCTGGCTTGACTTTTATTACTGATATTTGTGTAAATGAAAAGGTAGATACTAAATATATTATTACAACACATTTGAGCAAGGAAGAATTGATTGCAAAAAAACCAGAGTTGAAGGGTAAGGAAGTTTATGTATTAGATTGTATTAGAATTTCTTTAGATACTATTGGAAAACCAATACCAAATGCTCCTATGCTTGGTGCATTAATGAAAGTTTCTAACATGCTTGATCTGGATTATTTTTTGGATGCATTTATTAAGATTTTAGGTAAAAAATTGCCTCAAAAGATTATTGATGCAAATAAGGAAGCTATTATTAGAGCTTATAATGAAGTAAAATAAGGAGTAGAGATGAAGGGTTGGAATGAATTTGAAATTGGTTCAGTATTGTTTCCTTTTAATGAAGATGGTGTGCAAGCACAAGGAAAAATGAGAGAAGAAAGAAGCTATACAGAAAATAGTTCACGAAGTGCAAGTGTGGCGCATTGGAGAGTGCAAAAACCAGTGCACAACCATGATCATTGTATTAACTGTTTTTTTTGTTGGGTATATTGTCCAGATTCTTCGATTTTGGCAAAAGATGACCAAATGAGTGGAGTTGATTATGTGCATTGTAAGGGGTGTGGAGTTTGTGTTTCTGTGTGTCCTACAAATCCAAAGTCTCTTTTGATGTTTGACGAAAATGAGGCTAATGAAGAAGCCCTCAAGCAGTGGCCACAAAAAGAAGAAAAACAGAAGTAAGGAGATAAGAAAATGGCTTTAAAATATGAATTATCAAAAGTTGAGGTTTGGGATGGCAATATGGCTGCAAGCCACGCTTTAAGACAAGCTCAGGTTGATGTGGTAGCTGCTTATCCCATTACACCTTCAACTCCTATTGTACAAAACTATGGAAAATTTTTAAGTGATGGATATATTGATGGTGAGTTTGTTATGGTGGAATCTGAACATGCTGCGATGAGTGCTTGTGTGGGTGCAGGTGCAGCAGGAGGTAGGGTGGCAACTGCTACAAGTTCACAGGGTTTTGCTTTAATGGTAGAGGTGCTCTATCAGGCTTCTGGTATGAGGATTCCGCTGGTATTAAATTTGGTAAATCGTGCTTTGGCTGCACCTTTGAATGTTAATGGGGATCATTCTGATATGTATCTAAGTAGAGACACAGGATGGATTAGCCTTTGTGCATATAATCCTCAAGAAGCTTATGATTTTAATCTTATGGCATTTAAAATTGCTGAGGATTTGCGTGTAAGAATTCCAGTGATTGTGAATCAAGATGGTTTTATTTGTTCACATACTGCACAGAATGTTGCTCCATTAAGCGATGAGGAAGCATATGAATTTATCGGAGAATATAAACAAAAAAATGCAATGTTGGATTTCTCTAAGCCCATTACTTATGGTGCTCAAGCAGAAGAAGATTGGCATTTTGAACATAAAGCACAATTACATCATGATCTTATGAATTCTCATGTAGTGATTGAGGAGGTATTTGATCTTTTTGCTAAAAAAACAGGAAGAAAATATAATATCGTTGAAAAATATGACATGGATGATGCAGAAGTAGTGATTGTTGCATTAGGAACTACGGTTGAGACCGCAAGAGTTGCAGCAAAAAAAATAAGAGAAGAAGGAATTAAGGCGGGTGTAGTATCATTACGCACTTTAAGACCTTTCCCTTATAAGCTTGTTGCTGAAGCACTTAAAGATGTAAAAGCAATTGCAATGTTAGATAGAAGTTCACCTGCAGGTGCTATGGGTATGCTCTTCAATGAGGTTGGTGTAGCTGTGTTGCAAAATTCAACTAAAAAGCCTATCTTATCTAATTATATTTATGGTTTGGGTGGTAGAGATATGACACAAGAGAATTTATTGCAAATTTATAGAGATTTGGATGCAAATGCTAAAGCAAATAAGCTTACTCATCCTACTCAACAATTTATTGGGCTTCGTGGTAAAAAAATGGCTTTTAATTAAGGAGAGTAAAAAATGACAAAAGAAATTAAGAATCTAAAACAATTTTCAAGAGCGGCAGAAAAATTTGAGGGAGCCAATCTACTTTGTCCAGGATGTGCCCATGGTATGATTATTAGAGAAATCTTAAATGCGGTTGATGGACATATAGTAATTGGTAACTCCACAGGTTGTATTGAGGTGTCTACAGCAGTATATCCTTATACATCTTGGGATGTTCCTTGGATACATATAGGATTTGAAAATGGATCAACAGCAGTTGCTGGTGTAGAAGCAATGTATAAGGCATTAAGTAGAAAACAAAAATATACTGGTGATAAGCCTAAATTTGTTGCATTTGGTGGTGATGGGTCTACTTATGATATTGGATTTCAGTGGATTAGTGGATGTTTTGAAAGAGGGCATGATCTTACTTATGTATGTTTTGATAATGAAGTGTATGCAAATACAGGTGGTCAAAGAAGCGGTTCTACACCAATTGGATCCTCAACTTCTACAACTCCTGCAGGGCGTGTAAGTTATGGTAAAAAAGATAAAAAGAAGGATATGTTAGCAATTATGGCAGCGCATGGATCTCCTTATGTGGCACAAGTGGCTCCAAATAAATGGAAAGATATGAATAAAAAAATTAAACAAGCACTTGATACTGAAGGCCCAACTTTTATAAATGCCCTTAGTGCATGTACAACAGAATGGAGATTTGATTGCAACAATACAGTAGATATCATGGATCTTGCAGTAGATTCTTTAGTATTTCCACTTTATGAGATTATTGATGGTCACGAATTAAACATTACCTATCGTCCAAAAAATATTATACCAGTAAGGGATTATTTGGGGGCACAAGGAAGATTTAAACATTTATTTAAACCAGAAAATGAGCATATCATTGAACAATTTCAAAAAGATGTTGATAAAAAATGGGAAATGCTACAAAGAAGAGAGGAAGCAAGAGTGTAAACTCTTGCTTTTTTATTTTTATTATTACAAGACAGTGATAAGTATTTTTTTTATTATTTTATAGTGGGACTATGCTATCGTCGTATTGTTTAATAATATTTAGTATAACATCTAGATTTTTGCTTTTTTCGTAATGATAAAGAAGCACTTCTACCCAATATGGCACTCCTTTTGACTTCCAATTTGCAACAGAATGATAATTCATATCAACCATTTTGGCAAATTCTTCTTTTGAAATTTGCAATTGTTTTAATTTATTGGAGAAATCTGTATAATTCATTTGTCTTCTTTAGAATAATGGCATTATTCTATCATATTTTTAATATAAATATGAAGCAATTTTAAAGATATAGTTTATATTTTTTTAAATTAAAGTATATAGTTTTAATTTTTTTTTAACTAATATTTAAAATATTTTTATATTTTTTTAGGAAAAATGAATGATTTTTGGTGATTTTATCTATAAAAATAGCATATTAAAGATAGTGGCTTTTAATAAAATCGAGTTTTTTGATGCTTTAAAAAAAATAGAGGAATTACGTTTTCAAGGGTATTTGGTAGGATATATTCGGTATGATGCCTATAAAATTTTAGAATCTTATGAATTGCAAAGCGATAGACCTTTATTATATTTTGAACTTTTTAAAAATAGAGATAAGCTGGAGAATCAAAAAAGTGGTAATAAAGTTTTTTATCCAAAAATTTTAAAAAAACAAAACTTTGGTGTTTATGCAAAAAAGATTCAAGCTATTAAAAATGCAATCAGAAGAGGGGATACCTATCAGTTAAATTATACTTATCCTATAGAGTTGGAGACAAGATGTGCCCCTAAGGATATATTTACTGATGTTTTGCAAAATCAACAAACTCCTTTTGCAGCTTATATAGAAAATAAATATGAAAGTATTTTATCTTTTTCTCCAGAATTATTTTTTGAGGTGAGAGATAGAGAGATTGTTGTAAAGCCTATGAAAGGAACAATTCAGCGAGGAAAAAATATACTTGAAGATGAAAATAATAAAAAATTTTTGCAAAATGATATTAAAAATCGTAGTGAAAATGTGATGATTGTAGATTTATTGCGTAATGATTTAAGTAAAATTTCTTCCAAGGTAGAGGTACAAAATCTTTTTGAAGTAATAACATTAAAAACTATACATCAAATGATCTCTACAATAAAAGCCCAACTTAAACAAAATATAACTTTTGCAGATATTTTGATTGCATTATTTCCTTGTGGTTCTGTAACTGGTGCGCCAAAATTTAAAACTCTGCAGTTAATTGAACAATTAGAAAAATATAACCGAGGGGTATATTGTGGCATGATCGGTGTAATTTCTAAAGACACTATGCTTTTTAATGTTCCAATTCGAACAATGATATATAAACAAGGGAAATTACAACTTTGTGTTGGCAGTGGGATTGTTTGGGATAGTGATGCTAGGGAAGAGTATCATGAAAGCCTATTAAAATCACAATTTATTTATCCAAAAATCGATTTTGAAATCATTGAAACCATGAGAGTTAAGAATAAAAAAATTATGAATTTTTCTTATCATAAAAAAAGATTGTTGCAATCAGTAAAGTATTTTGGTTTTGTGCGGCCAGATATAAATATTAATCCACAAATTTGTGATGGAGTCTTGCGATTGCGGGTGCAAAAAGATGGTAAATTACATCAAGAATATAAAGAATTTAAATTGCATACGACAAATAAAATTGTCTTTGCACATCGTAAGGAAAATCAAAATGATTTTTTGTATCATAAAACAACTTATGCACCATGGTATGAGGAGGCAAGAAAAAGAATTTTAAATGGAGATATTTTTGATTGTATATTTTATAACGAACATGGGGAAGTTAGCGAGGGTGCAAGAAGCAATGTTGTATTGCAAATTAAGGGTGAATTTTATACTCCTATGCTTGATAGTGGAATTTTAAATGGAGTTATGCGACAAAAAATGATAAAAAAAGGAGAATTAAAAGAAAAAAAATTAACTTTAGAGGATGTAAGAAGTGCAGAAAAAATTTTTTGTATTAATGCTTTGCGTGGCATGATTGAGGTGAGATATGATTGCTTTGATTGATCATTATGATTCTTTTACTTATAATATTGTGCATTATCTAAAAGATTTTGATATACAGGTTTTTTTGCCCCACGAGGTTGTCATTAAAGATTTAGATTCTTATTCTCATATTATTTTATCACCAGGATATGGCCACCCTAAAGATTGTAAGATTGCCTTAGGAATTCTAAAATATTATTATCAGAAAAAAAAGATTTTGGGAATTTGTCTTGGACACCAAATTATTGCCTTATATTTTGGAAGTAAAATTTTAAAGTTAAAACACCCTTGTCATGGTAAAGAGGGAAGAATTACACATTATCAAGGAAGGTTATTTAAAAATATTAAGGGGGATTTAACAGTAGGGCGTTATCATTCTTTATATGTTGCAAAATTAGATAGGCGTTTGATAGCAAATTGCTATAGCCAAGATGGTGTTTTAATGGCTTTTGAACATGAGAGTCTGCCAATTTTTGGATTGCAATTTCATCCTGAATCTGTGTTATCTAATTATGGGAAGGAAATTTTATTGAATTTCTTGTCTTTGTAGTATAAATTATGGATTTTGTGTCACGTTTAAAAATTTTAAGTGCTTTTTTATAAAAAAGTTTGCTAAAATGTTGAATTATTTAAAATATACCAAGGAGAAAAAAATGGCAATTTTTGATGAAGTAAAAGAAGTTGTGGTTGAGCAATTAAGTGTAAATGCTGATCAAGTAAAACCAGAAGCAGATTTTGTAAAGGATTTGGGTGCAGATTCTTTAGATGTTGTGGAACTTGTTATGGCCTTAGAAGAAAAATTTGATCTTGAGATTCCAGATGAGCAAGCAGAAAAAATTACCACTGTTGCTGATGTTGTAGCATTTATTGAAGAAAATAAAAAATAATTAGAGCAATTTTGCTCTAAAATTTCTGATTGATTATATTTAAGGAGTTAATGTGCGTCGTGTAGTTGTAACTGGTTTAGGAATGGTGAATTCTTTAGGATTAAATAGAAGAGATTCTTTTAAATCTATAGCGGAAGGTCAGTGTGGAATTAAAAGAATAACTAGTTTTGATACAAGTGGGTTTCCCGTTCAGATTGCAGCAGAGATTACAAATTTTGATCCAAATGAAGTGATGAATCCAAAAGAAGTAAAAAAAGCGGATCGTTTTATCCAGCTTGCACTTAAAGCTACACAAGAAGCAATGCAAGATAGTGGGCTTTTAAATAGTGAAGGAAAATGTGATGAAAATATTGCAGATAGGTTTGGGGTAAGTAGCGGCGCTGGTATTGGCGGTCTTGGTAATATTGAGAAAAATTCAATCACTTGTTTTGAAAAAGGCCCCAGAAGAATTAATCCTTTTTTTATACCTTCAGCACTTGTGAATATGCTTGGTGGGTTTACATCTATTGAGTTTGGTATTAAGGGACCAAATTTAGCTAGTGTGACAGCTTGTGCAGCGGGAACACATGCAATCATTGAAGCTGGAAAAACAATTATGCTAAATGGTGCAGATAGAATGTTGGTTATTGGTGCAGAATCTGCGATTTGTCCTGTAGGAATAGGTGGTTTTGCGGCAATGAAGGCTTTGAGTGATAGAAATGATGATCCGCAAAAGGCCTCAAGACCTTTTGATAAAAATCGCGATGGTTTTGTTATGGGTGAAGGTGCAGGAGCGTTAGTTTTGGAAGACTATGAAAGTGCTAAGGCGAGAGGGGCAAAGATTTATGCAGAGCTTGTTGGTTTTGGTGAGAGTGGCGATGCAAATCATATTACTACCCCTGCTCCTGCTGGTGAAGGTGCAGCACGGGCGATGAGGGCAGCATTAAGTATGGCGCAAGTTGAAGTGGATTATATTAATGCACATGGGACAAGTACCGCGTATAATGATCTTTATGAGACTATGGCAATCAAACAGGTATTTGGAAGCAATATTCCTTTGATAAGTTCTACTAAGGGACAGATTGGACATTGTTTGGGTGCTGCTGGTGCATTAGAGGCGGTGATTTCTATTATGGCGATGGAAGAAGGTATACTACCTCCAACAATTAATCAGGAAGAAAAAGATCCAGAATGTGATTTGGACTACATACCCAATGTTGCTAGAGAAAAAAAAGCTAATGTTGTAATGAGTAATTCTTTTGGTTTTGGTGGAACTAATGGGGTAGTAATCTTTAAAAAGGTTTAAGAAATAATGGCTACATATCTTGATTTTGAACAACGTATAAAGGTTTTGCAAGATGAAATAGAGATGGCTATTATTAGGGGGGATAATGCAGCTAGAGAAATTTTAGAGATTGATCTAGAAAAAGAAGTACGATTGATTTATGGTAATATGACGGATTATCAAAAATTACAACTTGCTAGACATCCTGATCGCCCTTATGCTATGGATTATATTGAACTTCTTTTAAAAGATGCTTATGAGATTAGTGGAGATAGGCATTTTAGTGATGATAAGGCAATTGTCTGTTTTTTGGGAAAAATCGATGAGCAGCCTGTAATGGTGATCGGAGAAGAAAAAGGTAGGGGAACAAAAACTAAACTTATGCGTAATTTTGGTATGCCTAACCCTGAAGGATATAGAAAGGCATTAAGGGCAGCAAAATTTGCAGAGAAGTTTGATATTCCTATTTTGATGCTTGTAGATACTGCTGGAGCATATCCTGGAATTGGAGCAGAAGAAAGAGGGCAAAGCGAAGCGATTGCAAAAAATTTACAAGATTTTGCTGTATTGAATGTCCCTACAATATCAATTATTATTGGTGAGGGTGGTAGTGGTGGAGCATTAGCAATTGGTGTTGCAGATAAATTAGCAATGATGCAATATTCTATTTTTAGTGTAATTTCTCCTGAGGGGTGTGCAGCAATTTTGTGGAATGATCCTGCAAAAATAGAATCTGCTACTAAGGCAATGAAAATCACCCCAGATGCTTTGAAAAATTTTGGTTTGATTGATGATGTTATTATAGAGCCTAGTCGTGGTGCTCATAGAGATAAAGAGCTTGCAGCACAAGCTATTAAAAAGTATTTTTTAGAAAGTTTAAAAACTATTAAGGCGGAGAAAAATTTTGTTGAAAAACGCTATGAAAAATTAATGTCTTATGGGGCTTTTGTATAATATTAAGTAGTATAGAAAGGGAATAGGTATGAAAGTAGCTCTTTTGATGAGTGGTGGAGTGGATAGTTCTTATTCTGCTTATTTACTAAAAAAACAAGGATATGAAGTTAAAGGATTTTATCTCAAATTGCACGATAAAGAAGAAAAACATCAAGTTTTTTTACGTAATTGTTATAAAGTTGCAGAAAATTTACAGATTGATTTTGAAATTATTGAAGCACAAGAGGCTTTCAGACAAAAAGTTTATAATGAATTTGTAGAAAGTTATAAGCGTGGTGAAACACCAAATCCTTGTGCTTTGTGTAATCCTTTGATGAAATTTGGCTTGGCACTTGATATTGCTTTGGAGCAGGGGTGTCAAAAAATTGCGACAGGGCATTATGCTAGAATTGGAAAAATTGGTGAGCATTTAAGAATTAGGGAAGCTAAAGATAAAACAAAAGATCAAAGTTATTTTCTTTATGCAATCTCACAAACAGCTATCAACTCTTTGATTTTTCCTCTCGGAGATATGTTAAAAGAAGAGGTTAAACCTCTTGCTTTTGCAGCAATGCCTTGGCTTGGAAGTTTAGAGACTTATAAAGAATCTCAAGAAATTTGTTTTGTAGAGACAGATTATATTGATATTTTAAAGAAGCATGTAGATGTGGAAAAAGAAGGTATCGTGCGTAATGTGCATGGCCAGGAAGTAGGGATGCATAAGGGATATATGCAGTATACTATTGGTAAAAGAAAAGGATTTAGTGTAAAAGGTGCGCATGATCCACATTTTGTTTTAAAGATTATTCCAGAGAAAAATGAGATCGTTGTGGGTAAAAAAGAAGATCTAGCTACTTTTGAAGTTGAAGCGATGAATAAAACATTGCCTGGTGATTTTGTATCAGGAAATTATTATGTCAAAATACGCTATCGAAGTACCCCTGCACTAGCTTTTGTAAGTTTAATAGATGAGAAGATTATCGCAAAGTTTGAGGAACCTGTGTATGGTGTAGCAAAGGGACAGGCTCTTGTAGTATATGTAGATGATAATGTACTTGGTGGAGGCGTGATTCTTTAATTTTTTTGAGAAAATTTTAACATGCAATAAGAAGTATTTTAGAATCATGTAGTGAGTGAAGTAGGATTTTAATAAAGATATCGCATAAAAATATAAGGTAGGTTATAAAACTATTACCTATTACTATAGAAAAAAGCATAATTTTATAGGGCACTATCCCTTTGTAATGCTAGAATGATATTTATATCTTAGGATCTCAAAAAATATTCTAGCATGTTGGATTTGTAATTATTGTTATAGAATTAATTATTATTTTCATAAACCTTTAGTCCTGCAGGTGCTTGTGTGGTTGGCATTATTTCTATACGATTGATATTAATATGTTTAGGAAGTGAAGCACACCAATACACGCTTTCAGCAATATCTTGTGCCATAAGTGGTTGGGAATTTTTATAAAGGTTTTCTGCACGCTCTTTGTCTCCATAGAATCTTACAAGAGAAAATTCACTACCACCTGTTAGACCGGGTTCAATATTGCTTACCCTGATATTTTTTCCAATTAAATCTGCTCTAAGATTGAGGCTAAATTGCTTAACAAAAGCTTTTGTTGCACCATAAATATTGCTACCAGGATAGGGATATGTACCCGCGATAGAACCAATATTAATAATGTGTCCAAGATTTTTTTCTATCATAAAAGGCAATATGAGATGAGTAAGTTTTACAAGACCCAAAATATTTGTTTCAATCATGGTTTCCCAATCTTTTAATGAACTTTCTTGAGCATTAGAAATTCCAAGGGCCAATCCCGCATTATTAATAAGAATATCAATATCTTTTCCATGTACTTTTAACATTGCAGAAATTTCTTTGGTATTATTGATATCACAAGGCAAGATTGCTAAGCATTGCTTACCAAGTTCTTTTTGGAGTGTTAGTAATTTTTCTTTGCGTCTTGCTAGTAAAATTACTTGATGATTTTGTTCTACAAATTTTCTTGCAATTGCTTCTCCGATTCCTGAGCTTGCACCTGTGATAAATGCTAGCATAAATTCTCCTTAATAATTTTTGATTTATAGAGCAGTCTATCTTGTTTGATTAAATGTGTATTGAATAATACATTTTATAATATAAGGATATATTTTTGATAAAGGTGAGAAATGATTAGTGTTGGCCATAGTCCAGATGCTGATGATTTATTTATGTATTATGCAATTGTGTTTGGTTGGGTGGATAGTGCTTTGAATCAAAAATTTGAAAATATTGCTTTAGATATTCAAACTTTAAATGAAAAAGCCCTAATGGGAGAGTTAGATGTTAGTGCTATTTCATTTGCACTTTATCCTTTAATCAAGGATCAGTATGCTTTATTAAGGACAGGGGTTAGTTTTGGTAATGGATATGGCCCTAAGCTTGTTAAAAAAAAAGGTGTAAAATTAAAAAAGAATTTTAAAGTTGCATTGAGTGGAAAACACACAAGTAATGCTTTAATTTTTAGGATTTTTTATCCAGAAGCAAGGATTGTTTATAAGAATTTTCTAGAGATTGAGCAAGCTGTTTTAAGTGGCGAAGTTGATGCTGGCGTGTTGATACATGAATCTATTTTGTGTTATGATGATGCTTTGGAGGTAGAGGTAGAGCTTTGGGATATTTGGCGAGAACTTGTAAAAGAAAATTTACCTCTACCTTTGGGTGGCATGGCATTAAGAAGATCTATCCCGTTAAATAGGGCTATTGATATTGAAAAAACTTTAATAAAAGCTGTAGATGTGGCTTTGAGGGGTAAAAAAACTTTATCGCAAATGTTGATGCAAAAAGGTATTATTCGTGTCGATTCTCAAAAACTTGATATTTACTTAAATCTTTATGCAAATGAAGATTCTGTAATATTAAATAGTCAGCAAAAAAAAGGTCTAGAAAAAATGTTTAAGCTTGGATATGATGCAAAAATTTATGATAGAGCTATAGAAAATTGTGATGATTATCTTATTCCTATGGAATATGAGTCATTGCGTTTTAATTAAAGAAAGGATAAAAAATGATTTTTATTGATGCATGTAAAAGAAAAGAAACACCTTATACACCGATATGGATGATGAGACAAGCAGGACGCTATCTTGAAGAATATAGAGAAACGCGTAAAAAAGCAGGAAATTTTTTAGATCTTTGTCATAATGTAGAGTTGGCTACAGAGGTGACTTTACAACCTGTAGAGATACTTAATGTAGATGCTGCAATTTTATTTAGTGATATTTTGGTTGTGCCTCTTGAGATGGGATTGCCTTTAGAGTTTGTAGCAGGTGAAGGTCCACAATTTCAAAGAACTATCACAAATTATCAGGATGTTTGCAATCTTAAAAAAGATGCGTTTTTAAAGCTAGATTATGTATATGATACAATATCAAGTGTGCGCGCAAAACTCTCAAAAGACAAGGCTTTGATTGGTTTTTGTGGTTCTCCTTGGACACTTGCCACTTATATGATAGAGGGTGAGGGTAGTAAAACTTACGCAAAAAGTAAAAAAATGCTTTATGAAAATCCTCAAACAATGCATTATCTTTTAAAGCAAATTACAGACGAACTTAAAGGGTATTTGATTAGACAAATTGAAGCAGGTGCAAATGCGGTTATGGTTTTTGATTCTTGGGCGAGTGCTTTGGAACAAGAAGCATATTTTGAATTTAGCTGGGGGTATATGAAAGATATTGCAAAATATATCAAAATGCATTATCCAGAGATACCAGTAATTTTATTTCCTAAGGGGATTGCAGGATATTTAAAGCATATTGATGGTAATTTTGATGTTTTTGGCGTGGATTGGGGAACGCCTATGGAATTTGCTAAACAGCATTTAGGAGGAAAATATGTATTACAAGGCAATCTAGAGCCTAGTAGACTTTATAACGAAGATTTTATGGAAATGGGCGTGGATGAGATTATTGGGATTATGGGAAAAAAAGCAGGGCATATTTTCAATTTAGGGCATGGAATGTTGCCAGATTTACCAAGAGAAAATGTAATTAAGCTTGTAGAAATGGTACATAAAAAAACAAAAAGGTAGGCAATAGACTTTTTATCTAATAGGGCTATATGAAGGGTTTTAAATATTATTTAGGGGCTTATAGACTTAAAAGATAAAATGACTTTTCATATATTCTCAATATATATTGTAAATATATATTTTACTTGCTGTTATAATTTTTAATATAGTTGTCAATTTTTTGTAAAATTTCTGGTTTGATCTCTAGTTTTAGCTCCAAAATACTTAAGGGTAATCCAAAGTTAAGAAGCTTAACCTCATCCTTTTGTGTGACAAGTAGTGAGGTTGCATTATGGTTTTTTAGTTGCTGTGTTAAAAAATCCTTATTAAAAGTGCTATGATCATTAAAGGTGATTTTTCCAACAACATTAGGTAAAAATTGATCTAAACGCGAGGGATTTGCAATAGCAGTAACCAAAAGCATGTGTTTGGTGGGATTTTTAAGTGTGACAATGCGTTTATAATCTTGATCTTCTGTGATTGTTAGATCTGCAGTATTGTAAAGATAGGGATTTTCACGATAAATTCCACTAGGAATACAAAAATTAAAATAGGGTTGCAATTTAGGTTTTAGTAAAATATTAAGTTTTTTATAGTTAAATCGGAAACCATCATCTAAAAATACAATCTTAATTCCCATTTCTTTTGCTTTTTCTAGTGCAAGGTGGCGTTTTTTGCAAACAATTACACTGGCATTAGGGAGTTTTTTTGCAATGAGATAGGCCTCATCTCCTGCTTGTTCTTGTGTGCTTAGAATCTCTCCTTTATGACTTATTACTAATAGCCCCTTAGATTTGCGTTTGTAGCCTCGCAAGATTATTGCTACATTTTTGTAATCTTTGGCAGTTTCTATAATAAAGGGAGTTTTGCCACTACCTCCTGCTACAAGATTGCCAATGCTAATAATTGGAATTTGAAAATCTTGAAATTTGCTAAATTTTCTTCGTAAAGTGGAGGCAATAAAATATAAAAGACTAATAGGGAGTAGGCATATAGCAAGAATTTTTTGCCAAAAATTTGGTTTGTAAAAATAACGATCAATAAAACGCATAAAAATCCTTTTTAAAAATTTTGTATTAAGGGGTGCTCGTGTTTAAAAAGATTATTCTGGATTCTTTTTACTATTGTTTGCACCATTTTTGTATCAAATCCTTGGGAAATTAAAAATTGAGAATCTATTGTTTTGTATACAGGAAAATTTTGAGAAATATAAAAAAGTAGTGGATCTAAAATTTCGTAGCTATAGCCTAGTTCATCACTATCACTTTGGTTAGGGTAGAGATCGGCACTCGGGGCTTTTTGGATGATATTTTGTGGCAAATTTAAAATTTTTGCAATTTGAAAAATTTGCGTTTTATAGAATGTGGCAATAGGATTGATTGCACAAGCAAGATCTCCATGAAGTGTTCCATATCCAAGCATTAGTTCACTTTTGTTTGAAGTGCCAATGACTAAGGCATTATTTTTTGCAGAATAATCATAAAGAATATTCATGCGCATGCGTGCCAAAAAATTTCCTAATCGTAATCTTGTCGGATTTTCTTCTCTGAAAATTTTCTCATAAGGTGCTATAGAATGGATAGTGTAGGGAATGTCAAATTGTGTGCAAAGTGTTTTAGCATCTTGTAAATGCATGGGATTTGAATGAATTGCTGGCATGCATACAGCTAGAATCTTTTGATGTTTTTTTAAGGCTTTTTTGCATAATACTCCAACAACAGCGCTATCAATACCTCCACTAAGCCCAAAAACAATAGAATCAAAATTCTTTTTTTCCAAAGAAGATTGCAAAAAATCACAGGTTTTTTCTATGGTATGAGATGAGATTTGTGCTGTCAATAAATTTTGTGATTCTACTATTATAGATGTCAAAGGAATTCCTTTTAAGATAGTGTTTATGGTTATTTTATCTAAAAATAAAAAAATACTAAAAAACCATTAAAGAAAAATACAAAAGCTACGATTTTATTTTTAACCAAAACGCAAGGAAGCTTTTGGATTTTTTTAATTTTAAAGGAGTAACTTATGGCTTTTCAAGTCAATACAAATATTAATGCTTTAAATACGCATGCGTCTTCAGTTTTAACTCAATCTAGTTTAAGAAACTCTTTGGAGAAATTGAGCTCTGGTTTGAGAATCAATAAGGCAGCAGATGATGCATCTGGTATGACAATTGCAGATAGTTTGAGATCTCAAGCAAATGCTTTGGGTCAGGCAATTAGCAACGCAAATGATGGTATAGGGATTATCCAAATTGCTGATAAAGCAATGGATGAGCAACTTAAAATTTTGGATACTATTAAAGTGAAAGCTACACAAGCTGCACAAGATGGTCAATCTCTAGAATCTAGAAAGGCAATTCAAGCTGATATTACAAGACTTATTCAAGGGCTTGATAATATTGGTAACACAACATCTTATAACGGTCAAGCATTGCTTTCTGGACAATGGACAAACAAAGAATTCCAAATTGGTGCTTATTCAAATCAAAGTATCAAAGTTTCTGTTGGTGCTACAACTTCTGATAAGATTGGACAAGTAAGAATTAATACAGGTGCAATGATTACTGCAGCGAGCGAAGCAAGTTTGACACTTAGAGATGGTGATAAAAAAATCAATCTTGAAACTGTTAAAATTTCTCACTCAGTAGGTACAGGTCTTGGAGCTCTTGCTGAAGTTATTAATAAAAATAGCGGTAAAACAGGAATTAGAGCACAGGCAAATGTTGTAACAACTTCTGATAAAGAAATTATGTCAGGTAACCTTAAAAATCTTACTATCAATGGTGTAAATATTGGTAATATCGTTGATATTAAAAAAGGTGACTCTGATGGTCGTTTGGTGCAAGCAATTAATGCTCTTAGTTCAAGTACAGGTGTTGAAGCTTCTACAGATGCAAATGGTCGTTTAAGTCTTAGAAGTGTTGATGGACGCGGTATTGTATTGAAAGTAGATGGCAATAATAAAGATGGCGAGGGTCAAGAAGAGAATAAAGCTGCAATTGCTATTGAAACTGTAAATGGTGGTCAAAGCATTACTAATGAAACAGGTTCTACAAACTATGGAAGACTATCTCTTGTAAGATTAGATTCTAGAGATATTGTAATTTCAAATAGCGAAAAGCCTGATGAAAATTCATATAGTGCAATTGGTTTTAGCGAAGGACAAACTGCACAAGCTACTGTAAACTTGCGTGATGTATTAGGTGAATTTAACGCTTCTGTAAAATCTGCAGCAGGTGTGAATTATAATGCAGTTATTGCAAGTGGTAATACAAGTCTAGGTGCAGGTGTTACAACTCTTGCAGGTGCTATGCTTGTTATGGATATTGCAGAATCAGCAC
This sequence comes from Helicobacter anatolicus, assembly GCF_021300615.1. Taxonomy (NCBI): domain Bacteria; kingdom Pseudomonadati; phylum Campylobacterota; class Epsilonproteobacteria; order Campylobacterales; family Helicobacteraceae; genus Helicobacter; species Helicobacter anatolicus. The sequence goes on from NZ_JAJTMY010000002.1 coordinate 151,173, forward strand.
AAAAGATGCTAGATAAGATTCGTTCAGATCTCGGTTCTGTTCAAGGTCAAATGACAAGTACAGTAAATAATATCACTGTAACACAAGTGAATGTTAAAGCTGCTGAAAGTGGTATTAGAGATGTTGATTTTGCTGCTGAGTCTGCAGAATTTAACAAAAATAATATCCTTGCACAATCTGGAAGCTATGCAATGAGCCAAGCTAATGCTGTTCAGCAAAATATTTTGAGACTTTTAAGTTAATCCAGATCCCCTTTTGGGGATTGGAATTTTTAGTAAATTTATTTTTGGTGGTTGTGATGTTAGAAAGTAGTTATTCACTTTTTTTGGCATTAAAAAAAATGGATTTACTAAAAAATTCTTCTTTGTATTGGTGGCCTAATGCTCTGAGCTTTGAAGTGGTAGTGGGCGCTATTTTGACACAAAATACTAAATGGGAAAATGTAGAAAAGTCTCTTAAAAACCTTAAAGATTCTCATATTCTTTGTAAAGATAACACACAAAGCTTAAAAAATTTTTCAAAATTATCTGTGCAAAGTCTTGCAAATCTTATTTATCCTAGTGGTTTTTATAACCAAAAATCTTCGCGTTTATATAGGCTTTCTTTAGCGATTTTAGAAGAGTTTGGTAATTTTGAAAATTTTGTAGAAAATGTAAGTAGAGAATGGCTATTGTCGCAAAAAGGCATAGGAATGGAGAGTGCAGATAGCATTTTAAACTATGCTTGTGATCGCGAGATTATGGTAGTAGATAAATATACACAAAAACTTTTGGCATCTTTAGGGTATGAATTTGATGATTATGAGGAGATACAAAGTTGGCTAGAAAGGGGAATTGAAGAAAACTTTTCTCAACTTCAAGAATATAAAAGTTTAAGTCTTGTTTATGCGAGATTTCATGGAAAGATTGTAGAATTTAGTAAAAAAAAGTTGGTGTTCAATGCAAAACACTTTGGAGATTTTTAAAAAAATTAGTGAGATTCCTCATTCTAGTGGGGATACTAGGCAGTTAATGCAATGGATTGTTGAGGTATTAAAACCTCATGTTGATGAGATTAAAATTGATACCGCAGGGAATATTTATTGCAAAAAAGGAGAACCAAAAATTTGCTTACAAGCGCATTATGATATGGTGCTAGTTGGAGAGAAAAAACCTTTGGTATTGCAAGAAGAAAATCATTTTTTGCGTGCAAAAGATTCTAGTTTAGGGGCAGATAATGGCATTGGCGTAGCACTCATGATAAAAATGTTGCAGCAATATAATCAGCTTGAATGTCTTTTTACAAATGATGAGGAAATTGGGTTAGTTGGGGCAAATTCTTTAAATATCCCTATCAAGTCACAACATTTATTAAACTTAGATTCTGAGTTTTTTGGGAGTATTGTTGTAGGTTGCGCGGGGGGATTTGTTTTAGAAAATACCTTATCTATGCAAAAAGTTACTAAAAAATATAGAAATTTTTACAAAATTATTGCGCAAAATTATTTAGGGGGACATAGTGGTATTGATATTAAAAAGGGGAGAAAAAATCCTATTATTGATTTTTTTACTTTTATGAAAGATAAAAATTATGGAATCCTTTTTTTGTGTGCGGGTGAATTTAATAATGCAATTCCTACAAAACTTGAGGCATGGATTGCTTATGATGAAAATTTGGATTTTAGTTTGTGTGATAAAGAAAAAACAGGGGAATTTTTTATAGAAAGACTGGAATATAGAGAAGATTATCAAATTTATTCCAAAGAAAATTTGCAAAATTATATTTTGTCTTTGCAACATGGGGTGTGGGAGGAAGATAGTTTTGGAGTGTGTAATTCTTTGAATGTTGCAATGTTAAGGCAAGATAAGGAAAATATGATTGTAACTTTAATGGGGCGAGCAAATTATCAAAAAGGATTAGAAGAGAATTTAAAAATTCAGCAAGAAAATTGCAAAAAATATACTCTGGATTCTAAACTTATAGAATTTTATTTGCCATGGGAACAGGATATAAAAGATTATGGAGAATTTTTGTCTGTAGTAAAGCAGGCATTTTTTTGGCGTCATGTGTGTGTAGAAACTTTGCATGCAGGACTTGAATGCGGGGTTTTGTTGGAGCGATTTAAGAAAATGGGCTTGGGAGAAAAAATGGCATTATCCATTGGACCGACAATTTTTTATCCACATTCTAAAAATGAAGTTTTAGATCTTTGGAGTATGGAGGAATTTGAAAATATACTTGAAAAAATTGTGAGAAAATATGCAGAAACTTGAGTATGGAATTGTGCTTACAGGAGGGATTGCTAGCGGGAAGAGTAGTGTATGTAAAATCTTATGTAATGAGGGATTTGAGATTATTGATGCTGATAAAATTGCGCATGAGATTCTAAAAAGAAGTAAGGGGGAGATTGTAAAGAAATTTGGAGAGGGGATTTTGGAAAATGGAGAAATTGATAGATCAAGGCTTGGAAAAATCGTTTTTGATAATCAAGAAAAAAGAATCATGTTAGAAAATATTTTGCATCCTAAGATTTTTTGTGAAATTTTGTCACAAGCAAAAAAAATAGAGCAAAATAAAAAGTTTTATTTTTTGGATATTCCATTGTTTTTTGAAACAGGCGGGAGGGAACGATATTTTCCTTTTTTAGTGGTGAGTGTGTATGTGGATAGAGAGGTGCAGATACAACGATTGATGTTTCGTAATAAACTTTCAAAATCTGAGGCATTAAAACGCGTGAATGCACAAATATCTTTGGAAGATAAACGAAAAAAAAGTGATTTTGTTATAGAAAATAATGGGAATCTTGAAGAGCTTTTAGAATCTGTGAAGTTATTTTTACAAAATCTTGAAAAAAACTATCCCTTACTATTTCCTCAAAAATGAGGAAAATAGGGATTATTTATCCAAAAACCTTTCATCGCTAAAGGTATTTGCATGGAGATTTGAAAAAGCATTTTTTAGGGATTTAAAAAATTCTGGATTATTTTTTTCTAATTCTGCTAGAAAATTTTTCGTTGCTAGTCTTGCAATTGGCGGTTTATCAGAGTCTGGTTGTTTGGCAGGACAATTGCAATCAGGGGCAGTAGGAATGTTTTGTGATAAGACAAAATCTAGACTTTGGCGTTCGCGGATATGAATAAGCGGACGAATGACTTGTATGCCATTTTCTGCGCGATAGATTGGAGGCATACTACGCAAAGAGCCATTATAAGTGAGATTCATAAAAAAACTTTCTGCAGCATCATCAAGATGATGAGCGATCGCTACTTTATTATAACCCATCTCCAGAGCTTTGGAGTATAGTGCCCCTCTACGCATACGCGAACAAAAACTGCAATATGAGCTCCCCTCTCTGCGTTTTTCTCTAATTGTATCTGCAATAGAGGTATGATAGATTTCATGTGGAATTCCCTGTCTTTGGCAAATTTTTGTAAGATAGCTAAAATCTTCACCTAATCCATAATGAATTGTAACTGCTTTGAATTCAAATTTAAAGGGCGCGTGGCGTTGCATTCTCTCTAAGATACAAGCCAAAAGAATAGAATCTTTTCCGCCACTTAGACCTAATAAAACTTTATCACCTTCTTGTATAAGATTGTATTGTGCGTTGGTTCTTCCAACTGTATTGAGTATTTTTTTACTAATTTGATATTTTTCTTCCATAAATATTCCTATAAATTTTTAATATTTTCTTGAATTGTTTTTGGATTTGTAAAATCGCTATTATATTTAATAATGATAATTTTCTCATTCTCGTTGATATAGGTTTCAATAATTCCTTGTAAATTTGCAATTTTTTTAAGTTGATTTCTTAAATGAGAATTTAGTGGGATATAAAGATTTTTTTGTTTTTGTGGAGCTTTGAGACAAAGGATTATTAAAAGCCAAATAGCAGATAAAATAACAACACTAAAAGCAAGGGTTTTTAGACCTAAATCATGGTATAAAATTGCACCAAAAACACCTCCGACAAAAGATCCTAAATAAGATGCAGTAGTAAAATTTCCCAACGCAGCACCTCTTAAATGGGCTTTTGCGTATTTGCTAGCAAGTGATTGCATAATGGGTTCTAGTATGGCAAAACCGACAAAAAATATAAGCACTCCTCCAATAAATAATCCTAAATTTTGTAAAGAAAATGCAATCAAAAAATAAGAAAGAATGAAGCAAGAAATTCCAATAAATAAAACAAGTTTGGCTCTATTGTATTTTTCTGCCAAAATACTTGCTGGACCCATTGCAAAGATACCAATTATGGCACTAGGAAGATAGATTTGCCATAAATTTTCTTTGTTAAAATCAAAAGATTCTACAAGTGCTAATGGAATAATGACAAAAATTAAAGTCATTAAGGCTTTTTCTAAAAATGAGCTAAGATACATAATCCAGAGATTTTTGTCTTGAAAACTTTTTATCCATTCTGTTTTGCCATGCTCAAAAGAATAACTAAGTTTAGGAGATTCTTGCGTTTTAAGAAGTAGAATCATAGATAAAAAAGTCAAAAATGCAGTGAGTGCAAAAAGCCATGAAGCTCCTAGTTTTACTCCGATTAATGGTCCTAGAATCATTGCCAAAATAAAACTTAAAAAAATACCGCCACCCATGATCGCCATTGCTTTTGTGCGTTCTTCTTCTTTGGTAATATCAGTGATTTGTGCACTTACAATTCCCCCAATAGCACCAATTCCTTGGATAATCCTCCCTAGAACTAGTATATAAATATCTTGAGCTAATGCACAAATTATAGATCCTATAAAGAAAATTAAAAGCCCGATAAAAATAATAATTTTACGATTGTATTTATCACTTAAGATTCCAAGTGGGGTTTGAAAGATTAGTTGTGTGAGGTATGCTCCACCTACAACAAGCCCTATCATAAGAGGTGAAGCATTATGAAATTCATTTGCATAAAGTGAGATAATGGGTAGAATGATAAAAAGCCCAAAAAACCTTAAAACAACGATGCTTACAAGTGGAAAAATTTGTTTAAACATTGAAATCCTTAAAAATTTTTTTGTTATGATTATAACTTAAAGAGAGAGAATAGAAAATAAAACTAAAATTTAAAGGTTAGTGGTGGAAAAAATTAAAATTATTGTTGCGAGTTCTAATGTAGGGAAGATACGAGAGATTTGTGCAATGCTTGGTGAAAATTATGAAGTTATAAGCAAGAAAGAAGCAGGGGTAGATGTAAAAATCATTGAAGATGCACCAGATTTTATGGGAAATGCACTTTTAAAGGCTAAGGGGATCTTTGCAGCATTAAAACAAGAAGGAAATATTTTGGTTTTAAGTGATGATAGTGGGTTATGTGTAGATTGTTTAGATGGGGAGCCAGGGGTTTATAGTGCGAGGTATGCTAAATGGCATGATGATACAACAGAAAATGCAGAAGATAGCGATAATCGTTTGTATTTACAGAAGCGTTTGCATGAAGTGGGAAGTAAGCAATCAAGTGCGCGTTTTGTAGCAAGCATGGTGTTGTATGGAAAAATAAATAATCAAATAATTTGTCTGCAAGCTCAAGGGGAATGCGAGGGAATTGTATTTGATAACGAAAAAGGAGAGGGAGGGTTTGGCTATGATAGTATGTTTATGCCCTTGGGGTATGATAAAAGAATGGCAGAACTTGATATTACGATTAAAAATGCTATTTCACATCGATTTAATGCTTTAAAACAATTGATTATACAATTAGAAAAAGTGCTCCATGGATAATTTGTTACTTCTTGGGTATAAACCTGTTTTTTTGAGTTCAAATCAATATCTACATAGATTGAAAAAAAAGTATCAAATTAAATCTGGAGGGTATTTAGGGACGCTAGATCCGTTTGCCAAAGGCGCAATGATTCTTGCTTTTGGGCAATATACAAGATTATTGCCCCATATCAAAAAGCCTTCAAAAGTTTATAGAGCGACTTTGTGGCTGGGGATAAAAAGTGACAGTCTTGATATTGAAAATATTAAAAATGTACAGGAAGTACCTTCTGTGTCATTGGAAAAAATTCATGAGGTTTTGCAGAGTTTGCAAGGGGTGATAAAGTATTATCCTCCAAAATTTAGTGCAAAACATGTTAATGGAAAACGTGCTTATGATTTAGCAAGGTTAGGAGTAGAATTTACTCTCAAAGAATCTCAAATGCAAATTTATGCGATTAAATTATTATCTTATAATCATCCTTTTTTGAGTTTTGAAGTGCGTGTGAGTAGTGGGGCGTATGTAAGAAGTCTTGGAGATATGATTGCTGAAAGATTGGGGAGTTTTGGAGCATTATCAATGTTAGAGCGTGTAGAAGATGGAGGTGTTAGAGTGATGCAAAGAGAGGAAAGAGAGCTTGGAGTTTTAGAGGTTTTGGATTATCCAGTTTTAAAAAAAGAGGATCAGAGACTAAGAGATATTATCTATCATGGTAAAAAAACTTGTTTAAAAAATGTAAAATTTGGAACTTATATAGTTGATTTTGATGATTTTTTTTCTATAATTGAAATTGCAAAAGATGGATCAATTCAATATCTGCTCAATAGGATTAATAAATGCTAATTTTATCAAGAAAAGTAGAAGAAAGTATAGTTATTGGAGATGATGTTATTGTTAAGATAATCTCGGTAGATAGAGGAAATGTAAAGCTAGGGTTTGAAGCACCCGCAGATACTGTGATTTTGCGTGCAGAATTAAAACAAGCAGTAGAGCAAGAAAATCAAAAGGCAGTCAAAGAGACCACAAAAGATGTGCTTGATGTCTTAGGGAAACATTTTAAGTCTTAATTGGGTTATAGCGTGATTTTTGATGTTTATCCAAAAATAAATATTTTTTTAAAAATTGTAGGGAGTGATGCTAGAGGGTATCACTTTTTAGATTCTCGATTTTGTTTGGCTAGAGGGGTGCTAAAAGATATTATACAAATAGAAGAAAAAGATGTTTTTAAATTGTCAGGGAATTTTGATTGTAGTGTGCAGGATAATACAATTTATAAGGCCGTGCAGTTTTTAAAAAAATATTTGATACAAAAAAATATAGAATCAAAAATATTAGATTATTTGCAAATTGAAGTTGAGAAAAATATCCCTGCAGGTGCGGGGCTTGGCGGAGGGAGTGCAGATGCTGGAGCAATTCTTTTTCATCTTAATCAAAAATATTTTTTCTTGGAAAAAGAAGAAATTTTACAAATTGCACAACAAGTGGGGGCAGATGTGGCGTTTTTTGTTTCAAATTTTTATAGTGCGAATGTTTCTGGGGTTGGGGAAGTAGTGGAGGAATTTAAAGAAAAAAATTTAGAATTTGAAATTATTACTCCTCGTGTTTTTTGCGATACAAAAAGAGTTTATCAGGAATATGATAAAATGCAAGAGCTTTTAAGGAATCAAGAAAAAAGAGATTTGAAAAATTTTGTACAAAAAATGCGACAAAAAACAAGCAAAGAGATTCTAGAAAATATGAATCGCAGAGATTTAAATGATCTTTTATTGCCTGCGTTGCATCTTTATCCTAAACTTACAGAATTTGAAAAAACTCTTGATGAAAATTGGTTTTTTAGCGGGAGTGGAAGTAGCTTTTTTCGTATTAAGGATATTTAAGGAAGTATAGTGAATATTATCGCGCGTAATAAAAAGGCTTTTTTTGATTATGAGATTTTAGAGGCTTATGAGGCGGGGATATCTTTGTTAGGATCTGAGGTAAAAGCCTTGAGAAAAGGTAGAGCAAATCTCAAAGATAGTTTTATTAAAATTATCAAGGGTGAGGCATTTGTTTTTGGGATGCATATTTCTTTTTTGGAGACTACCTACACTTATTACAAACCTAGTGAGACAAGAGAACGGAAGTTATTGCTACATCGCAAGCAAATTGATAAGCTTTTTGGTAGTGTTATGCAAGAGGGGTTGAGCTTGGTGCCATTGAAAATTTATTTCAATGCAAGAAATCGTGCAAAAATAGAAATTGCGCTTGTAAGAGGTAAAAATTTACATGATAAACGCGAGAGTATTAAGAGAAAAATGCTGGATAGAGAAGCAAGAATGAATATGAAAAATTATGCAAAGGGAATTTAATGAAAGAATGGGTAGATTATGGAGTGATTGGCTTTTTGCTTTTTTTATCAGTGATTGTATTGGCAATAGGGATTGAGAGAATCTGGTTTTATGCTACTTTACGCGTGGATGATTATAAAGATAAAAGAGAGTTGGAGTTAGATTTACATAAGCGTTTAGCACTTATTGCTACAATTGGCTCTAATGCACCTTATGTAGGGCTTTTGGGGACTGTTGCTGGGATTATGATTACTTTTGTTGGGATTGGTAATACTTCTGTAAATGATACAGCAGAGATTATGAAAGGACTTGCTTTAGCACTCAAAGCTACAGCAATGGGGCTTATTGTGGCAATTCCTTCGATTGTATTTTATAATATGCTTGTACGAAAAAGTGAGATTATTCTTACAAAATGGGATATTTATCATTATCCTGTAAAAGAACAGGAAAATTTTCCCAAAAGATTGGATTTGTAATGAAAAAAATTGATTCTTTAAACTTAGTCCCTTTTATTGATATTATGTTGGTTTTGCTGGTGATTGTGCTTACGACCGCTTCTTTTATTAATACTTCAAAATTACCCATTGCAATTCCACAAGTAGAACAAAATTCTTCAAAGAATCAACAAGAACTTAAAAAAAAGAACATTGATATTACGATTAATGCAAAGGGGGAATATTTTTTTAATGAAGATTTAATGTCTTTGCAAACACTGAAGGCACAATTAGCGATTTTGCCAAAAGATACGCCCATAATACTTCGAGGAGACAAGGGGAGTAATTTGGATAGTTTTATTCAGATTTTTGATATTCTACAGAATCTAAAGCTTAAAGAAGTGTATGTATTAGTGGAGGAAAAAAAGAAAAATTAAGGCTTTTTATAGTATAATTCTCTTTATTTTTATTTTTTAATATTTTTTAAGGATTTATAATGAAAAGAACATATCAACCTCACAATACTCCAAAGAAAAGAACTCATGGTTTTCGTGTAAGAATGAAAACAAAAAATGGTCGCAGAGTGATTAATGCGCGTAGAGCAAAAGGAAGAAAGCGTTTAGCGGTTTAAGTTTTTGCAATCTTTAAAAACAAAGCAAGATTTTAACCTTGTTTATAAAAAAGGTAAGAAAATTTATGCAAGGAATTTTTTGATCTACATCTTAAAAAAGGAAAAGCAGGAGGGAGTTTTTTTAGGATTGAGTGTGGCAAAAAAAGTAGGTATTGCATGCGAGCGCAATTTAATTAAGAGGCGTTTTAGGGCATTGTGTCGCTTGCATTATCAAAAATTAGAATCTTTGTCCTTGATTATTGTGCCAAAAGCAGGGATTTTGGATTTGGATTACAAAAATTTAGAGATTGATTTTTTAAAATGTTTAAATTTTTTTCAAAAACAGCAGGATAGGTAAATGCATATAGGAGTATGGTTTATTCAACAATATCAAAAGTTTATTTCTTTTTTGATGCCAAACTCTTGCCGATTTTATCCTACTTGTTCAGAATTTGCAATTTGGGCTTTAAAAAATCAGAGTTTTTATCAAGCAATTTTTCAGATTTTTTTCAGGATTTTAAAATGCAACCAGCTTTTTAGGGGTGGTGTTGATTATCCTATTAAAAAAGCTTTGATTGTGCCAAACTTTTTTGGACCCTGTAAAATTGTATTTTGGTACATACCTATACAAAATCATCACAACAAATTTTTTATTATTAAATCATTTAAGGAAGCTTCATGAAGGATAACTCAAATTTACGCGTTATATTAGCAGTAGCATTTTCATTTTTATTTATTGTGATTTATAGTCGCTATCTTGCACCGCAAACTCCAGAAAAACAAGAAAATACACAAACAAAAATACAAGAAAATAATGCTCCAAAAATAACAACAACTACACAAGAAATACAAAATAAGGCTCCTGTTTCTAATATCTCAAATCAAAAAATTATTGCAGTAGTGCAATCTAAGGATTTTGAAATTCAAATAGATTCTTTGGGACGCATTCATCAAGTATATTTGAAAGACAAAAAATATACTGGTGCGCCAGAATTAGGGTTTTTTGAGCATTTTAAGGTATTGTTTGGAATGATGGAAGAGCCGAAGTCTTTGGAAAAACTTCCTTTGTTGGATCCTGATGCTTTAAAACCCCTTGAAATACGCTTTTCTAATGAAAATATCAACCAAGAAGCTTTTAGTAGAGATTATGAAGCCTCACAACAAGAGATTTTTATCGATGGAGAACCCAAAACTCTTGTTCTTACACAAAAATTACAAAATCTTGAGCTTAAAAAAACTATTACTTTTTATGAAAATTTGAAATACGATTTAAAAATTACAATGAGTAATCCCAAGGAATCTTATTTTATTACTAATGGTTCGCGACCTGTGACAGATAGAGAAAATTATGCGTTTAATGGCGTGATTTTGCAAACAGCAGAAGAAAAGATTGAAAAAATTGAAGATAAAGATGCAAAAAAAGTAATTAGCTTTGATTCTGTTAAATTTATTGCGAGTGTAGATCGCTACTATACAAGTTTGTTTTATTTGCAAAACCAAGATTTGCATGCGATGATAGATGGAGATAAGAATAAAAATCCTATGCCCTACATTCATGCAAGTGGAGATATCGCATTTGGTGGTTTTATCGGACCCAAGGATTATCAAGAGCTAAAAAAAATTGATGCAAATTTAATTAATGTTGTGGAGTATGGATTAATTACATTTTTTGCTAAACCTGTATTTTTATTGCTAGAGTTTTTGCACCAGTATTTGGCAAATTGGGGGTGGGCGATCATTGTTTTGACAATTATTGTAAAAATTATTCTTTATCCTTTGAGTTATAAAGGAATGGTAAGTATGCAAAAACTCAAAGATCTTACTCCTAAAATGAAGGAGATTCAAGAAAAATATAAAAATGATCCGCAAAAATTGCAATCACATATGATGCAACTTTATAAAAAACATGGAGCAAATCCTATGGGTGGCTGTCTTCCGTTGCTCATTCAGATTCCAATTTTTTATGCTATTTATCGTGTGCTTTATAATTCTGTGGAGCTAAAAAGTGCACCATTTATTTTTTGGATTAATGATTTATCTGTGATGGATCCATTTTTTGTATTACCGATTTTAATGGGTGTATCCATGTATATTCAACAATTGCTCACACCTAGTGGGTTAAGTGATCCAATGCAAGCAAAAATTTTTAGAATGTTACCTGTGGTTTTTACAATCTTTTTGATTTTTTTCCCAGCAGGTTTGGTGCTTTATTGGACAATTAATAATATTCTTTCAATTTTCCAGCAACTCTCAATCAATAAAATGCTAGATCGCCAAAAAGCAAAAGAAATTGCCGAGCATAAAGAAAAGAAAAGTTCTGTAAAAAAATGAAAAAGATTAGTGCTCCTACATTACAAGAAGCAATCACACAAGCAGCGATAGATTTTAATTGCTCTGTGATTGATTTGGAATATGAGATTATTCAGCAGGGAAGTAGAGGATTTTTAGGAATTGGCAAAAAACCTGCCATTATTGTGGCAAATGTTAAAAATTACCAAAAATTTAGTACTCATGCTTTTGAAGATATAGAAAATCATGCAAGTAATCTCACTTCTATGGATAAGAATTTTGTTTCACATTATGAAAAAGATTTATGTATAGATTCTTCTTATGAAGATAGAGAATCTGTTCATAAAGATTTTACAAATGGTGTTCAAAATATACATAAAAGCTCTGAATCTTATGTTGCTAAGTCTTTTGTTTCTTTTCAGGAGGAAAAAGAAGATATAGAGGAATTATGTAAAAATATTGAAGAAGAATTAAAGAAACTTTTGAGTTTTATGCCTTATGAAATTGATCAGGTTTGTGTCACACCTTATGATAAACAAACTTTGAAAATTTTTTTAGATGGCAAGGATAGTGCGTTATTGATTGGAGAAAAAGGCTATAGATATAAGGCACTTTCTTATTTGCTTTTTAATTGGATTTGGCATCAATATCATTATAATATTCGTCTTGAGGTTGCGCATTTTTTGCAAATGCAAGAAGAGATTGTGGAGCAATATATTCAAAATATTCAAAAAGATTTGCAAACTTCTCAAACATTTAAAACTAAGCCCTTGTATGGAATCTTTGGTGTGATTATGCTAAAGAGATTACGCGAAATATATCCAGGGCGATATATCACTCTAAAACAAGAAAAAAATGAACAATATATTATAATAAGTTGTACGGAATGAAAGATACTATTGTAGCAATTTCTACACCTATGGGGGTGGGTGCAATAAGTGTCGTGCGTTTGAGTGGAGATAAGGCTTTAGAGATTGTAAAAAAACTTACAAAACATCAAGATTTTAAAGATCGCTATGCAACTTTATGCCATGTTTATGATGAAAAAAATGAAATTTTAGATGAAGTGATTGTCTTATTTTTTGCAAACCCTAGAAGTTACACCTGTGAAGATGTTTGTGAGATTCAATGCCATGGTGGAGTGATTTTGGCAAAGGAGATTCTAAGGCTTTGTCTTTTTTTTGGTGCGCGTCTTGCGCGATCAGGAGAATTTACAAAACGCGCTTTTTTAAATGGTAGGCTTGATTTTTCACAAGCACAAGCGATCTCACAAATTATCAATGCACAGAGTTTGCAGGCTAGTAAAATGATGAGTAAGCAGCTCAAGGGCTCTTTGAATGATTTTGTAGAAGAGAGTCGTGAGGAATTACTTAGAGCATTGGCATTTTCTGAAGTGATGATTGATTATAGTGATGAGGATATTCCTGAGGATACCACGCAAAATCTTTTTCAAAATTTAGAGAAATTAGAAAAGAAGTTAGGAGAAATTTTAGAATTTTCTAAGATGCGTAATAAGCTTTTAGAGGGCTATACGCTAAGCATTATTGGAAAGCCAAATGTCGGAAAAAGTTCGCTTTTGAATGCAATTTTAATGCAGGATCGTGCAATTGTGAGTGATTTTGCAGGGACTACAAGAGATACGATTGAAGAAACAATCAATCTTGAGGGGAATTTGGTAAAAATTATTGATACTGCGGGGATTAGAGAGAGTGAAGATAGGGTAGAGAGTATTGGCATACAAAGAAGTATTGAAGCGATGAGACAAAGTGATTTTATCCTTGCTGTATTTGACTTATCTCGTGCTTTAGATGAAGAAGATTTGCAAATATTAGAATATTTGACTACATTATCGCAAGAAAAATTTTTACTCATAATTTACAACAAAAGTGACTTGCCCCGTGTGTTGGATATAGGGATTTTTCAAGAGAGATTAGAGGGCGTGAAAACTTTAAGTATGCATACCAAGGACACGCAAGGGGTTTTGCAAATTAAGGAAATATTATCACAAAAAATGCTAGAAAATAGCAAAGATGGGGAGATATTGCTTTGTGCAGAATTTCAATTACAAGCTATAAGAGATTCAATTACTGCACTTCAAGCGGCAAAAAGTATGCTAGAGACTTTGGAGTTGGAATTATTTTCTTATCATATAAAAGAAGTGATTACTTTTATTTCTCAACTTACAAAGCCTTATGATATTGATGAAATGTTTGATAAGATGTTTGGAGAATTTTGCCTAGGCAAATAATTCTCATTTTTTGGATTATTTTTTTTGTGTCATTGCTATTTAAATTTTTAATTACCCCTCCTTTTTTAAGTTAATTTGTATTAAATTTGTATTTTAATCCGACATTTGCATTGATAAAATATCTATCCCATGAGATTCTAGCACCCACGCCAAAATTTAAAAATAAGTTATTTGTCATTTCAATTTCACCACCACCAATTAAAGTGAGGTAAGTGCGTACTTGATTGCCGATTTTGTAGTTTAGTGCATGATTTATATTGTGTGCGATGTAGATTTGGGAATCTGTGCTGATATTGAATAAATCTTGTTCAAGCCCTGAAGTAAAATAAAAATACTTTTTCTCATCGGTATATTTTCTAAGTTCTGCAAAAGCTGATATTGTCATTCCTACAGCATGGCGTGAATTTCCATGTAGCTCAAGTGCACCTTTTCCAGTTTGTGTGCCATTGTATTGATAAAACAGGTTGATTCCACCATACGGCTTAATATAAAATCCTTCTTGTGGATTGATGGGGAAGACATAACCATATCTTGTGTTGATATTTGTAGTAAATGTATTGAAATTTACTTTTTGATTGATTGGATTATTGATATCAAAATTTAGACTATTAAATCCAAGGGTTTCATTTAACACCACATCAATTTCATGTGAATTAATATAAGCCCTCATATATCCCCCAAGTTCGAGGTTATGGCTTTTTGTATTGCTATTTGCAGTGGCATCATCGTTAAATTTATCAAGACTAGAGTAGCTATAAGCATAAGTTGCATAGCCTCCTAATAAGATTCTATCAAAGATTTTGTCATATCCTGCGCTAAATCCGCCAAGTGCGCCAAAACCATTTGTATATTGTCCGCCAACACCACCAATTAACATTCCCCAAACATTGTGATCATAATCAAATCTATCTGTGTAATTATAAACTTCTGTATCAATTCCTGCGGCTGCAAATTTCTTATCTTTTAAAGATCTAATTGCTTTGGCAAAGCGAGTGTTATAAGGGTTTGAAATTTGTGCAAGACGCGCATTTGTGCTGAGTGTAGAAGTAAAATTTACTTGTGTTGTAATATCTGCATGTTGTCTTGTGATATGTGCTAAAGAATCCAAAGAATTGTTGATAGTATTTAGCATTGTAGCAATTCCATTAGCTGTATCTAGATTGCCAGTGTATTGCAGTTTTTGTAAATTTAGCAAGATATTAGAGCTTAATGCGCTGTTTGTATTGATAATGCTTTGTAAGATTGCGCTAGAGTTTTGATTAGCATTTTCGATATTTGTTACACCTATGGCGACATTTTTAAGATTTGTGTTGTCTGTATTTGGGAGTTGGGCAGCGCGTTTTTTGATGCTATCAAATACTGCAAGAACACCATCTTCTTCTAGAGTTTTGCTTTTTACTGCACTAAAGCCAATAAGTGCGCAACCCTCAAGCGTGTCAAAATTACAATTTCCGCTACCTTTTTGGTAGATTTTGTTGAAAGTTACAAAATCTGCGTAAGCATTGCTATCATTCATCCAAGCATTGCTTGTAATATCAGAGATTTTAGAATCATCACTTTTATCTACAACAAGCACACCTTCTTTATTGTCAGAATTTCCGATGGTGATGGTATCACTTCCACTATCTCCATTACTTTTCATGCCGCTTAAGCCATTTTTCTTATTTGTATCTGTGACTTCAAGACAGAATTTTGCATCAGTTTTACAGAGTTCTTGATCATATTTGCCATAAGGTTTTTCTTTGCCACTACTATCTACACTTTTGCCAAAGCTTACTTTCATGGTAAAATCATCTGCATTACTAATTGCCGTGCCATCTTTTTGTATTTCTTTAGCGATGATGAAATTATATTGCTTATCAAGTAAAATAGTGTTTTTTAGTGAGAGATTACTAAGATCAACAAGAAATTCAAAATTATTTGCACTCTCTGATTTCATTGCTTTATTTGTCATAGTATCGATATTAAACACCCCGCCAGTGTAGTTGCCATCTTGATTAACAGCTCCAAGGACATAGAATCCTCCAGTGTTATTTGTGAAGCTATCATCATTTAAATGCATGGTAAAAGTATTTGTCCCAGCAGCTTGTGGTGACATAGATTGACTTGGTCCGATAACCCAAGTGACATCAGCTTTTGTATTAGTGGTATTTTCATCTTTTTGTGTGAAGATAAAAAGACTAGAATTTCCGATAATTCCTAGATCTGTGTTATTAAGCGTGAGTGCGGAGTATTTTTTGGCATTTGGATCCATGTCTTCACCTTGTAATACAGCACTTGTCATATCCTTTGCGTCATTCAAGCCGACAATGATTCTTGAGCCTGTGTTTCCGCTTGCTTCTAGTGTTCCACTTTCAATTTTTAGGCTATGGTAGATATATTTTGTCACATCTGCATAGTTTTTATCCTTGTCTTGGTAGCGGTAGCTATCTACTACATTAAGCGTTCCGCCTGATAGACGCAAGATTCCTTCGTTGTCCTTTTTTTGTGTGGTAGTGTCGTTAAAATTGTCAAATACAATTTGGATAGGTTTAAATTTTGCTGTATCATTAGAACTAGAGCTAGTAGATGTGGTAGAATCTAGTGTTGGTGGTTTTACATAGTCTTTGTCTTTTCCGCCACTACTTGTAGCTTTTGTCCAGTAGCGGTTATTGTAGCAATAATCTGTGCCTATGCAAGTAAGGTCTAGCACACCATTATTTTGAATAGTGGTAAGGCCTTTGTTGATTAGGCTTTGTGCACGGATAGTTGTATATCCAGAATCTACGATAAATTCTGCGCGTGTTTCATTGTGTTTATTAGCTTTCCAGAGTGCTCCTTCTGTCATGGCACTATCAATTGTCTTGGTAGCGCTAGTAGTGTCATTGATTTTTTCTTTTTGATTTTCTGTGATGATGAGTTTGTAGGCATTTGGTGTCATTGTTTTTTCTGCAGAAGCTTTATTGTTAGCATTCATTCCATCAATATCTTCAGCATCTTTTTCTTGTGTTTTTCTTAGCTCGATTATACCACCTGTGGAGGTAAAAATCCCCGCATTGACAAAGCCTACAATCGCAGTGTCTTGCATACCATCTTGTAGCGATTGTTTTCCATCTTGTAGCATAATTCCTGTCATGCCATCTTGGGTTTTGGCGATTGTGGTTAAATCGAGAGTGGCATTGTCTTTGAGATAGAGATTTCCAAAGTTATAAACAACATCAGCTAGGATTTGATGGTAGCCACCGCTAAAGGTTAGTGATCCTGCGCTTGCAGTTTCTTTGGTCTCAAGGGTACAGTCTGTAAGGTCAGTGCAATCTGCTTTGCTATCGGTGATTTTCTTACCGGTGGTGATAGTTGTAGCATAGTCAGTAAGGACTACTTTTTTGTCGGTGGCATCAAGGCTTACATTTGGATTAATAGTAGAGGTAAAGTAGTCTGTCGAACCATTTTTGATATAAATCTTGCCATTTTCTGGTGGCGATTTAGCTCCATCTTTAGTGTAGTATTTTTCTACACCTGTGATAGTGATATTTCCTTGATTATAAAAGCTTAGAAGGTTGCTTGTAGGTGTTGCTTTTTTATTCACAGAAGAATCTTTTAATGTATAGCTACGCTCAGTGGCGATGTTTGTATCTTTAAGATCAAGTTTTGCACCACCTGCGATATTAATAGTTGCAAAATTATCCATTTTGAAAGTAGCTTTATTGCTAGATTCGCCAACAAGGGATAGGGTGGTATTTCTATCATCATTTGCTTTATCACCAAGTGTGATGGTAGTATGCTTATCTTTGCTACCAGTAAGAAGAACGATTCTTTTGTCCATAGCTTGAGCGGCAGCTGCGCCTGGGACACCACCTACACCTGCAGCTGCGGTTGCATCTTTGCCTATATTGATGGTGAGTTTTGCACCGATGAGTGCATCATCTTTTGAAGCATCTGTAGCACTAATTCCTGTGATATTGATATTTTGAGATTGGATTTTAAAGATAATATCATTTGAAGTGTCATTTGCATCTTTGCTAGGAGCCATAGATCCTTTTTCAAAAAATATCGTGCTATTGTTTGTGATATTTGCAACTTGAGATTCTCCGATTTTTTGCATTTTCATTGTTCCCATGCTTGATGCTTCTTCTTTTGTTGTAGCAAGAGCTTTGATATTGATCGTTCCATTACTTCCATTTTCTGAGATTTTTAGATGAGAAGAGGTGAGATGCAAGGTGGAATTTTGAAGATTGATTGTGCCTTCATTGTTTAGATCAATATTAAATAAAATTGAATTTTTTTCTTTATTGTTTGTTTCAGGGGTTTTATTAGCATTAAGATTAGTAATATTTATAGTCCCTAGATTCCTTACAGATTGTCCTGTGGCTATTGTCCCATCTTTGGTTTCACCAAGATTAAAAATCACTTGACTTGAGTTGGTGCTGGTGGTAGAAGTAAGATTTAAGGTAGCACTACTATCAATTGTATAGGTAGCATTATTATATTCGCTATAAAAATTTAGTGTAGCATTTTTTTGTCCGCTGCCTTTAGTATCTGATTGATCAATCGCGTTAGCATCAACTTTGATATTACCCTTTAGTGTGACATTAGCAAAGCCCCCTGTCTTGCTATTTTTTGCTCCTATTGCACCGATATAGAGATTGGAACCAGAAAAGATATTTGCACCATTTAAGACAAAACTCGCATAAGGGATAGGACCATTGAGTATAGCAAAATATGTGTCATCACGCCCTTTAGTGGTGTTATCAGTATTTACAGATATGTAGTTAAAAGAGCTTAGGATAAGATTATCGCTATTGCCTGGTGCGGAAAAAATAGCGGTGGCTACATCGGTGCTTTTAGTTTTTAGTGAAAGGGTAGAGCCATTATCTTTTGCCCAGAAATAATCAGTATTTTGTGTGAGTTTTGTAGGTGTTTCAGGACTTGATTTTTTCATGCCATCTTTTGTAAAAGAATAATCAAAGCTAATTGGGTGGCCTGTGGAGGGTTTTTCTTCTCCTGTTGGGGTGGTGAGATCAAGATTTACATCTGTGGCTGTGGCTGTTGTGAGAAAAGAACTAAGAATCAAAGAAATAGAAGAGGTGGCTAGAATGCGGTTTGTTTTTTTCATGCTGTCCCTTTTGATTTACGATTTATGTCTTTTATAAAAAATAGTTTGATATTGTATAATAAATTTAACTTAGATTTTAAATATTTTTAGGAAAGGAAGATAATGGATAAGAATTTTAGTTTGTGGTGTGATTTTATTGAAAGAGGGTTTTTACAGGAAGAATTTGCAGAGTTTTTGGCAAACGGGGCTTTTAATGGTGCGACAAGTAATCCAGCGATTTTTGCAAATGCGTTAAAAAATCCTATTTATCAAGAAGAGATTCAAAGATTAAAAGGAAGAAAGGCTAAGGAAGTTTATGAGAATTTGGCAATTCATGATATTAAGATGGCGGCAAAATCTCTTTTTGTTTTATGGGAAAAAAATCAAGATAATGGATATATTAGTTTGGAAATTGATCCGTTTTTGGGGGATAAGGTAGGGGAGAGTGTAGATGAGGGGAGACGACTATATAAAAGTATTAATATGCCAAATGTGATGATCAAAGTCCCTGCGACAAGTGCTGGGTATGAGGTAATGGAAGCATTGATGGGGGATAATATCGCAGTAAATGCAACACTGATTTTTGATAAAAATCAAACTAAAGAGTGTTTTGAGGCATTTGCTAGAGGGCGAAAAAAAGGGGGTAGAGATGATGTGCGAGGAGTGATTAGTGTGTTTGTATCGCGATTTGATCGTGCTGTGGATTCTATGCTGGGGGAAGAAATGCAAGCAAGGCTTGGAATCTTGAATGCACAGGAATGTTATGAATATGTAGAAAATAATGGTGGTGGCTATACGCGGACACTTTTTGCTTCTACTGGGGTGAAGGGGGAGGCTATGCCAAAGGATTATTATATCAAGGAGTTGATGCATCCACACAGCATAAATACAGCGCCGCTTGAGAGTATTAAGGCTTATTTGGAACATGGGCGTAATGATGGTGTAGGTGATATAAGACTACCTGCTAGAGATTTTAGAGAAAATCTTGCAAAAATCAAGGAAGAATTGGCGCAAAAAGGCATGGTATATGAAGATTTGACTAAAAAGTTATTAAGTGAGGGGTTGAATGCTTTTGAAGTGGCTTTTGAGATGATGCTAAAAAGTCTGTGAGAATCTAGGGAAAAAGGACTTAAAAAAGTAGGATTTAGGTAAAAATAAGGGCTTGAAGTTTTTATGGTGCTTTGTAAAAAAGGGGTATGGAAAAAAGAGGGGGATTAAGTGATTTAGAATCTTTTAAGATAGCTTGTTGAATGGATTAGAGGGGTAGGGATTTTTGTATATTTGTGTAAAAATTTGTAGTTTTTTGTGTGTAAGAATATTTGAGATTTGAGAATAGAAGCGGGATTACTTTGGTATCTTTTAATAAACCACATTTACACGCTCATTATTGGGGATATTGAGATTGAGGAAGGATTCCAAAGTATAAGTACCATAGCCATCGATAAAAATGGCTTTGTTTTTATCTTCTAAAATCTTTAATTCTGCTTCTTTATCAATTTCTACCACACAGAGGATATCTTCACAGGAAAATAGCTTATCTTTGACAAGCTCTTCTAGTGGGATATGTAAAGGCTTTCCTGCAAAGAGTGCAAGATTCCTAGCAATATCAGAAGGAGTGATATTGGCACTATGAGGGATGATACTTCCCTCATCACTTAGTCTTGCTTTTTCTCTTAGAGAATACACACGATAGCCTATATCTACACTAAATTCCTCACCACTTTCACCCCTTAGCTTCTCTCCTGCACGATTTACCCTCTCAATCGTAATGTCGCTAATCTTTGGCTTGCTTCTACCTAACTCATTTCTAACAAAATCATAGGCTATTTTATTTTTATCTTCTTTGATCTCTTCAGGGAGTTGCACTAGGATAAATTTGCGATTCCCTCCATCTTCTGCATTAAGCTCCATTACTGCTTGTGCAGTTGTTCCGCTTCCTGCAAAGAAGTCAAGAATGAGATCAGAATCCTTGTTTGTTGAGTGATTGAGAATTGTTTTGATAAATTCCACACCTTTTGGATAAGAAAAATATTCAACCATATTAAGCTTAATCAAATCTTTTGTAGCTCTTTGATTCATAAAAAGATTATTTGTAAAAACAAGTGAATCAAAGGTTTTAAGATTAGTCTTTAAATCTTTTAAATATCTTTTATAAATAAATCCTCTTTCATCTTCTCTATGCTCTTTTTTAAAGCAAATTCGCCCCTCATCAATATGTTTTTGTATTGTATTTTTTGAAAAACGCCAAAACATTCCCTTAGGTGGATAGTCAATTTTTCCTGTATAGGGATTTTCTACTGCGAAATAACCTGTCTCTATATTGCCACTTTTTGCACTTGGATCAGTACTGATCCAAGTGCCATTTGGATCATTATCTGGATTTTTATATTTACTTAAATCTTTTTGTCCTCCAAGTAGGTTAGCTGATTCTTTATTTTTTGCATAACAGAGCAAAAATTCGTGCTGATAATTAATGCCTATTTTTGCGTCATTTGTCGTGCTTTTTGTCTTCCGTATAAAATCTCCTACAAAATTCTCCTCACCAAAAATCTCATCACACAGAATCTTAAGGTTAGCCTGTTCGTTATCATCAATAGAGATAAAAATCACTCCATCCTCACGGAGCAAATCTCTAGAAAGTTTAAGGCGTGGGAGCATAAAGCTAAGCCATCCACTATGACTTCTTGAACCCGTGATATTTCTAAAAGTTTGAAGTGTTTTACTCTCTATTTCATTACCCTCTTCATCAATCTCAAGTAATCCCACTTCACGCAAGATTTTCTTGTAGTCTTTTCTAAAATCATCAGGATAGATGAAATTTTCGCTCTTGGTGTTATAGGGCGGGTCAATATAGATCATTTTAATCTTTTCATAATAGGCAGACTTGAGGATTTTTAGCACATCAAGATTATCACCGATGATGACTGAATTCTCTGTCAATTCTCTTTCTTTTCCTATCTCTACTTCTTCTTTTAGCTCATATTCTACTGGTGTGGTGTAGAGAGTATTGGCTAAGCCTTTGCCTGTGAAAGTGAGCTCATAGCCTTGAGTGTTGGAGTGAGAATCAAGTCCTAAAAGCATAGCAAGAGCTTTGAGATTGACTTGCCCCTCACTTAGAGTGTTAGGGAAGTGTTTTTCTAGTATGGATTTTAGAGGATTATTTTCTTTCGTGCTATCGATGATATTTAGTCCATTTTGTTGTGCTTTTTGCTTATCTATCATTTATTCTCTCCTTGAGTGGTGATGTTTTGAAGTAAATTTGTAAGATTTTGTTTATTGATGCGTGTTTTGAAGTAGATCTTCACATTCTTATTCTCTTTTTTGTTCAAATACTCTTGCAATTTTTCAAAAAACTTCTTAGCATAATCAATCTTCTTTTGTTCTGTGGGTGGGATATCCCTCTCACTCTCATAGCCTTTTGTTTCACAAACAAGGAAGATTTTTTGATTATCTTGAGTATTAATAAGATAGGCAAAGTCTGGCTCATAGTTTTTGTAAGGTGTAGGGATAGAGAATTTGGGGAGTTTGGCATAGACTTGGATTGTGAGGTTATTGATCTGTTTAGGATCTTGTGTGATGGCTGTAAGCTCAATTTGACTATCATAAACAACATTTTCATAGAGATAATTTTCTGGAGGTTTATGCTCTTTGTTAATATATCGCCCTAGTTTTTCACAAAGAATATTCCCTTTTGGATTGCCTTGTAAATCATAGAGCAAATCTTCACTGCTAACTTGAGTTTGAATAAAATCATAAGAGATACTTTGAATAATGCTGGAGTGGATTTCATCTTTAATAATGGTTTTGAGTTCTTGGAAAGATTGCTTAGGGTTTGTAAAGAATTTGTTTTTATCGAGAGCTTGATAGACTTGAAGCAAAAAGTTAAGAGGGAGTTTTTCGCTCTTTGCAAACTCAATGAAGTTATTCATTAATAATGACTTATCTGTGTAAAGCTTGGTAGATAGCACTTCTTCTTTAGTATTTTTGATTTTACTAGTTTGGGAATTATAAGTCTTGGAAATAAGGGTGGTAGTTTCTTCAAGAATAGAGAGGGAATTAAAAGTCTTACTGATATTATCCACAAGCTCTTTAGTTTGAATATCTTTGTAGATGATTTGTGCTTTTTGATTGATACTTTTCCATAGAGTAGAAAACTCTTTTGCAAGTTCTTTTCGTATCCCTGCTGTGAGTTTTTTTCTATTGGCATCATTGGTTTGCTTGTGTTTATTAGAAGAGGGCTTAAAGAAATTGAAGATGGCATCAAAAGTTTCTTTGTCAAAGATTTGCAAAAACACATTTTCATTTTCTTGGAGTATTGGAAAAATGGGCTTGGTGCAAGCAATTTTATCACTACACTCATCACTATCTACAGCTCCCATCTCCTTAAGTTTAATAATAAATTGCATTGCTTTGAATTTATTTTTGATGATTTTTTCTAATGCTTCCAGTTGGATTGTTTGCCCATTGAAGGTAAAACTTGTGTCCTCAATCTCCTTTTGTAGCTCTTCGATGAACAATCCCTCTTCTCCACTAATAAGCACATCAAGAGCATTGATATCATAGAAGAGATTGTCATTTTCATTGCAATAGTGATGTGTGATTCTTTTTCCCTCTTGATTGACTGCAAGTCTTAACCCTCTTCCGATTTGCTGATGACGGCTTGTAGAAGTGGTAGAGCTTGCAAGTTTAACAAGAGTAAAAATATTGGGATTATCCCACCCTTCTTGCAAAGCCCAAACGCTAAAAATAAATTTTAGAGGGATTTTGATAGAGAGAAGCTTTTCTTTTTCTTCTAGAATAAGTTTTACTCCTTCAGCTTCTTTATCATCTTTTGTTCCCTTATCCCCACTAAAATATCCCTCTGCGACACAAAGTTCATTTTTATCATTAAAATCTTTGGCTAGATAGGATTTGTATTCTTCTGAGAGGTTGGACTTTGCAAGAATTTGGTTTCGTTTTTGAATATAAAGTTTTTCAAAGGTAGTTTTAATTTTTGGGTTTTCTCCTCTAAAATCATCAATGTGAGGAATAAAGAATAAACAAAGCGCTTTTATTCCTTTTTTAAAAAGTTTTTCTTCTTTTTCAAAATGCAAATCTATGGCTTTGGCAATGAGATTTGAGATTTGAGAATCATCTAGCTCATAAGAAGTAGAGAGTTTATGGACTTCTTCACTATTGCTTAGAATGATAGAATTTGCTTTACCTCTAAGAATTTCTTTGCCCTTCCATTGTGGATAACGTAATTTCTCTCCAATATCATCCCCAAAAGATACACTTGCTTTATGAGTGATATTTTCAAGCATATAAGAAAAGGTAGCGTATTTTTCTTTAGGGTGGCTTGAGATAAGTTTAGGGGTGAGTGTATTTTCATAGAGAGTATGGACATTGATTTGCTTAACAAGGTATTCTCTAAAAGCACTAATACTATCAAGACAATAAATAAGATTGCTTAGATTGTGGGGTTCTTCTGTGGGGAATGTAGCACCAAAGCGAAAATAAAGCGTTTGAAAACTTTGAAATACCTTATCAAACTCCTCACCTTTAAGCAAATGAGGCTCATCAATAAAGCAAATGGGTTTAAGATTGATGATATTATCTAATATTGTGTTGTTGTTAAAAACTTTTTCATTTTGGCGTCGTAAAAGATTTAGTTTATTATCCCCCCCCCTTTATCGACAGAACTATTTGTAAGAATCAATACAGAGAGTTCATTTTCATTTTTAATGTAGCCATTGATAATTTGGCTCAAGGATTTTTCATTATTATAATAATAGGCTTTAAGATGCTTGGAATATTGAGTATAAAAATACTCTTTTGTAAGATTGATATTTTGCTTAACAGATTCAGCAATAGCCTTACGCGGGACAAAAATAATAAATTTATTTTGAAAATAATGTTTGTGGAGTTCAAAAATCGTATTGAGATAGGTAAAAGTTTTGCCCGTCCCTGTTTCCATCAAAATATCAATATTTTTTCTATTGCTTAGATTTTGCATAGGTTGAGGGTTTTGCGTATAAAAAGCCTTAAAACACTCCCGCAAACTTTCAGCATCATGGGTACTAAAGTCAAAATTTTTTAGAAGTGTAATGATGTTATTAATACAATCTTGTTGATACTTTTGTGTTTCAAAAATCATCAAATACCTTAGTTTTATGATTTAATGGGATTGAAAATTCTATCTCATTTTTTCTCTTTTTACACAATAAAACACTTTATATTTTTTCTCGTGATTGATGTTTTTATAGATTAAAATTCGAGATTTTTTGGGTTTTTATTATATAAACTTGCTCAAATTATATCTAAACTTAAATTTTATTGATGGAGTTTTTTATATTGTTTTAAGTCAAAATGATTAATTTTAGTTTTCTTTAGGCTTAGAGTTTTTCTGCTAAGCCTTAGATCTTTGATAATTTAAAATATTTTTTATTTTTCTCTAAAAAAATCATTAAAGGCATCAATAAATTTTTGATTTTTTCCAACTTTTTTTTCTATAAAAAATGGTAGAGAGTAAAGAGTGAGTTTTTTATCTTCAGCTTGCATTTTTTTATTTTGGATAGTTTGCAAAAATTCTTCTTTCCAAGCATCTTGTGTGGTTAAATGCCCACCTTTTGCCTCAAAAAAACATTCAATGCTTAAAAACTTATCATTTTCATTTTTCTTTTTTCCAAAGAAAATAAAATCAGGTTCAAAACCTTGTCCATAAGTTGAGCCTTCGCGATTATCAAAGAGTTTAAATTCTTCGAATCCATCGTTTCTCACAATAAACCATTGCGAAAAAACTGCATTAATTTTCTCTTTATTTCCTTCAATAAAATTCAAAAACTCTTTTTCTAAACCACTATCATGACTTAAGTTATGATAATAAAGCCACTCAAAATTATCTGAATCTAAATTTAAATTAGTGACATCTTTTTCTTCTGACTTAAAAATTACTCGTTCCCCTAAATTTAGCCTATAGGCTTTAAATTCTGTCACTTCGTATTCTTGCTTGATTTCTTCTTTTATCTTTTTAAAATTCTCTAGAATAAATTTTGCAATTTCTAAATTATTTTCTGTGTTAAAAACTTGTTTTTTTGAAAATGAAAAATCAATATTTTTTAAATAATTCTCTATAAACTCATTTTTACTTTTAACATTAAAATTTTCATTAATTTCTTTAAAGCCTAATCCAAGCATATTCATTGCCTTAAGAAAAAATTTTGTAGGAATGCGATTTAGTTTTGCAAGCTCTTGAAAGTTGCGTTCTTCTTTTATCTCTTTAAATTGTTCTTCACTTTCTTTGATTCCTTTAGCAAATAATGGAATATTTCTTTTGATTTTTTGCTTCATTTCCTCTTTTGTGATCTCAAAATGTTTCAAATCCTGCTTTTTAATTCGTTTATTTTTTGCATAATAAATTTTATTGTCTTTGATAATATGTTCTAGTTTTTTGTTTGGGGTAAGATTAATGCATCTTTTTTTGTTTTCAAATGAAAGTCCTTGATCCCTCATGCTTTTATTAAGATTTTTGATAAATTCTACTTCATTTAGCGTGTGATAGCTTAACCTCTCTAACATACTTAATTCATTATCTAAATCATTGTCAAATTTTCTTTTATAGGTTAAATCTGGAGCAAACTCGTTAGTTTTGAAAGGATAGTATCTTGCTCCTCTTCCTATGAGTTGAGCTTCTTTTGTTGTAACGGCTCCGCTTGTTTTATTTCCAAGTCTTACGATATCAAAAAGATTGAGCACATCCCAGCCTTCATTTAGTTTATCCACAGTAAAAATTACTCTCACTTGATTATGAGAATCTTCCAAAGAATTTAAAAGAATTTGATTTTTTTCAAGTTCTTTTTCATCATTTGTATTAAGAATGTAGGTTTGTTTGAAATTATTTTTAAGATAATTGACAATATTTTCTAAATATGCTTCTTTAAACTCTTTTTGAAAAAACTCTAAACTTTTTGCAAAAAGCTCACTCTCCCTTGAATCAGTGCTTTTGTAAAAATTATCAATCATGCGTATATCAAGATTGTCTAAAAATTCTAAAAAAACCTCTTGATTTGCCTCTGAAGTTTTGATAGCTTCGCTTTTAAAAAGAATTACAGGTTTCAAAGCGATTTGATATTTTTGGGCAAGAAGCTCTCTATAAAGACTTAAAAGAATCCCACCTAAGAAGCGATCTTGCAGGCTTTTATTTTCATATTTCATCACAAAAATACGCTTAGAATATCCATCTTTGCAAAATTTTGCTAAATTATATTCATAGATGATTTTATCTCTATACTTCTTTAAAACATTGTCATCTCTTGGGATTGTTGCACTAAATTCAAACATTAAATTTTCTTTATGGCTTTCAAAAGCTCTTTTGGTAATGGCTTCCCATCCTTCTTTTTTCTCTTGTTCTTCTTTATTTTGTTTTTTTGTGTCGGCATTTAAATGATGTGCCTCATCTGCTAAAAAAACTAATTTTCTATCCTTAAAATCTTCAAAACTCAAAGCATTTTCTCTTTCATATTTTAAAAGCGAAAAAAGAGATTGGATCGTAGTAAAATAAAGATTGATGCATCCTTCTTTGCTTTCAAAAAGATTATGGATTACATTAATCTCTACATGAGAAGAATTAACAACAATCGGATTTTTAAAAAGATATTTACTTGAAGTTTTGTCTGCAAAATTTGCTTTTGTTTTTTCTACGATAGTTGTTTTATCCACAAAGAAAATAAAATCCCTATAACCTCTTTTGTAGCAATCAAGAATTAATGCTGCCATCATAAGAGTTTTTCCACTCCCTGTGGCCATATTAAACATCAAATGTCTTTCTTTAATACTTTCAAAGTTTGCAAGATAATATTTAAGTGCCTCTTCTTGATAAATTCTAAGTTCTTTACTTAGATTTTCTTTAATATACGCAGGGATCTTAAGATCCTTCAATCCTCTTTTTCCAAATTCTTCTGTAAGCTTTTCATATAATTTTTTATCACTCATTACTTATCCTCATAAAATATTCTATTTAACTCTATTACCTCTGTATCAATCTCATAGCTATTATCTTCAATATCTTCATAAGGGAGATAGTCCATATTAGAATCTAAAATAAGCTTTAAGACTTCTTTTTTATTCTCTAAATCCAATTCTTTAAAATCTTTATCTTTAATTACATCTTCTAAATCCACTCGATAATCTAAAAATGCTTTAGATTCTAAATCTTGATAGATTTTTTCTAGCTCTTTTTCATCTTTTGAGTTTTTTATTTTTTCTTTATAGAGGGCATTTAAAGGCATTAGCTCTGCATACACAAAGCTTCCTCCACCATTCCATTTCACTGCTTTAGAGATTCCTCCTTGCTCTCCATCTATTACTTTTTTAAGTCTTTCTTTGGTAATAGATTCTATATAGTCCATTTGTTCAATGCCTATATATCTCCTATGCATCTTATGAGCAACGGCTAATGTAGTCCCACTCCCTGCAAAAAAATCCATAATAAGGTCGTTTTCATTGGTAGATATTTCGATTATTCTTTGAAGTAGGGCTTCGGGTTTGGGGGTAGCAAAAAGCTCTATTTTTTGATTTTCTTGTAAATTATCTTTTTCTTTATCAAGGGGGACAAGGAGCTCTACTTGCGAAGCGTCCCCCTTATCCCCCTTTTTATCCCCCAAACCCCCAGCACGCTGTTGATCTAAGAAAAGGGCTTTGATTTCACTATTCCCGCTGGTATGTAAATCCATAAAATTAGTATCAATAATTAGTTTTTCTCTTGGTTTTACCCAATATTCTATAGTGTTATTTTGATTTCTTCTTACAAATTCTAAATCATTGCCTCGATTTTTATGATATTCATAATATGACTTCAAATCATGAAAGTCTGATTGTTCAAAGTCCTTGTAATTTTGTAGAGCTTTTAATCCTCTACTTTTACTCCATTTCCACTGTCCCCTTGTGATATTTATACCATCTATTTCATATCTCATTGTTGGTCTGTTTGCATTAGAATACAATCCAGCCCACAACCCTGATTTTTGTTTTTCATTGGCTTCTTTAACATAAGGATTTGTGTAATAAAACTCAGAGCTTTTTTTATATACTAAAATATATTCAAATCCAACATTTAAAGTTTTAATTTTTTCAAATTGTGAATTTAGACTTTTTGTACCTCTTTTAACAGCTATACAATTCACAAAATTCTCCCTCCCATATATCTCATCCATTAGCACTTTAAGGTAAGCTTGTTCATTATCATCACATTGTACAAATATCACTCCATCATCTTTTAAAAATTCTTTGGCTACTTCAAGGCGATTTTTCATAAAGGTAAGCCAAGTAGAATGATTGAATCTATCATTGTAATTAAAGCTATCATTGCCAGTGTTATAGGGTGGATCAATATAAATAAGTTTAACTTGTTTGGCGTATTTACTTTTTAGAGAATGTAAGGCTAGGAGATTATTTCCCTTGATGAGGAGATTAGGGGAAGAGGAGAGTTGAGTTTGAAGATCTTGCTCACCAAAGGCTTGAAAATTTTGCAAAGCCTTTTTTGAAAAAAGCACATCGATTTCATCTTTTGCTAGAATCTCATGAAAAAATATTTCTTGTGATTTTTGCTCATCTTTGCTTTGACTTCCTTTGATTACTCCATCTTTAAAAGCAAAATTTAAAACCACTTCATTGCTAGATTTTAAAAAACCTTTTGTTTTAGTAGATAATCCGATTTTGCTTACATAACCTGTATAGCTTCCCCCTAAACTCTTAAGATCTAAAAAGTTTAAAAAATCATTGAGTTTAAAAATTAAGCTTAAAGAAGTTTGCATAAAAAAACGACTTTTAAATTCCTCTTGATATTTACTTTCTTCCAAAAGATATTTGAGTAAAACTTCATCATATTTTTGAGCTAAATTTCTCACCATTCCCAAAGTTTCAAAACGATTTTTTAAATCTTGTAATAAATAATCTTTTAGCATTGCTTATCCCCATAAAATTTTTCATTCAAAGCGATCACTTCTTGAGAGACTTGGTAAGTCATATCTTTGATCTCTTCATAAGGGAGATAGTCCATATTAGAATCTAAAATAAGCTTTAAGACTTCTTTTTTATTCTCTAAATCTAGATCTTTAAAATCTTTATCTTTAATTACATCTTCTAAATCCACTCGATAATCTAAAAATGCTTTAGATTCTAAATCTTGATAGATTTTTTCTAGCTCTTTTTCATCTTTTGAGTTTTCTATTTTTTCTTTATAGAGGGCATTTAAAGGCATTAGCTCTGCATAGATAAAGCTTCCTCCACCGCTCCATTTCACTGCTTTAGAGATTCCTCCTTGCTCTCCATCTATTACTTTTTTAAGTCTTTCTTTGGTAATAGATTCTATATAGTCCATTTGTTCAATCCCTATATATCTTCTATGCATCTTATGAGCCACTGCTAATGTAGTCCCGCTACCTGCAAAAAAATCCATAATGAGGTCGTTAGAGTTTGTGCTTACTTCTATAATTCTTTTTAATAGAGATTCTGGTTTAGGATATTTAAAATTCTCTACAAATCCTAATGGAATAGCTTCTTTTGTAGCTACTTGATTCATATATTCATTGTTTGCAAATTCTAAAGTATCAAAAGTTTTTAATGTTGTTTTTAAATCCTTTAAATATCTTTTATAAATAAATCCTCTTTCATCTTCTCTATGCTCTTTTTTAAAGCAAATTCGCCCCTCATCAATATGTTTTTGCATTGTATTTTTTGAAAAAATCCAAAATCTCCCATCTGGCGGATAGTCAATTTTTCCTGTATAGGGATTTTCTACTGCGAAATAACCTGTCTCTATATTGCCACTTTTTGCACTTGGATTATCGCTGATCCAAGCGCCATTTGGATCGTTATCTGGATTTTTATATTTACTTAAATCTTTTTGACCACCTAATAAGCAAATTTTTGATTTATCTTTTGCAAAACACAAACAGTTTTCATGCTGAATATTAATGCCCGTTTTAGCATCATTTGTTGTCGATTTTGTTTTTCGTATAAAATCTCCCACAAAATTCTCCCTCCCAAAAATTTCATCCATCAACACCTTAAGGTAAGCTTGTTCATTATCATCACATTGTACAAATATCACTCCATCATCTTTTAAAAATTCTTTGGCTACTTCAAGGCGATTTTTCATAAAGGTAAGCCAAGTAGAATGATTGAATCTATCATTGTAATTAAAGCTATCATTGCCAGTGTTATAGGGTGGATCAATATAAATAAGTTTAACTTGTTTGGCGTATTTACTTTTTAGAGAATGTAAGGCTAGGAGATTATTTCCTTTTATAAGGAGGTTGGGTGAGTTAGTAAGTGCTAAGCTTAAGTTAGATTCTAAACTTTGCTTATTGTTAGTAGATTTTGCAATTAAGTTAGATTCTACAGAATCTAATAGGGGATTAGTATCTAATAAAAGGCTATTGTGTTGCTCCCCCCCCCCCATCACTTTTTTGGATAAATTCAAAATTTTGCAAAGCCTTTTTTGAAAAAAGCACATCGATTTCATCTTTTGCTAGAATCTCATGAAAAAATATTTCTTGTGATTTTTGCTCATCTTTGCTTTGACTTCCTTTGATTACTCCATCTTTAAAAGCAAAATTTAAAACCACTTCATTGCTAGATTTTAAAAAACCTTTTGTTTTAGTAGATAATCCGATTTTGCTTACATAACCTGTATAGCTTCCCCCTAAACTCTTAAGATCTAAAAAGTTTAAAAAATCATTGAGTTTAAAAATTAAGCTTAAAGAAGTTTGCATAAAAAAACGACTTTTAAATTCCTCTTGATATTTACTTTCTTCCAAAAGATATTTGAGTAAAACTTCATCATATTTTTGAGCTAAATTTCTCACCATTCCCAAAGTTTCAAAACGATTTTTTAAATCTTGTAATAAATAATCTTTTAGCATTATTTTTTCCTTTTAACTCATCCTCATTTTGCTAAGGATTGTTTTTTAATACTTTTTGTTTAGGTATTTTTGAAGCTTTTCCTATCCCCAATCCGTCCCCAGTCAATGTATTTTTTTATATTTTTTAGGTATGATTTAGGTTTATTTTATTAAAAAAGCAATTTTTATTATAACCTAAATATCCTTTATTTAGCTATTTTAGTAAGTTTTGTGATTTTTTATGTATGATTTATAAATTATGAAGAAAAACTATGGCGGAGAGAGAGGGATTCGAACCCTCGAAGGCTTGCACCTTACACGCGTTCCAGGCGTGCTCCTTCAACCACTCGGACATCTCCCCAAAAAAAGTGGGTGCGAAATTATAGCAAAAAAATGCAATTTTTATAGGAAGTTTGCGATTTTGTAATGAGTAAAAAAGTCGTAAAGTTTGGTTTTGTTAAGTTTTTTTTTATCAAGTTTTTGTTAAAATACAAACCTTATTTATATCGCCTAATTTTTATAATCGGAGTTTTTTGGTGTCAAGGTTTTTACCCTTTTTTGCTGTATTTGTTGTGATTTTTAGTGGATGCTCTTTGTTAAATATTTTTCAAGGCAATTTTGATCGCAATGAGTGGGAGTTGGAAAAAATTGTAGTTGAAAATAAGGAATATAAAGGCTTGCGGGGAATGAAAAATAAAGCTTTAGAAATGCTTAATACAAAAGATTCTGAAAATAAAGATCTTAATGTGTTGGATACAAAAGAGGAGCAGCAAGAAAAAAAATCTAGTTTAAAGGGTGAAAAATTTGATGATGAAAGTTTTGCTCCTTATGAAGGACAAACGCCAATTGGTGTTGGTGAATTGCAGGAGTTAGCACAAAATGACAATATTTCTACCTGGAGTTTTGATCCTACACAAAATAAGATTTATGGCATTGCAGGGTGTAATCATTATTCTGCAGATTATACCTGGAGAGATGCGGATAATATAGAGATTTATGGAGTAAATGTTACAAGAAAGCTTTGCACGCCTTTTGTGGTGATGAATTTTGAAATACGCTTTTCACGACTTTTAAAGGGTGTATTTTTTGTAGAAAAAAAAGGTAAAAATGCTATGATTTTGAGAAATCAAGATGTGATGATTTATTTAAAGAGTAAATGAAAAAAATAGTGCAAGAAGTTTGTTCTTCTAATGAAATTAAAAAATCTATATTCTTGGGATTTTTATTGCCCTATACAAATTTTGTAACCAAAATGCAAAAATTAAAAGATAAACATCCAAAGGCAGTGCATTTTGTGTATGCGTATCGTATTTATGAAGATGGGAAAGTTATTGAGCGATTTAGCGATGATGGAGAACCAAAGGGGAGTTCAGGAATGCCAGTTTTAAATGTATTGCGTGGTAGAGATTTAGTAGATTGTGCTGCGATTGTTGTGCGGTATTTTGGAGGGACTTTGCTTGGTGTGGGAGGACTTGTGCGTGCTTATACTCAAAGTGTGGTAGATTGTATTAAAGAAGCGGAAAAATCTTTATTGTTAGATGAGTTTTTGTTAGAGGAGAGCTGTGAAATTTGTTGTCAATATGCTTTGTTAGGTAAAGTAGAGTATTTGGCAAAAAAATTAGCTTTGCGAATGGAGAAAAAAACTTTTGAAGCAGATGGAGTCGTGATAGTTTTGATGGGAGAGAGGAAGGGGCTTGATATTTTTAGACAAGAATTTTCTACAATGCAATTTAATTTATAAGGGAGAATAATGGAGATTATACAATTTTTTAACTATGTAAAGGTTTTTCATATTTTATCTGTGATTTCTTGGATGGCAGCACTTTTTTATCTTCCACGACTTTTTGTTTATCATAGCGAAAATTTTGAAAATGAAAATTTTGTAGAAGTGGTAAAAATACAAGAGCGTAAGCTTTTTAATGGTATTGCTACTCCTGCTATGGTGATGAGTATTTTGAGTGGAATCACGATGATTTTTTTACAGCCAGAGTTGTTTAAAACAGGAATGTGGATTCACATAAAATTACTTTTTGTGATTTTGTTGCTAGTTTTTCATTTTTCTTGTCTATATTATCTTAAAAAATTTATGCGTGATATACGGGTAGCAAGTGGTAGGTTTTTTCGTTTTTATAATGAGATTCCTACAATTTTACTTGTTGTGATTGTTGTGTGTGTTGTATTGCGTTTTTGAGATTTAAGGAGAAAAAATGGCAAAGTTATGGGGTGGAAGATTTAATAAAGAAAGTTCAAAGTTACTAGAGCAGTTTAATGCATCTTTGCCTTTTGATTATAAATTGTGGCATTATGATATTTTAGGGTCCAAGACACATGCAAAAATGTTAAATAAAATTGGGATCTTGATGGATGAGGAATATCAAAAAATTATAGAAGGGTTGGAATGTATCGCAAAAAAAATTAAAGCAGGGAATTTTGTATTTGATATTGCAGATGAAGATATTCATATGGCAATCGAAAAGGCTTTAATTGAAGAAATTGGAGAGGTGGGCAAAAAATTACACACCGCAAGAAGTCGCAATGATCAAGTGGCTTTAGATTTCAGAATGTATGTTTTGGATTCTAATCGTCAAATTCAAGAACTTATCAAAAAGTTAATGCATACACTTTTAGAAATTGCAAGTAAGCACACAGAAGATATTATGCCTGGTATGACACATTTGCAGCATGCTCAACCTATAAATTTTGGATTCCATCTTGTAGCATGGTGTGCAAATCTAAAAAGAGATTTAGAGCGTTTGTCTGATAGTTATAAGCGTAATAATTATTTACCACTTGGTTCTGGTGCTATGGCAGGTACACCTTATAAAAATGATCGCGTGATGATGGCAAAGGAATTGGGATTTATTGCTCCTACTTTGAATGCAATGGATAGCGTGAGCGATAGGGATTTTGCATTAGATTTATTGTATGATCTTTCTGTGTTGATGATGCATATTTCACGCATGGCAGAGGAGCTTGTGCTTTGGAGTAGTTATGAATTTAGATTTATTAGACTTTCTGATGATTATGCTACAGGAAGTTCGATTATGCCACAGAAAAAAAATCCTGATGTGCCAGAATTATTAAGAGGAAAAAGCGGAAGAGTTTTTGGAAATTTGATGGGGCTTTTGGTAGTAATGAAAGGATTGCCATTTGCCTATAATAAGGATACGCAAGAGGATAAAGAAGGGGTGTTTGATAGCGTAGAGACTTTGAAAATTTCTTTGGAAATTTTAAATGCAATGTTAGAAAATATGGAAGTGTGTCAAGAAAATATGTTAAAAATGGCACAAATTGGACATTTGAGTGCTACAGATTTGGCGGATTTTTTGGTGCGAGAATGTGGTATTGCTTTTAGAGAGGCACACCATATTACAGGTAGGGTAGTGGCTTATGCAGAGCAGAAAGGTGTAGATATTTCTTTGTTAGATGAAGAAGAGATTTTATCAATTGATTCTAGAATTAAAAGTGGAGTTAAAGAGGTGCTTTGTTTGCATGCATCAATGAATGCAAGAGATTCTTTGGGAGGAACGGCAACTACGCAAACAAGAGAGCAAATTTTGCAATTACAACAATTTTTAATGGATAAGTGATGGATAAGCAAGAAAAAATTATAGAAATGTTTAATAGCATTGCGCCTAGCTATGATAGAGCAAATCGGATTTTAAGTCTTGGAATTGATATTGCATGGAGAAAAGATGCATGCAAAAAGGCTTTGTCAATGCAACAAAATAAGCATTTAAAAATCGCAGATATTGCCTGTGGGACAGGAGATATGATTTTACATTGGGAGCAATACAAAGATACAAAAGAGGTAGAGTATTTTGGAATTGATCCTTCAAAAGGAATGCTTGAAGTTGCAAAAGAAAAACTAAAAGATTTATTAGAAAATAATAGGGCAAAGATTTTTATTGGACAGGCACAGAATCTAGAAATGCTTGAAGATGAGAGTATGGATATTGTTTCTATTGCTTATGGAATTAGGAATGTTGTTGGACTTGATGAAGCGCTTAGCGAATTTGCACGTGTTCTGAAACCACGAGGATTGCTTGTAATTTTAGAATTTACTAAAAAAGAGCAAAAAGGGTTAATGGATAAAATGATGGGGTTTTATACAAAAAAAATTTTACCATTTATTGGCGGAATAATATCGCGTAATTATAAGGCATATGCATATTTACCTGATTCTATTGATGGTTTTTTAAGCAATAAAGATCTGATAGAAAAAATTGAAAATAATGGCCTGAAAATCAAGATGCTAAAAAGTTATAGCGCAAATATTTCGACATTATTTATTGCGACCAAGGAGTAAGGATTATGCAAAATAGTTTTTTGGGGACATTTGTAATGATTTCTCAATGGCAAACATTGGGGGTTTTATTTGTATTATTTATGTTATTTTTTATGCTAAAAAAGATGCAGGATAAGCAGATTGATTTTTCTGTGCGTATGCTGATTGGATTATTTTGTGGAATCTGTTTTGGAATAGGGTTGCAGTTTATGGCAGGATATCCAAGTCAAGAAGAAATAAAAAATATTACATGGCTTTATGAATTGAGAAATTGGTTTGGATTTTTTGGCGATGCTTTTGTAGGTTTTATCAAAATGCTTGTAATTCCAATTATTGGAATTTCTATTATTAAAGTAATGCTTGATATTGATAAAGATATTAAGCTTTCTTCTTTACTTACTAGAGCGTTATTTTGGATTTTATTTACTGCAGCAATTGCGGGATGTGTAGGTGTATTTTTGGGATATAGTTTTCATTTGGGCTTACATGTTAATGGTTTTGAACCACAAGGTGAGATTAGAGAAGTAAAAAATCTTACGCAAATTTTATTAGGACTTATACCAAGCAATATTATAGATTCTATGCTAAAAAATAATGTAATTGCTTTAGTGGTATTTGCATTTTTGATTGGCTTTGGTGCTAAGGCATTAAGTAGGGAAGAAGGGCTAAAAGATGCTTATGGTGTGTTTGAAAAATTTATCACAGCAATGCATAAAATTATTATGGATATGACTTTATTTATTATTCGCTTTATGCCTTATGCAGTGATTTGTATGATGAGTGAGGTTTTGTTGTCTAATGGTTTAGAAGCAATTAAAACCGCGGTTGATTTTGTTATTTTGATTTATATTGCGATGATGGCGATGTTTGTAGTCTATGCAATTATTTTACTTTTTATGGGGCTTAATCCTTTGATGTTTTTTAAAAAAGCTTTACCAGTTTTTGTGTTTGCATTTACAAGTCGTTCTTCTGTAGGGACATTGCCATTAAATATTTCTACCTTGCATAATAAACTTGGAGTGAGTACAGGAGTGGCAAATTTTGTGGCTTCTATTGGCACTACGATAGGAATTAATGGTTGTGCGGGATATTTTCCTGCTTTTGTAGCAATTTTTATTGCAAATACTTTGGGGGTACAGATTGATTTTAGTTTTATTGTAATGATTGTTTTGATGGTGGTGTTAGGGTCTTTAGGGATTGCAGGTGTGCCAGGAGCAGCAACAATGGCAGCAAGCATTATGCTAACGGGTATTGGATTTGGAGATCATTTTATGTTATTAAGCATTGTACTTGCAATTGATCCTATTATTGATATGGCAAGGACTACAAGTAATGTAGCAGGTGCCATGGTATCAGCAATTTGTACAGATAAGGGAATGGGTAGTTTGAATAAGGAGGTGTATAATGGATGAGACACAAAGCTTTGAAAAAAAAGTAGAAAAAATTAAAGAAATTTTGTCGCAATTAAATCATGACGATCTTAGTCTTAAAGAAGGGGTGTTGCTTTATAAAGAGGGGATTAGTATTTTACAAGAAGCACAAAAAATGCTAGAAAATGCACAAATTGAGTATGAAGAAATTAAAAGTCAGATAAAAGGATAGGAATTTGAAAATAGCAATATGCCAGACAAATAATGTGCCGCTTCAAAAAGAAAGTTTGGAAATTTATTTTAGATATGTAGAAAAAGATAGTGTGGTTGTTTTTGGAGAGTATGTTTTTGATTTGTTTTTGAGTGAATTACAAAAAACTTCTAAGGATATGATTGCGCAATTGAGTATGCAAAAGTTGGAATTATTACAATCAATGGCCAAAGATTATAGAGTTGTGATTATTGCACCTTTGATTACTACGGATGAAAAAAATAAGCTTTATAAGCAAATTGCAGTAATTGATTCTAAAAAAACACAATTTTATATGCAGCAATGTTTGATTGAGTATGAACATTGGAATGAGAGAAAGTTTTTTGATAATCCTAAAAATAAACGCTTGAAAACACCTCTAGTTTTTGAATATAAAGGTATGCGCATTGGTGTAATATTTGGGTTTGAAATACATTTTGATGCTTTATGGCTCAAACTTAAAGAAGAAAATGTCGATATGGTTATAATGCCTACTGCTTCTGCTTTGCAAAGTAATGAGAGATGGGAAATGCTTTGTAGAATGCGCGCTTTTTGTAACGGGTGTGCCTTATTAAGAGTTAATCGTGTGGGTAGATCTACTTTGGAAAAGCATAATATAGAATTTTATGGTGAGAGTTTTTTTGTCACTCCTAATGGAAACTTGATGACAAAAATGAGAAATAATGATGAAATTTTATGCCTTGAGATACAAAAAGAACAGATTGTTAATGAGGCAAAAGAGTGGGGATTTAGAACTTTTAAATCAATAAAAGGAAAGAAAAAATGAGCGCAAAAGAAGTAACTCAAAAATTAGAAAGTATTTTTAATGAACATAAGAATGATTTTTTATCTTTTGAAAAGGTTGCAGAAGTATTGGCAAAAATGCCAACAGCAGCACAAGTAAAGAAGATTCGTGAGCTTTGTAAAAATTATGAAGTTAAGTTGGTAAGTTCCTCAGAATTGGCAAAAACGCTAAATATTAAAGATAAAATCAAGCAAGCAGAGGAAAAGCGAAAGATTTTGAATGAAGAGCTTGATAGTGAATTTGACTTAATGAAAGAAAGGGACTTATTAGAATGGAGTCGTAGTGATAGTCCTGTGCGTATGTATTTGCGTGAAATGGGACAAATTGAACTATTGACAAAAGAAGATGAAGTAGAGCTTAGTCAACAAATTAAGCTGGGTGAAAATATTATTCTTGATGCAATTTGTTCTGTACCTTATTTAATTGATTTTATTTATGATTATCGTGAGGCATTGATCAATCGTGAGCGTAGAGTAAAAGAATTGTTTAAAAGCTTTGATGATGAGAGTGAAGAAGAGCAGGATACTTCTAATAACGAAGAAGAAAACGAAGAAGAGGAGAGCGAAGAGGAAGAGAGTAAAAAGCCAATTTCTAAAAAAGATCAAAAACGCGTTGAAAAAGTTTTAGAGAGTTTTAAGGCGTTAGATACAGCAAAAAAAGATTGGTTGAAGTTTTTGGAAGGGGGTGCTAATAATGAAGATGAAGATGAGTGGATTTTTATTTTAGGTTTGGCACATAAACAGCAAGTTTTAAAAGAAAAACTATTAGATCTTGGCCCAACAAGTAAGCTTATTACTGAACTTGTAAAAGCAATGGAAAATACATTAAAAAGTGGTGATGGGTTTGAAAAAGAATTAAAGCGTTTGGAATATCGTTTACCACTTTTTAATGATGTTTTGGTGGAAAACCATAAGAAGATTTTAGAAAATATTACAAATATGTCTCGAGAGGATATTGTAGCTACTGTTCCAGAAGCAACAATGGTAAACATCTATATGGATATTAAAAAATTATTTCAAACTAAAGAGGCAAG
This sequence comes from Helicobacter anatolicus, assembly GCF_021300615.1. Lineage (NCBI taxonomy): Bacteria > Pseudomonadati > Campylobacterota > Epsilonproteobacteria > Campylobacterales > Helicobacteraceae > Helicobacter > Helicobacter anatolicus. Next base: position 190,456 of record NZ_JAJTMY010000002.1, read on the forward strand.
CGAAGAGGGGTTTGATCTTGAACCTGAAAAACTCAAAGAAATTTTAGAACAAATTAAACGTGGTAAGGTTATCTCTGATAAGGCAAAAAATAAGATGGCAAAGTCAAATTTGCGTCTTGTGGTGAGTATTGCAAAGCGTTATACAAATCGAGGATTACCATTTTTAGATTTGATACAAGAGGGGAATATTGGTTTAATGAAAGCAGTAGATAAATTTGATTATAAGCGTAATTTTAAATTTTCTACTTACGCGACTTGGTGGATTCGACAGGCGATTTCAAGAGCAATTGCAGATCAGGCAAGGACGATTAGAATTCCTATTCACATGATTGAAACGATTAATAGAATTCACAAGATTATGCGAAAACATCTTCAAGAAACAGGAAAAGAACCCGATGTAGAAACAATAGCAGAAGAAGTTGGGCTTAGTGTAGATAAAGTCAAACATGTGATTAAAATTACAAAAGAGCCAATTTCTTTGGAAGCACCAATTGGTAGTGATGATGATGGAAAGTTTGGTGATTTTGTAGAGGATAAAAATTCTACAAATGCGATGGATCAAATTATGAAAGAGGATTTGCGAGCACAGATTTTTGAAGTATTAGATCAGTTAAATGAAAGGGAGCAGGCTGTAATTCGGATGCGATTTGGTCTATTGGATGATGAGAGTGATAGGACTTTAGAGGAGATTGGTAAAGAATTGAATGTGACAAGAGAGAGGGTAAGACAGATAGAGTCTAGTGCAATTAAAAAATTAAAACATCCTAAAGTTGGCAGAAAATTAAAAAGCTATATTGAAGAGTAAAATCTCTTCATTGTTTCTTTTTTAAATTCCCCACCAAAAACAAGAGATTAAAAAATTTATTGTGTAAAAAAATATTATTAAAATAAATAGTGGCATAAAACTTTTATATAAAAATAAAATTTGTATTAGTACTAAAGAAATAAAAGAGATGATGCAAGGCTATCTATTTTAGAAATGTGAGTCGAGAATATTTGTATTGTTATAAAAATTAAAATGAAGTGAAATAGCAATCTTCTATTTATAGGATTTTATAAATAGAAGATAAGTAAAAACTAAGAGAGAATTAATCTTTTTGGTTTCTCATCCAAGTAGGGGTATCAAGATCATCCATATTGAAATTTTCACCACCACTAATTTTTATAATTGATGTAGTATCGATATTTCTTAAAATACCTTGTTGCTCTTTAGATGATGGAGTTGTCGCAGGTTGTGTTGTATTATTTACAATATCTTTTTCAAAACCTGTTGCAATAATTGTTACTTTAACTTCATCTTTTTGGAAAGTGTCAGATGTGTGAGTACCAAAAACAATATCTGCATCCTCGTTGGCAGTCTCATAAACAAGATTCATAGCTTGATTAATTTCTATTAAAGGATAATCTGGATGGATTTCAAAGGATATAAGAACACCCTTGGCACCTTTAATAGAAAGATTATCAAGCAAAGGAGATTCTATAGCCTTTTTTACTGCTTCAATTGCAGAATCTTCTCCACTGGCTTCGCCAATACCCATGAGAGCTAGTCCTCTGTATTGCATAATGGTTTTGAGGTCTGCAAAGTCTGTATTAATATCATTGTTATTACTCTTTTTGATTACAATGCTAGAAATACCATTTACCGCACGAGCCAAAACAGAATCTACTTCTTTAAAACTCTCTTTGATTCCTGTATTGCGACTAACAATAGAGAGCAATTTTTCATTAGGAATAACTACAATCCCATCAGTGTTATCTCTAAGTTCTTTTAATCCTTCATCTGCAAATTTTGATCTTTTTTTACCTTCCATTTGAAATGGCTTAGTTACTATTGCAATAGTAAGTGCACCTAATTCTTTTGCAGCTTTGGCAATAATAGGCGCAGCTCCTGTTCCTGTGCCACCACCAAGACCAGCAGAAATAAGAACAATATCTGCACCATCTAAATTTTCCTTAATAGTTTCATAGCTCTCTTGTGCTGCTTCTTTTCCAACTTCAGGTCTTGCTCCTGCTCCCAATCCTTTAGTAAGCTTTTCACCAAGTGTAATTTTCTTATTAATAGGAGAAGCATTGAGGTGTTGTATATCTGTGTTGGCAACAACTAGTGAGATATTATCTCCTTCACCTGTGTTAAAAAGGTGGGCAATTGTATTGGATCCACCACCACCAACACCAATAGCAATGATTTTTGCTCCTAGAGATGAAGAATTTTCTTTGTGGGATTGTAGCTGTTCGTTGTTCATCGATTATTCCTTTAAAATAATTTACTTAGCATTCCTTTAAAAGCTTCTGCAAGACTTTTTTTCTTGTGGATTATAACAGATTTTTGCATATTTTTCTCATTTTTTGGGAAATTATTTGAAAGATTGCTTAAGTCTGTGTGAATATGTGTATCATTATCCTGAATGACAATTTCATTATAGGTTTTGCTAATCTTATGGCGTATAATTTTTTTAGAATCACGCTCATAGTTTGTATGTTTTCCTATACCATAGAGTATAAGACCAATAACAACTGCATTGCTTTCATCATTAAGTTCTTCTGCATTAAGTCCTTTGATTTCTATAGGTTTTGCAATACGAATAGGTAATTTGAAAAACATTTCAGCAATTTTAATAATATTGTTAAGTTTTGTCATACCTCCTGTTAGCACTAAAGCACCAATTTGCTCTTGAAGACCGCTTTGTTGAATAAAGCCATGAAGAATAGAAAAAGTCTCAGTTACTCTAGCGGTAGCAGTGTTCCAGATCATTTCTTTTGAGATTAGAAAGCTTCCAGGTTTACCTACATAAGGGATTTCAAGTTGTCCTTCAAGATCTTGCGGAGATCCTGCAAGGTCAATATGTTTGATTTTTATTTCTTCTGCAGCAGCTTTTGTGGTATTAAAGGCTAAGGCAATATCGTTGTTAATATGTTCTGAACCTACGGGTAAAATATAATTGGCACGCATGGAGTTACCAAGGTAGATCATGATATTGCAACTTTCTCCACCCATATCAATGCAAGCTGCACCCAATTCTTTTTCTTCATCAATAAGTGTGGAAAGAGAAGAAGCATAAGAAGATAATACAATATTGTCAATTTCTACACCGGCAGCATTGATTGTTTTTTTGAAAGTATCAAGACTTGTTTTTTTAACAGTGACAATGTGAACAAAGGCTTCAAATCTTGAACCAGCCATACCAATAGGGTCTTCTACATAATCTTGATCATCAAGCTTGAATCTAAAAGGTAAAATATGGATTACTTCATGATCTGATGGAACGGTAGAATTATAGAGGGCAGTTTCTAGCACTCTAGTAACTTCTTTAATAGTAATCTCATTATTTGCAACATTTACGACAGCTGAGCTATTAAAACTTTTTGTGTAACTACCAGAAAGAGAGACTATGGCGCTAGGAAGATTTTCTACCCCTGCCATTCTTTTACTTTCATTGATTGCATTTTTTATGGCTTGTGCGGCAAGTTCAATGTTATTGATCATACCTTTTTTGATGCCTTGAGATTTTTGCTTGCCATAACCGATTACATGAGGTTCGTTATCTCTTATTTCTGCAATTGCTGTGCAAATTTTTGTTGAGCCAATATCTATGGCTAAGATTTTGTTATTCAAGTGAGACTCCTATTGCGAAATTTGATTATTATAGATTTTTGTCGGATATTTTTTAGAAATATATTCCATTAGTGCATTAGAAATATATTGATACTTAATATTTTGTACCAAAGGAATTAAATTACTTGGCGTTTCATTCGGAAGCATCTGTTTTTCGATCTTATAGATAAATGCCTGATCATCAAGCATAATCACATCGCTTTGTTTTTTTGAATTAAAAATATTGCCAACAATTAAAGTGAAATATTTTTCATCAATATTTGCAAAATTCGCAGAAGCAAGATTGTTGATTTTTGCTTTTTTACCCTTAAAATTTTGCAATTGTTTTTGAGCAAATTCTTTGAGTTCTTTAAGCTGTAAATCATTTTCTAAGTCTTTTTGCGCCTGTTGTTTGGCTTGTATAAAATCTTGAATACTTTGTGGTTTAAGCTCTTTGATTTTTCCGATGATATAGTTTTGTTCATCATAAAGTATAGGAGTTATAACTTCTCCTTGTTTAAGAGTTTGGAGCTGTTCGCGTAATTCTTGATTATTGAATTTAGGATCCAGGGTGATTTGAAGGGTTGAAATCTCAAGATCTTGTAAATCATCTTTTTTGAATTTACTTTTTAATCTAAGTGCATTTTCTTTTGCTTTTTGAGTTTGATAATCTTTTATTACTTGTTTTTTTACCACATCAAAACTAGATAGTTGGCCTGCACTATCAAGATAGAGTGTCTTGTTTTCATTGTAAAATTCTTGTAGGGCCGAATCCGTATACTCTTGTTTTGCTATAGCAATTTTTGTGATTAATAGAGTTGCTTGTGGGTAGTTGATATATTTTTCTTTATTTTTTTCCCAATACTCCTTAATGGATTCTTGTGTGATTTTTTGTTTTAATGGTTGGAGTTTGAAAGATGTGTATTCTATAGTGTCTGTCAGAGCAAAAGATGCACCTATGCTTTTTTGTTCAAGTGTTGTAATCGAGGTGGGAAATAAAGTAAGGAGTTTTTGGATTAATAGACTTTCGCGAATAGATTCTTCAAAAAACTTTGTTGTCAAACGATTATTTTTGAGAACTTCAGTGTAGAGATTTTTGTCAAAAACACCATTATTTTGAAAGGCTTCATACTTTAAAATAAAATCTCTTACTTCATTATCAGTAATTCTTAATCCAATATCTAATGCAAAATTTTGTAATTTCGCTTTTTGAATGAGTTGTTGCAATGCAATAGAATCAATTTTAAAAGTCTTTGCTTGTTCTGGTGTGAGATTTCCTCCTAATAATTCATTGTATTCATTAAATGTTTTTTCATAAGCAAATTGAAATTCTTGGTTAGAAATTTTGATTTTTCCCACTTTAGCAACATTGTCTCCAGATAAAGAAATATCACTTGGATTCCATCCTACCATACCAGCAAAGACAAGTGCAATAACGCTAACCCAGATTGTTACTACAAGGTATTTTTTATGGCGTTGCATCCATTCTATCATTTGATGTCCTTAATTTCTTTATAAATAAAGCTTTGAATCTGTTTAGATGTTATTGTTATGTGTTTATTTAAAACTTTTAATAATTTATTTAAAAGTCAGCAATTTTTAATTTCAAATACACTACAGATTCTTTGAGAGTATTGAAAATAAGATTAAGTTTTGATGAAAAATTAGGAAACTTGAATCTATAAATCAAATACTGATATCTCGCGTAATTATATCAGAATAAACACCTAAAATTGATTTAAAAAAATAAAAAATTAACGATTTTATTAGATTTATTTAAACTTTATTGTTCTTTAAAGGTATTGCATAATTTTTAAAAACAGCGATCCTGAGATGCAGGGATCGGAGGTTTTAAAATAGACCATTGAGATATTTTAAAAAACAAGAGGAGTAGGGTAATAAATAATAATTTTGGGATTTTTTAATTTTTATAGTATAATCTCGCAAATCTTATTATGTGTAGAGTTAGTAATTTTTTTGGCTTTTATATTATATCGTGGATTAGAGGTATTTCTTAGCATATTTAGTTAGTGATTATTTTTATAGGGTGTAATTATGAATAAAAAAAATAAGCGTGTTTTGGTTAAATTTTCTGGTGAAGCTATGGCAGGAGCTAATGGTTTTGGTATTGACACAGAGATTTTGCGTTATATTGCAGGTGAAATTAAATTGTTGGCGGAAAACAATATTGAGGTTGGTATTGTAATTGGTGGGGGGAATATTATTAGAGGTGTAACTGCTTCTGCTGGAGGGATTATACGAAGAACCAGTGGTGATTATATGGGTATGTTAGCAACTGTGATTAACGCAGTGGCAATGCAAGAAGCATTAGAATATATTGGTTTGGATGTGCGTGTGCAAAGTGCTTTGGAAATTAAAGAAATTTGTGAAAGTTATATTTATCGCAAAGCTATACGCCATTTGGAAAAGGGGCGCGTAGTGATTTTTGGTGCAGGTACAGGGAATCCATTTTTTACAACCGATACCGCTGCAACTTTGAGGGCTGTAGAAATTGATGCAGATATGATTATTAAGGCAACTAAAGTAGATGGTGTATATACAAAAGATCCTGAAAAGTTTAAAGATGCTGTTAAACTAGATATTTTAAGTTATGATGATGCTTTGAAAGAAAATATAAAAGTCATGGATGATACAGCAATAGCACTAGCAAAAGTTAATCGCTTACCAATTGTTGTGTGTAATATGTTTAAAGAACAAAATCTTTTTGAAATTATTAAAAATGGTGCGGGCATTTGCTCGATTGTAAAATAAATCATTAATTAAGGAGTTCAAATGAGAATAGAAGAAATTATTGCAAAGGCGTTAGAACAAACATCAAATGATAGATATATTTTGTCAAATATGGTATTCACACGCGTGAAACAATTGGAAAATGGAGCACAGCCTTTGGTATCTGCTAATATTAAAGTTGATAAACTTGCTGATATTGCGATGATGGAAATTGCTGCTGGGAAAATCAAACTTGAAAAAATGAGTTAATCTTTGAGCGTGTGTATTGGATTTTGGTAAATTAGCAAAAATTAAAGATCCTAAAGATGGTATAGAAAAGCTTTTTTCTATTAAATCACCAACGCCAAAATTGCAACATGCTTTAGAAATTGCTACAAAATATCACGAAGGCCAGTATCGTAAGAGCGGTGAGCCTTATATTGTTCATCCTATTTGTGTTGCCTGTATTGTTGCAAATTACGGTGGGGATGATTCTATGGTTTGTGCTGCATTATTGCATGATGTGGTAGAAGATACAGATTATAGTATAGAATCTGTTGAAAAAAATTTTGGCAAAGATGTTGCTAATTTGGTTGATGCATTAACTAAAATTTCTGAGGTTCGCAAAGAAGAGTTGCAAACAAAGGCCTCAGAAAAAATTATTATCACTGCATTGACTTTTAGAAAGATGCTTGTTGCAGCAGTTAAAGATCCAAGAGCTTTAGTCGTAAAAATTAGTGATAGATTACATAATATGTTAACTCTTGATGCATTGTCTGAAGTAAAACAAAAAAGTATTTCTGAAGAGACACTTGTAGTTTATGCTCCTATTGCACATCGTCTTGGCATCTCTTCTATTAAAAATGAATTGGAGGATCGGGGATTTTATTATCTTTTTCCACAAGAGTATCAAAAAATTAAAAGTTTTTTAGAGCAAAATAATCAGCCTTTTTCTTTGCGACTTCATCAATTTACAGAAAAAATCCAAAGCTTGCTTTTAAAAAATGGATTTATAGAAGGGGATTTTAAGATTGAAAATCGTGTAAAACGCCCTTATTCTATTTATTTGAAAATGCAGAGAAAGGGTGTAGATATTGATGAAATATTAGATCTTTTGGCGGTGCGAATTATTGTATCAGATGTCTTGCAATGTTATAAGGTTTTAGGAATTATTCATTCTTATTTTAAGCCTATTATGTCGCGTTTTAAGGATTATATTGCTTTGCCAAAAGAAAATGGTTATCAAACTATTCATACTACAGTTTTTAATGAATCTTTGGTGCATGAAATACAGATTCGCACATTTGATATGCATATCAGTGCACAATTTGGTGTTGCTGCTCATTGGAAATATAAAGCAGGTGCACTTCCACCAAATATGGATTGGCTAAATAATTTTGAATATCAAAATAATTCTATTGAAGAATTTTATGAGTTAGCAAAAAACGATTTATATCAAGAAGATATAGTAGTTTTTTCACCTGCTGGAGATACATACACATTGCCTGTTGGAGCAGTGGCATTAGATTTTGCTTATGCGATACATTCACAAATTGGAGATACCGCGTTTAAAGCATATGTAAATAACCAAAAAGCTTCTTTGTTGCAAGTATTAAAAAGTGGCGATATTGTGAGGATTATTACAAGTAAAACTGCATTGCCAAAGTATGCTTGGATTGATGAAGTAAAGACTTCTAGGGCAAAAAGTCGTTTAAAAACACAAAGACAAAATAGAATTAGAGATATAGAAAAAAAGAGTGCTATTAATATATTGGCAGGTATTTTTAATAAACGCCCTAAGACTTTTGAGAGATTTTTGTCTATTAAAGGTATTGCAACGCAAGGATTGTGGAAAGTTGTGAGAGATAAAAGTTTTTTCCATGAAACTATTTTTGCAATTAAGCAAATACTTATGAAAAATAGTGGATTTTTTGCAAGATTGCGATTAAATATTATTAAAGTAAAAAGCTTACGATTAGAGAGATTTATTGTATATACTACAAAAAACGTTCAAGAAGCAATTTATGATTGTTGTTGTCATCCTAAATATGGTGATGAAATTTTAGGAGTATATGTTAATCAAAGTGTAGTTGTACATCATAGATTGTGTGAAAAACTCTATGAAGAGATTATAAAAGAATCTCCCATGGTTTTTGTGGAGTGGATACAAGATGCATTGCCATCTTTTAAAGTAGTAGCTGCTTTGGAAGATAAAAAAGGGGGTATTGTAAGATTTTTGCATACTTTTTCTGAAAATCATTGTAACATTATAGGTTTAAATTATATGGCATATAAAAATCAATTTTCTGTAAATTGTGAAGTGATTTTTGAAGTTGATAAAAAAGAAATGAAAAATATTAAAGATATTTTGTTAAATCAATACAAAATAGTGGAGTTTAAAAGTATGCAGGATGCATATAAGAATGAAGGAGTATGAAGAGTGGAAGCATTAGAGATAAAGATTGAAGAGGCTATGGATGAGCTTAAAAGAGGCTGTGTGGAATTTATTGGAGAAGATTATATTAAAGGACTTGTAAAAAAATTTTTTGAAAATAATCAGAGGTTTATAGTAAAAGCAGGATTTGATCCTACTGCGCCTGATTTGCATTTAGGACATACTGTTTTACTGCAAAAAATGGCAACTTTTCAAAAATTCGGTGGAAATGTAAAATTTTTGATTGGTGATTTTACAGCAAGAATAGGAGATCCTTCTGGGAAAAGTGAAACAAGAAAGCCTTTGAGTGAAGAAGAAGTGGAGCAAAATGCTAAAACCTATAAAGAACAAGTTTTTAAAGTTTTAGATCCTAAATATACAGAAATTTGTTTTAACTCCCAATGGCTAAATACATTGGGGGCAGAGGGGATGATAATTTTGACAACAAAGTTTTCTGTTGCCAGAATGTTAGAAAGAGATGATTTTGAAAAACGCTATAAAAATAATATGCCAATTAGTATGGTGGAATTTATTTATCCATTGTTACAGGGTTATGATTCTGTAGTATTGGAATGTGATATAGAGCTTGGTGGGAATGATCAAAAATTTAATTTATTGATGGGGCGAAGTTTACAAAGATCCTATGGTTTAAATAAAGAACAATCTATTATGACTGTTCCTTTGCTGGAAGGATTGGATGGCGTTAATAAAATGAGTAAAAGTTTGAAAAATTATATTGGTGTTACAGAAGAATCTCAAGTAATGTATGCTAAAATTATGAGCATATCTGATGAATTAATGTGGAAGTATTATGAATTATTAAGTAGTAAATCTCTTGGAGAGATAAGAACGTTAAAGCAAAGGGTAGAAAATCAAGATTTGCATCCAAAAATAGCAAAAGAAATGTTGGCATTAGAGATTACAGAGAGATATCACACACAAGAAGATGCACAGATGGCAAAAGATGCTTTTGATAATGTTTTTGGAAAAAACAATATTCCTGAGGATATTGCGACAATGGAGTTTGAAAAAGGAGAGTGGATTTGCAAAGTGTTGGTAGATTCTAAGATTTGTCCTTCAACTTCGCAAGCAAGACGCGATATTAAAGCGGGTGCTATTAAAATTAATCAAGAAAAACTTCAGGATGAAAATTACAAGTTTGTAGAAGGAACTTATGTTCTACAAATGGGAAAAAGAAAATTTATTCGTATAATTATAAAGTAAAGGAAAAAAATGGAAACAACATTAAAACCATTAAAAATTGGGAAGTTTACTATCAAGTATCCAATTTTTCAAGGAGGGATGGGAGTGGGTATTAGCTGGGATGAACTTGCTGGCAATGTATCAAAACAAGGAGGACTTGGCATTATTAGTGCCGTAGGGACGGGCTATTATAAAAAAATGGGATTTGTAGAAAAGATTGTTGCTTCTAAGCCATTTGAAGCGATTAATTTTTATTCTAAAAATGCCTTGAATGAAATTTTTAAAAATGCAAGAAAAATTTGTGGTGATAAACCATTAGGAGCAAATATTTTATATGCTATCAATGAGTATGGACGTGTTGTGCGTGATGCTTGTGAGGCAGGGGCAAATTTTATTATTACAGGTGCGGGATTGCCAACTAATATGCCAGAATTTGTAAAAAACTTTCCTGATGTCGCGTTGATTCCTATTGTATCTTCAGCTAAGGCATTAAAAATATTATGCAGAAGATGGCAGGATCGTTATAAAAGATTGCCTGATGCTGTGATTATTGAAGGGCCATTGAGTGGCGGGCATCAAGGCTTTAAATATGAAGATTGCTTTAAAGAAGAATATCAGCTTGAGAACATTTTACCTCATGTAGTAGATGAAGCTAAGCAGTGGGGCGATATTCCTGTAATTGCGGCAGGAGGAATCTGGGATCGTTCTGATATTGACCGTATGATTTCTTTGGGAGCTAGTGGTGTGCAAATGGCAACACGCTTTTTGGGTACTCATGAATGTGATGCTAAGGCTTATGCAAAGATACTACCATTAATTAAGAAAGAAGATATTTTATTGGTCAAATCCCCTGTTGGATATCCTGCTAGAGCTTTAAATATGGGTGTGATTGAGCGTCTTAAAGAAGGAAATGCACCAAAAATAAGATGTATTAGCAATTGCGTATCACCTTGTCAGCGAGGTAAAGAAGCAAAAATGGTAGGATATTGTATTGCAGACAGCTTAGGTAAAGGACACTTAGGGGATTTGCAGGAAGGATTATATTTTAGTGGGGCAAATGGCTATAGAATCGATAAGATTCTGAGTGTGGAGGAATTGATAGGAGAATTAGTAAGAGGATAAATGCGTGCGTTATTTTGTTGCATTATTTTTTTATGTAATTTTTTAAATGCGAATAATTTAAAGATTCTTAAAGTAATACCTTTTGATACTTATAATTTAAAAATTATTTTTAATAAACCAGTTAAAAAAGATGATTTTATTATCAAAAGGTTGGATAAAAATAAAGTAATAATGGAAGTAGAAGCGACTTTAATTCCTTATTCTAGAAAGGTCTTTAATTTTCCTGGTAAAAATCAAATAGTCATTGGACAAAATACTCCAAAAATCGTGCGTATTGTTTTGGTAAATTATGGTAAAAAAGAATATAGCACGAACTTTTTTAATCAAAATCTCTATATAAAACTTCAAGAAAAAACAGGTATGCAACAAGAAGTGGGCACTAAAAAAAATATTGCAAGACCTGTAGTAAATAAGTCAAAAACCCTCACTCAAAGTGTATCTAATAATATATCTCCAAGGAAATATCGTGTGGTGATTGATCCTGGACATGGTGGTAAGGATTGTGGGGCAATGGCGGTAAATAAAATTTGTGAAAAAACTATTGTATTAGATGTAGCAAAACTTGTGAAAAAAAAGCTCAATGCAAAGAATTATCAGGTTTTTATGACACGTAATAGCGATGTATATATTGATTTGAAAGCACGAACAGATATGGCAAATGCAAAAAATGCAGATTTATTTATTTCTATTCATGCAAATTCTGTTGCAAAAACTGGAAATATTCATTCACAAGGTGTAGAAACTTATTTTCTTTCTACAGCAAGAAGTGAGCGCGCATTAGATGTTGCAGAGCAAGAAAATAAGGGGGATGTGAAGACAATGAGTTATTTTTCCAAACTTTCTTTTTTAAATACATTGAACTCGCATCGGCTTATTGCGTCTAATAAATTGGCCATTGATATACAAATTGGGATTTTGCGTGAATTAAAAAGAACATATAATAATGTTACAGATGGTGGGGTGCGTGAGGGGCCTTTTTGGGTTTTGGCTGGTGCTTTGATGCCTTCTGTACTAATTGAAATTGGGTATGTTTCTAATGCTGTAGAAGGGAGAAAACTTAGCACTAAGGAATATCAAGAGAGTTTGGCTAATGGTATTGTTAATGGTATAGATAGTTTTGTGACAAAAAATTTTTAAGGGACTGGATTGATTAAAATTTTTTCTTCTGGTATTTTATTTTTTTTTGTGGTGTTTGTATTTTTAGGAATCTTGGTTTCTGAAACTACGCAAGCTTTTTCACAATTGTTTTTTTTATTATGTAAAAGTAAAATAGCTTATAGTTTAATGATTAAAATGCTATGTTTTTTTATTTTTATTGTAGGTTTGCTGTATTTATTTGCTGCGCATTATCGTGAAAAAGAAGATTTTGCAAAAAATATCCTAGCATCTTGTGTTTGTATTTTTTTCTTATTTATTTTTATTTATCTAGTAAGTTTGCCGGAGGAGAACTATATTGATACTCTGCATTTTTATTCTTATAGAATTGCGTATTTGGATTTTTTTTCCTTGTTAGATTTAAATTTTTTTGAAATTTTAGTAGCGGGGTTTTTTTATGTATTTTTGTTGTTTCTCCCTTGTGTTTTTTTACTTTTTAATTGGCATTTTGATATTCAAAAACCTTTACATAATTTTGCATTAAAATTTTTTCCTTCAACAAATATTTGTATCATGGTGCTTATTGCAAGTGCTTTTCAACCCTATTATGATAAGGCTAATTTCTATCTTTATATTGATTTTTTCTTATTTATTATAGCTTTCATGATAATGATTTTTTTATTTTTTAAAAAGAAATTTTTATTTAATTTTTATGAATATGCAAATTTATTAATTCTTATTTTTTTAATACTACTTGTTTTGTCGTGTTCTGATATTTTAGCAAAGGCTAATTATTATAATGTGCGGTATTGTTTATATTTAATTGCATTTTTTTCTTGGTGCTGTGAGTGGATGTTTGGAGATTTGACAAAGAGTGAAAACGCATAGGTTTTTTAATACCTTGAAATAGTAATTGTCGGTAAAATCTCTTGAGTCCTAACATTTCTTTAGAGTCAATTTTATAATAAATATGCTTGAGATATTCTAGGATATATTTTTTATCAATATTGATTTTTTTTGCATACTGCTCAAGAATATAGTGAGGAATTTTGATTTTTTTTGCATTGAATTCTTTAGAGATTTTTTTATAGAGTTTTTGGTGGTTGTTGTAGCATAGTAACCCAAAAACAAATGGTGTATGATGAGTTTTAAACCACTCTCTACCCATATCAATATGAGGTTTATTTGCATAGTGATAACACAAAGCCCTGTCGCCAATTAATACTTCGCCTTGTAATTTTAAGACTTGAGAGAGAGCATTTGAAGTTGCAGATTGATAGTCTTTTTTTGATTCTTTGGGGAGTAATATTACACTCCACACATCTCCTTTTGCGATAATTCCACTTTTTGTATGTTTGTTTTTTATAAAAGAGTGAAAACCAGCAATTGAGGAAATAAAGCCTGCATCAATTCTTTTAAATAAAAATTCTTGATTAAGTTTTGCGGGGTAGGATTTGTGAATTTGTAAGAACTTTTTAAATCCTGAGGGCATAGGATAACTTTTGATAAAAACATCAAATGGTGCAAGATTGAGATAATCGATTTTTCCAAAACGCATAAAAACACTTTAATTTTTTGATAGTATTTTAAGGATTTTTTATTAATATCGAGGTTTTTATGGCATTGTTAAGTCTGATTGAAGTGAGCAAACAATTTGATCATAAAGTGATTTTGAATCGTGTAAGTTTGAGTATTGAAAATTCGGAGCGAGTAGCAATTATAGGAAAAAATGGAAGTGGTAAGTCTAGTCTTGTTAGAATTCTTTTGGGGGCACTTGATTTTGATGAAGGGAAAAGGGCGGTTAGAAATGATCTAAAAATTGTTAGTTTAGAGCAAAAAAGTTATTTTGACCCATTAAAATATGTATATGAGATTTGTGAGGAAAGTTTAGATGATTTGCGTTATGCACATTTAAGACTAAAGGAGATTGAAAAAATACTATCAACACGACAAGATAAGGCGCTATTGGAAGAACAAGCAGAATGTATTGATTTTATTACAAGACAAAACGCATGGAATTTGGAAGAAAAGATTAAAGAAATGCTAGAGCGTTTTGATCTTTATGATTTTAGAGATCGCTATGCTAATACCTTGAGTGGAGGGGAGCAAAAAAAACTTGCTTTGGCTACAATTTTGGTAAAAAAGGCAGATTTATTTATTTTGGATGAGCCAACTAATCATCTAGATGTAGAAAGTGTAGAGTTTTTAGAGGAACAGATTTTAAGATTACAAGGAAGTGTAGTTTTTATCAGTCATGATCGTTATTTTATTGATACATTGGCACATAGAATTTTAGAAGTAGATAATGGGGGGTTGCAAAATTTTTCTGGTGGATATCAAAAATATTTGCAAACCAAAGAGCAAATCTTGCATCAACTTACACAAGAACATGAAAATTTATTAAAGCTTTTGAAAAATGAAGAAGAATGGTTGCAAAGGGGTGTGCAAGCAAGAAGAAAACGTAATGAGGGTAGAAAGGCTAGGGTGATGGAGTTGCGCAAACAAGCGCGTAGTAATCCTTCTTTAATACGGAAAATGCAACTAGAATTACAAAGAGAACAGGGTGTGCTTAAGGAAAATCAACCTAAAAATAATAAAAAACTTTTATTTGAGCTTGATGGGGTCTGCAAAAGTATTGAAAATAAAGTATTGATAAAAGATTTTAGTTTTAGAATTTTACAAAATGAAAAAATTGCTATTGTGGGAAAAAATGGGAGTGGAAAATCTACTTTGTTGAAAATCTTGCTTGGTGAAAAGCAAGATAAGGGGAGTATTAAAAGAGGGGAAATTAGTGTTGGTTATTTTGACCAACAAAAGACATTTTTAGATGACAGTAAGACACTTTTAGAGACTTTTTGTCCAAATGGGGGAGATCATGTGGAAGTGTATGGTAAAAATATTCATGTATATGGTTATTTAAAAAACTTTTTATTTCCTAAAGAGTTGTTGGATCAAAAGATTGGAAATTTAAGTGGAGGGGAGAAAAATCGTGTGGGCTTAGCATTGCTTTTTACAAAAAAATATGATTGTTTGATACTAGATGAACCTACAAATGATTTGGATATACAAACTATTAATATTTTAGAGGAATATTTGCAGAATTTTCAAGGAAGTATTATTTTTGTGAGTCATGATCGTTATTTTGTAGATAAAATCGCCCATAAGCTTTTAGTTTTTCAAGGAAATGGCGTGATTGAAGAGAGTTATTTTTCTTATAGCGAGTTTTTGGAGAATCAAAAAGAACTACTTGAATATCAAAAAATTTCTGATGAATTAGTTAATGAAGAGGTAAAAAAAGCATTAGCAAATGAGCAAAAAAAGGAAAAAAAACAAGGCAAATTAAGTTATATGGAGCAGCGAGAGCTAGAAGAATTACCATTGATTATTGATACGCTTGAAAAAGAAATTAAAAAAAATGAGAGAGAACTATCAGATTCTAGTGTTTATGCAGAAAAAGGGGTGGTAAAAATTGCTGAGGAGTTAGAAGAGAAACGAGGAATTTTGGAAGAAAAATTAGAGAGATATTTTTTTTTAGAAGAAAAAAGACAAAACTTAATTTAAAGTGTCTATATAAAAACTAAAAATATGGTAGAATTGTGACAATTTATTTTTTAGTTTAAGCAAGGAGAAAAAATGCTTTTCGGCAATAAGGTAAGAGAAGAATTTATAGCACTAAAGAATCAGAATGATTATTTGCAAAGTGTAGTAGAAGCAATTAGAGGCGGTGTTCCCGGTGCTGTGTTGCAACCTAATGGTGTTATACTTGAAACCAATAGAAATTTATCTAATATATTTGAGATTCCTGAAGAGCAGGCAATTGGTAGGAGAGTGGAAGATTTTATTCATCCAGCTACAGCAAATAGTCAAGAGTTTTTGGCTGCATGGAGTGATGTGCAGTCTGGTAAAAATAGTTCTGTTTTATTGCGTTGCATTGGTAGAGGTGGTAAAAATCTTTGGTTGGAAACAAGCTTCTTGCCTATTAAAAATGCAAATAAACAAGTAATAAAAATTATTGTTTTTGCTCATGATATTACCAGAATCAAAGAAGAAGAGTTGAATTTGCAAAGTGCTATAAATGCAGTACAAAGATCCATGGCTATAATTGAATTTAAGCCAGATGGAAGTATTCTTTACGCAAATGATAACTTCTTGAGAACTATGGGGTATGCATTGGATGAAGTTGTGGGTAAGCATCATAGTATGTTTTGTGATCAAAAATATATCAAAACGCAAGATTATATAAAGTTTTGGGATGGATTAAGAAGTGGTAGTTATCAGTCTGGAATGTTTGAACGTATTGCTAAAAATGGCAAAGTTATTTATTTGGAGGCAAGTTATAATCCTATTTATGATGTTGATGGGAAGATTTATAAAGTAATTAAGTTTGCATCTAATGTTACAGGACAAATAGAAAGAGATAGACAAAAAAATGAACTCGCATTGAATCTTGCACAGGAAAATGATAAATTAACACGCGATGGAAAAGAAGTGATTGAGAAGACTGCGCAAAATGTAAGACATATTGCACAAACAATGCAAACAAGTTCAAGCCTTGTTATATCTTTGAATGCACAATCTGATGAAATTAAATCTATTATTCAAACTATTAAAGATATTGCTGATCAAACCAATCTTCTTGCGTTGAATGCAGCGATTGAAGCAGCAAGGGCAGGAGAGCATGGTAGAGGATTTGCAGTTGTTGCTGATGAAGTAAGAAAGCTTGCCGAAAGAACAGGAAGATCAATTACAGAAATTACAACTACTATTAACTCTATTAGGGATGTAACTTCGCAAGTTGTAGAATCTATTAATGTTTCTATTAATGAAGTAGAAAGTAGTGTAAAACTTGCCAATGAGGCAAAAGAATTTATGGATAAAATTCGTGCAAGTTCTGAAGAAGTTGCTGGTGCAATTTCTGTGCAATAATCTTTTTTGGGTAGAAATATTTGGAAGATAGATTTACGCGGACAAGATTTTTATTTGGGGATGATTTTGAATTATTTTCCGGTAAAAAGGTAATTATCTTTGGTGTAGGAGGAGTTGGAGGTTTTACACTGGATTGTCTTTATCGTGTTGGAATTGGGAATATTACTATTGTTGATAAGGATTTTTTTGATATTACTAATCAAAATCGTCAGATTGGATCCCATCAGATAGGAAAGGCAAAAGTTCATGTATTAGCAGAAATGTATCATGGTGTTATTCCCTTACAAGAAAAAGTAGATGAAGAGTTTATTAAGAATCATAATTTTGATCAGTATGATTATGTCGTTGATGCGATTGATGATATTCCTGCAAAGGTATTATTGGCAAAAAGATGTGAAAAGATGCTATATGGGACATATATTAGCTCTACAGGAAGTGCAAAAAAACTTAATCCATTAATGATTAAAGTTGATAGTATTTGGAATAGTTATGGTGATAGATTTGGTAGAAAAATGCGTGATGAGTTAAAAAAGAGTGGATTTAAAGGAAAGTTTAAAGTGGTTTTTAGTCCCGAGGAACCGAAGTGCAAGCAATTGGGGAGTTTTAGTGCGGTAACTGCGAGTTTTGGACTTCAAATTGGTAGTGAAATTATAAGAGATATTATAACGAGGAGATGAAATGTTAAATTGTTTTGTTTATAAGATGTATGAAGATGATGATTTTGATGATGAAGCAGAGTATTCTGATGACTTTGATGAAGAGGATGAAAAAGTAGGTCACTATTATAATGGATATGATGATGATGACTATCAAAATCCCGACAATGATTATGAAGAAGACTAATGAAAATCGCTTTAATACAACATGCATTTAAAACAACTAGAGAGGAAACTTGCTCTTATATTCTTCAAAAGATTAAAGAGGCTGCAAAACACTCAGAATTAGTGGTGTTGCAGGAATTGCATAATACGCACTATTTTTGTCAAAATGAAAATACGCAAAATTTTGATTTTGCTTGTCATTTTGATGAAGATATTGCATTTTATTCTCAAATTGCGAAAGAAAATCAAGTGGTGCTTGTTACCTCATTATTTGAAAGAAGGGCTGCAGGGCTTTACCACAATACTGCAGTAGTTTTTGAAAAAGATGGTAGCATTGCAGGAAAATATAGAAAAATGCATATTCCTGATGATCCAAATTTTTATGAGAAATTTTATTTTACACCTGGTGATATAGGTTTTAATCCTATATCTACAAGTGTAGGAAAGCTTGGTGTTTTGGTGTGCTGGGATCAATGGTATCCTGAAGCGGCACGTATTATGGCATTAAAGGGTGCAGAGGTTTTGATCTATCCTACTGCTATTGGATGGTTTAATGAAGATCCAGAGGATGAAAAACAAAGACAGCTTGATGCATGGATTGCTGTTCAAAGAGGACATGCAGTGGCTAATGGTATACCAGTTGTTGCAGTAAATCGTGTAGGGTTTGAAAAAGATGATAGCGCACAAAGTAATGGAATCTTGTTTTGGGGTTCATCATTTGTATTTGGACCTCAAGGTGAATTGATTGTGCAAGCAGGGGTAGAAAAAGAAGAAATTTTATATGCAGATCTTGATAAAAAATGTAGCGAGGAAGTGCGTAGAATTTGGCCATTTTTGCGTGATAGACGTATCGAAGATTATGCAGAAATTTTAAAAAGATATTGTGATTAAAAATGTTGTTATTAACTAATCCTGCTGTAATTTCTATTTTTGTAATGATTGTCCTATGTTTGTTGCGTGTGAATGTGCTTTTATCTATAGTTTTTTCAACGTTGATTGCGGGTTTATTGTCTGATATGGGACTTGTTCAGACAATAAATTTGATGATTAAAGGCATGAGTGGTAATATGTCTATAGCCTTAAGTTATATTTTCTTGGGGATTTTGGCAGTGGCAATCAGTACAGGAAATTTGACAAAAGTTCTTGTATATCGTGTTTCTTTGCTTGTTGAGAATAAAAAAAATCTTTTTGTTTTTTTGATTGCTTTCTTGGCGTGTTTTGCTGAGAATCTTATTCCTATTCATATTGCTTTTATTCCAATTTTAATTCCACCACTTTTGGGTTTAATGAATGCACTCAAAATTGACAGAAGGGCAGTGGCATGTGCTCTTGCTTTTGGTCTTGAGGCGCCTTATATTTGTATTCCTGTGGGTTTTGGATTGATTTATCAAACTATTATTCAAGAGCAGATGTTGCAAAATGGGATTAGGGTAAGTATTTTTGATATTGCAAGTGTAATGTGGATAGGTGGACTTGCAATGCTTTTTGGTTTGATGCTTGCAGTTTTAATATTATATAGAAAACCTAGAGAATACAATGGAGAGTTATTGGATCAAAAATTTATGCAGCTTAAGGAAGTAAGGTTGCAAAAAGATGATTATATGGCATTATTAGGAGCTGCAATAGCGTTTTCTGCGCAAATTATCACTTCTTCTTTACCATTAGGAGCATTTATAGGTATCATTTTTATGATTGTTACAGGTGTGATTAAATGGGAAAAAATGGATAAGGTTGTAGATGATGGAATTAAATCTATGGCGTTAATTGCATTTATTATGCTTATTGCCTCTGGATTTGCAGAGGTTTTGAAAGAAAGTGGAGGTGTACAACAACTTGTTGAAGTTACTGCTAATGTAGTTGGAGGAAAATTGGGTGGTATTGTCTTAATGCTTCTTGTAGGTTTGCTTGTGACAATGGGGATAGGAACTTCTTTTGGAACTATACCTGTGATTGCAACTTTTTATTGCCCTTTGTGCATAGAATTAGGCTTTAGTGTTTCCGCAATAATTTTGCTTTTGGGGATTGCCGGAGCTTTAGGCGATGCGGGATCACCTGCTTCAGATACCACTATTGGACCAACAATGGGATTAAATATTGATGGACAACATAATCATATTTGGGATACCTGTGTACCCACCTTTTTGGTTTATAATATCTCTCTACTTATTTTTGGTGTTATTGGTACCTTTATCTTGGGATAAGTTTTTGTATTTTTCTTGAAAAGATTTAATTTGTGCAAAGATAGCTGCTACGACTTCAAAGAGTGTATGAGGTATAGGCTCTTCAAGATCTACTTGTTTGTATAATGTACGGGCAAGTTTTGGATTTTCTACAATTTCAATATTGTGTTCACGCGCGATACCTTTAATTCTGATGGCAAGATGGTCTATACCTTTAGCTACTACAACAGGAGCTGGATCATTGGGTGCAAAACGCAATGCAATTGCATAGTGAGTGGGGTTTGTTACAACAACATCTGCACTAGGGATAGCCTGCATCATTTTTCCTAGAGTGTTTTTCATCATAATTTGGCGAATCTTGGCTTTTACTTCAGGATTTCCTTCTTGTTGTTTGTACTCATCTTTGACTTCTTGTTTACTCATCCGGAGAGATTTAATATATTGATATCTTTTAATAAGATAATCTGCAATTGCCATGATAAAAAATAATACCAATAAGCTTGAAATCAAAATGAGCGATTTGTCTCTTACCCATACAGCTTGAGAAAAAATATTGATCATCGCTACATTGGGGATTTGTTGTAAAAAGCTGATAAAAATTGCTCCACCTAGCAAAAATGCAATAAAAACTTTTAGAGTAATCATAAAACCATCAAGAAGTTTTTTTAAAGAAAATAGGTTTTTAAGACCTTTGATGGGATTAATTTTGCTTAATTTTGGTTGTAAAACTTTTGGGGCTAATAAAAAGCCAATTTGTGCAAGATTTCCAATAATACCCGCAAGCATCAAGGCTGCAAAAATAGGGAATAATATTAATAAGGTTTTCCAGAGCAATGTGAGGAAAAGATTGAAAATATTATTAAAACTAAAATCAAGATGGAAGAATTGCAGACAAGTTATATAGATTCCCTCTAGGTTTTTAAGCCAAAAAGGAAAAATAGCAAAAAGGGTGAATATACCTACTATAAAGCTGATAAATGCCACAAGTTCTGGGCTTTTTGAAACATTGCCTTCTTCTCTTGCTTTTTGTATTTTTCTACTAGATGGGGCTTCTTGTTTTTCTTGTTCATCTGCCATAATATTCCCTTAAAATAAGTTGATAATCATGCGGTGTGTTAAGATTGGATAAATCTTTATCGCTATCATGATTTAGTTCAAATATTTTACATTCTTGTAAAATATTTTTGATTTTATATTTTTCATTTTTCAGAGCATTTTGTATATTTGATAATGTATTTTTATGCCAAATTGCTGTAAGATAATGTTCTTTTTTTGGCGTTTTGATATAAAAAACATCATGAGTATTCTTTTGTGCTTGTGTAAGGAGGTTTATAATTAGGCTAGGAGGTACTAGTGGCGTATCTACACAAATAAAAAATATTTTTTCAGAATCTAGAGATAAAAATGCACTTTCTAAAGCTAATAGTGGGGTGTAGAGCGTGCTTTCTAAAGGATTATCCTTAATGCAAGGAAGGTTGAAAAAATCTTGCTTGCTTGCAATATAAACTTGGGAAAAAATTTTTTGCATTTTTTGAAATTGATATTGCAGGAGGGTTTTTTCTCCAAATGGCAAAAGAGCCTTATTACTCCCCATTCGAGAACTTTTTCCACCGCAAAGAATTACGCAAGGTATATTCATATTTTCCCTTTTTAGATTAAAATTTTAATTGTATGATTATAGAGTTTAAAATCTGATTAAGAATGAATAAGGTAATGTAGTTAATTATAAAATAAATAAGGTTGATAAAATGTTGCAAGATACTTTTGGAAGGACGATTGACTATATACGTGTTTCTGTAACAAAGCAGTGTAATTTTAGATGTCAGTATTGTATGCCAAATACCCCATTTGATGCTTTTGATAAAGATGAATATATTCCTTTGGATAATGTTTTAGAATTTTTAAAAGTTGGCATTGATCAAGGGATTAAAAAAATTAGAATTACAGGTGGAGAGCCACTTTTAAGAAAAGATTTGCCGGAATTTATTGCAAAATTGCGAGAATATTCTAAAGATGTGCAACTTGTTTTGACTACAAATGGATTTTTGTTGCAAAAAAGTGCTGAAATCTTAAAAAAGGCAGGGCTAGATCGCATTAATATATCACTTGATTCTTTAAAGCGTGAAAAAATTATGCAAATTTCCAAAAAAGACGGATTAAATAATGTTTTATTGGGTATTGATGAAGCATTGCGTCATGGATTTGGAATCAAGATTAATTCTGTGATTTTAAAAGGTGTAAATGATGATGAGATTCTCGATCTCATGGAATATGCAAAGAGTAAAAATATTAGTATACGCTTTATTGAATATATGGAAAATATCCATGCAAGTGATGTGATATTAGGGGTTAGAGAAAAAGATATTTTAGAAAAAATCGCAACAAAATTTAAATTTAAAATACTTGATGAACAAATTATTGGACCTGCAAAACTTTATCAATGTGATGATGGTTATATTTTTGGGATTATTGCACCTCATAATGATGATTTTTGTCAAACTTGCAATAGAATCCGCTTGACTGCAGAAGGCGTGATTTGCCCTTGTTTGTATTATCAAGATAGCGTAGATGCAAGATCTGCATTAATGTCTAAAGATCCCAAGGAGATTAAAAAAGTTTTAGAACAAGCAGTTTTTAACAAACCTGAAAAAAATCAATGGGATGAAAGTATGCCAAAAGATAAAATTTCAGCGCGTGCTTTCTATCATACTGGAGGATAAAAGTGGATTTATTGGAGCGAGTATTAAATAAAGAAAATTTAAAACCAAGTGAGCTTAGTGCGCTTTATGATTATGATATTTTTACATTGGGTAAAGTTGCAGATGAAATGCGTAAAAAAAAGTATGGCAATAAAGTATTTTTTAATATTAATCGTCATATTAATCCGACAAATATTTGTGCAGATGTATGTAGGTTTTGTGCTTTTTCTGCAAGTAGAAAAAATCCAAATCCCTATGAAATGAGTATTGATGAGATTGTCTCACAAGTATTAGCATGTCAAAATCGTGGAATAAAAGAAGTGCATATTGTTTCAGCACATAGTCCAAATTATTCTTATGAATGGTATTTAGATATGTTTATGGCAGTGAAAAAAGCAGCACCAAATATTCATCTCAAAGCCATGACCGCAGCAGAAGTAGATTATTTGGATAGAAAATTTGAAAAAGGATATCAAAAAATTCTTGAAGATATGGCAAAGTGTGGGGTAGATTCTATGCCTGGGGGTGGAGCAGAGATTTTTGATGAAAAAGTGCGTCAGTATATTTGTAAAGGAAAAGTAAATTCTCAAAGGTGGTTAGAGATTCATAATTATTGGCATCAACTTGGAAAAATGAGTAATGCAACAATGCTATTTGGGCATGTTGAGACAAGAGAGCATCGTATTGATCATATGCTAAGATTGCGTAATATTCAACAAGATAGCAATATAGTCGAGGCAAAAAAAGGAGGCTTTAATGCTTTTATTCCATTGCTTTATCAAAATCAAAATAATTTTTTAAATATTAAAGAAAATTTGAGTGGTCAAGAGATATTAAAAACTTTAAGTATTGCAAGAATTATATTAGATAATATTCCACACATTAAGGCATATTGGGCTAGTTTGTCTTTAAATGTAGCATTGATTGCACAAGAATTTGGTGCAGATGATATGGATGGAACAATTGAAAATGAATCAATCCAGTCAGCAGGTGGTGCAAAAAGCAAAAATGGTGTCAGTAAAGAGCTTATGATTGCACAAATTAAAGATGCGGGATTTAGACCTATTGAGCGTGATAGCTTATATAATGAGTTACAGGAATATTGAGAAAAAAGGAGAGATGATGAGACATTTTAGAGTAATTAAAGATGTGGCAATGATAGGTGGAATAAGTGCCATGGTAGTTTTTGCATTACAGGGGTGTGATAATCAGTCTCAAAAACAAGAGTTGAATCAAAGTGTTAAAAAAGGTGCATTTGTTTTGTTAGAGGAACAAAATGATGGTAGCTATAAAATATTGGAAGAATATCCTAGTGGTACGACACATGTGGTGGTACGTGATAAAAATGGTATAGAGCGTGTTTTGAGTCAAGCAGAAATTGATCAATTATTGAAAGAGGAAGAAAGAAAAATTGATAATAATACAAGTGAGTTAACCTCTAGTGGATCGCAAGGATTAGGTTTGGGGAGTGCAATTTTAGCAAGTGCTGCTGGTGCGATTTTGGGGAGTTATATCGGAAATAAATTATTTAATAATCCTAACTACCAGCAAAATCAACAAAGAAATTATAAATCCCCTCAGGCTTATGAGAGAAGCCAGAATAGTTTTAAAAATACGAGTTCAACGTCAAATACAGCAGCAAAAAGTGGTGCAAAAAGTGGATTTTTTAAAAATTCTAGTGCTACATCACAAAGTATAGGGGGATAAAATATGGAAATAAAAAAAATTCATTCTTTAGACAACCAAACCTTAGAAGAAATTGGTTTAGAATGGCATAGTGATCCTGATAATACGCCTTATATTGCTGATGAGCTTGTTGTGCTTAAAGAAGAGGAGGCACAAAAGTTTTATGAGGCGGGTAATGAGCTTTATGATATGTTTGTAGAGGCGGCTGAATATGTGATTGAGAATGATTTGTTTTTTGAATTAGATATTCCAAATGCTATTATTCCTATGATTAAGCAAAGTTTTGAAGAGGATATTCATTGGCATTTGTATGGGAGATTTGATTTTGCTGGTGGGCTTGATGGACAGCCTATTAAACTTTTAGAATTTAATGCAGACACTCCTACAATGCTATATGAAACTGCTGTTGTGCAATGGGCATTGTTAAAATCTAATGGTTTAGATGAAAATAAGCAATTTAATAATATTTTTGAAATGATTGGAGAAAATTTTAAGCGTATTATTACCCTTGGAGATGATCCATCAAGGTTTGTAGAACTTTATGAAGGGTGGAAAATTTTATTTTCAAGCATTGGGGGAAATGTTGAGGAAGAGAGAACAACAAAGTTTTTAAAAGAAATTGCTCAATCTGTAGGGTTTGAAACACATTATGCACCTATTGATTTAGTAGAATTTTCACCTCATGATGGTGTTCTTTTTGAGGGTGTGAATTATGAATTTTTATTTAAGTTAATTCCATGGGAAAATATTGCGATTGATGAGCCAGAGCTTGCAAGTATTATGCAAAAAATGATGGAAAATAAAAATACAATTTTCTTAAATCCTGCATATACTTTGTTATTCCAAAGCAAGAGAATTTTAAAAATTTTATGGGATCTTTTTCCAAATCATCCTTTATTATTAGAGACAAGTTATGAGCCTTTAAAAGATAAAAAGCAAGTGTTAAAAAGGGCTTTTGGTAGAGAAGGGGCAAATATAGAAATCTTAGATAAAAATCAAAACATTATTACAAAAAATACTGGAATTTATCAAAATCATAAAGCAGTTTATCAAGAATTTTGCGAACTTAATAAGAATGGGGAATTTTATTATCAGCCAAATGTGTTTTTTGCCTATGAATCTTGCGGATTAGGATTTAGAAAAGGTGGATTGATTTTAGATAATTACTCTAAATTTGTAGGTCATTATTTAAAGTAATTTTTTATATGTATTAATTTATCTTTTTTTGTCACAATTCGGTATCAAAATTAAGGATAAATATGGAAACAGTAATTAATCAACAAAATATACAAAAACTTATGGATATTTTTTATGCAAAAGTTAGAAAAGATCCAGAATTATCAAAGATTTTTTTGCCAGCTGTGGGTGAAGATAATGAAAGTTGGGAAAAACATAAAGAAAAAATTGGTAGATTTTGGAGACAAATGCTTTTAGGAGAACCTGTTTTTGATGGACAACCTTTAAAAAAACATTTAGATTTACCACCTTTCCCTAGAGAACTTTTTAATGTATGGTTAAATTTATTTTCAGAATCTTTACATCAAATTTATGAAAATGATGTTGCAAAATCTATTTTACAAAAAGCAACAATGATTGCACAAAGATTTCAGATTGCTATTTATGATATGCAAATACATGGATAGTTAATTTTTTTCTTTTCATTTTTATGTATTTTAAGTTGGAAAATATAGAATTTTTTATTAAAATAAGATATGTTTTTAACTTAAGGCATAAAAATGGATTTTTTACTCAATAACCTCAAACAGAAAATACAACACATAGATCAGGCACAAAAATTTATTATTAGAGATGAAGATAGAAAATTTGTAGAATCTTTTGTAAAAACCTTTAAATTTTCTCAAGACTTTGTTGAGCCAATTTTAAAATTTTTATCACATAAAAAACCTACAAATTTAGTATGGCTCAGCCTTTCAGAATGTACGGGATGTACAGAGAGTTTTTTGCGTAATGAGATTCCAGGGATAGATTCTTTATTATTGGAATATATAAATTTAGACTATCATGAAGTGTTGATGAGTGCAGCAGGTTTTCAAGCAAGAGAGAATCTCAAAAAACTAAAAAAGGGTGAATATTTTCTTGTTGTTGAAGGAAGTGTGTGTGCACAACAAGAGTATTTTGCAACTTTTGGAGCAGAGGCATCTAGCGGTGCAGAAGAGCTATTGCATTTAGGTAGAGATGCATTTATGGTTCTTTGCGTGGGGACTTGTTCGAGCTTTGGTGGTGTGCAAGCTGCAAATCCAAACCCTACAAATACAGAAAGTATTGACAAATTAATACAAAGAGAAGTGGTGAATATTCCGGGTTGTCCACCTAGTGATATTAATATTATCTACACATTAATGTATGCTATTATTTTTGAAGAAGCTCCGAGCCTAGATATATTAAATCGACCCTTATGGGCGTATGGTAAAACTGTGCATGATACTTGTGAAAGGAAAGCAAAGTTTGAATCTGGTGATTTTGTGCAAACCTTCGGTGATGAAAAAATGACACAAGGTTATTGTCTTTATAAAGTAGGGTGTAAAGGACCTTATGCATACAATAATTGCCCAAAAGTAAAATTTAATTCTAAGACGAGTTGGCCGATTCAAGCAGGGCATGGCTGTATTGCTTGCAGTGAGCCAAATTTTTGGGATGATTTTGGAGTTTTTGAAACTCCTATGACTAAACAAAATAAATCTTTTGCAAAAGAAGAAAAAAAAGAGGCTGTTAGTATGCAGGATTTTTATACTTTTGTTTTAAATTTACAAAGCCATCAAATAGGGATTTTTTTAGATTCTAAGCAAACGCAGATTCTTTTTAATGGCAAGAATATTTTAAATTTTAATTTAGAATTAAATACGCATCTATTTTTGGAAGGATTGGCAAAAAAAAGCAAACTTACTTCGCGTTTGGTGGAAAATTATCAAACTTACTTTCCCAAACTTTATCAAAAGAATATGCACAATATGCTAGATAGTAAAATATCACAAAATCCTGCAGATATACTCCTTTTGATGCATGAAATCCTTAGTTTAGAAAAGAAAGAAAATACCCATTATTTTGCACTTCAAGAGGCCATGTCTTTTCCTTTTAAGGTGGTGAGCGATATGGATTTTTCTGTAAAAGTGAGTGAAGATAATATAGTGATTGATACAGTAAAGGGTATGCGTCTTGTTTTGTGTTACGCTTTGGGTGGATTGGAATATGATGGGATTGCTTATGGAATTCTGGCTACCTTATGTAAAGCACTTAAAGAAGGAGTGTCTAAATTTATTGTTTTAAAGGGGATAAAAAATGATGTAGTGCTTGGAGGGGATTTGGTACAAAATTCTTTGATAGAAAAATGGTTACTTAAATAATGAGAATAGTTTTTTGATTTTTGTTAAATTTATGATCTTAAAAATGAGGGTAGGGTAAAATTTTTTGGCAAGGGATGAGTGAAGTCTTTTTCTTCATCAATATCTAAAGAATATTCTTTGTCCATAATATAGCCAATAGGATTATCATTAAAGCTTGTGTTTGTTGTTAAGGTAGAAATTTTATTGATATAAATTGCTCCATTAATGCGATAAAAAGGTGGTAAGTCTTGCCTACGTGTTGTGCTATTTGTTTGCAATAATGGAGTGAGAATATTATCTTTGGTAGTGCGCATAAAAATAGGATGTTCATTTACCTCGCAAATACTTGCCAAATCTTTTTGATGTTTGCAATAAAGCTTATAAGCTTCTTTAATATGAAATGCAGTTCTTAGCGGCGATGTAGGCTGTAATAAAATAAGAGTATCAAAGTTTTTACCAATTTGACAATATTTTTCAAGAGATTCTAAAATGCAATCTATACTCTTGCTTGTATCTTGCGCACTTTCTTTGGAACGCAAAAAAGGAACATTTGCACCATATTTTTTAGCAATTTCTGCATATTTTTCACTATCTGTGCATACAAATACTTCATCACATACACCACTTTTTAGCGCGCTATGAATACTATAAGCCATAAGTGGAATATTATAAAAAGGGCGAATATTTTTATCTTTTACGCCCTTACTACCACTTCTAGCGGGGATAATCGCCAAAACTTTCATTATAAATCTATAAACTTTTTTTGAAGTTTTGTTTTCCAAATTTCTGGATCTTCAAGAATTTTTATAAATTTTTTAGCACTATTTCCTGTACCAAAATGTAAATTTACCTCAAGATTTTGGATACTAGGAATTTTTTGAATTGCTTGCAGGATTTCTTCTTTTTCTGGATTGATGGATAATATATGATTATCTTTTTTATAGCGTCCTTCTTGTCTTGTTCCTATATTAATGCATGGAGTACCATATACTGGTGCTTCTCGGATTCCTGCAGAACTATTACCAATAATAAATTTTGCTTCTTTTAATAAAGTAAGAAAAAATTCAAATTTAATAGAAGTAAAAATCTTAAAGTGGGTTTCTGGGAGTTGTGTGAGATGTTTGATGATAATTTTTGAACCATTGTCGTTGTTGGGATAGATGACGATGTAATTGATTTTAGATTCTATTAGGGCATTTGTAATTTTGATGAGATCGTTTTCTAGTGTCTCTATTTCTGTTGTTACGGGGTGATAAATAAAAATTGCATAATCTTTTTGAAAGTTTTTTATTTGATAATAATGTTTTTGTACATCTTCAAAAGTGGGAAGTTTTTTACTTAACATTAAATCAATATCAGGTGATCCAATGATAAAAATTTTTTCCTTTTTTTCGCCAAGTTGTGATAACCTTATATACGCTTCATTGTTTGCCACAAAATGTAGATGAGCAAATTTACTAATACTATGCCGGATAGATTCATCAATCGTGCCGCTTACTTCACCCCCCTCAATATGTGCCACTAAAATATTGTTAAATGCTCCTACAAGTGCGCCTGATAGGGCTTCTAATCTATCTCCATGTATCACAATCAAATCAGGTTGATAGTCTTTAACAAAAAAGGAAAAATTTTCTATGGCTTCAGAGAGGATAAGATCCATTGAATCATGATTTTGATAGGGCTTGCTAAAAGCTACTTCATTAAAACCATCTTTTAAAATTTCATAATAAGTGCTTCCATAAAGTTCTAACAAATGCATACCACAGATAAAAATTTTATATTCAAAACTTTTAGAATCTTTTACTTCACTTACAAGGCTTTTGATTTTACCCCAATCTGCTCTTGTGCCTGTTAAAAAAACAATTTTTTTCATTTTTGTATCATATTCCAAGAGATATGTGTATCAGTAGGAATATCGCAGTCTGCTGTATATCCTAAAATTTTTTCAAAATCTTTAGCTGGTATTTCGCCGATTGCAGGGCGCTTGACCCAAAGATTTTGCATGCTAAATTTTTCTCCTTTTTTAATAGGGGCAATGCTTACGCAAGTAGCAAATGCAAAATCAATTGTCACCTGTTCCTCTTTTGTAGCTTCTTTTTTGCCTCCACGCATTAAAAAAATCTCTTTAGCACTCATGATAAGATCTTTTGCTTCCTCTGTGTCCATGGAACAGACAATATCAGGACCTTGGCGGTTTTTATGATCTGTGAAATGTCTCTCAACAATACTTGCACCCATGGCAATTGCACCTTTGCATGCATTATTATTTAAAGTATGATCGCTTAGACCAATAGGGATATTGGGGAAGTTTTGCATTAATTCTAGCATAGCACCAAATCTTACAAGATGAGGTGGTGTTGGATAGAGGTTTGTAGTATGTAAAAGTGCATAGGGGACTTTGAGGTCTTCTAGAATTGTTACGGTTTGTCGCACGCTGATTAGATTATTCATTCCAGTAGAAATAATCATAGGTTTTTTAAAATTCGCGATATGTTTGATAAGTGGGAGATTATTCATTTCACCAGAGCCAATTTTATAAGCACTAACCCCCATTTTTTCCAAGCGATCCGCTCCTGCACGCGAAAAAGGTGTAGATAAAAAAATCATTCCTTTGGATTCTACATAATTTTTTAGTGCGATTTCATCTTCCATATTTAATGCACAATTTTGCATAATTTCATAGATACTTTTATTACTGTTACCCGGAATCACTTTTTTTGCGGCACTACTCATTTCATCTTGGATTATATGGGTTTGGTGCTTTAAAATTTCAACACCTGCTAAACATGCCGCATCAACCATTTCTTTAGCAATTTCAAGACTTCCATTATGATTGATTCCTAGTTCTGCGATTACAACAGGGGGAAAATCTTTGCCAATTTTTCTATCTTGTATTTGTATAAAATTATTTTCCACATTACTCCTTAGATATGTTGTAAAACTTTGCAGATTATAGCAATTTTTTCAATATTTTAGTTTAGGACTTTTTGGCAATAATGTAGATAGGGTGATAGGTGAGAGTGTTGTAAAATTTTTCTTTTAGGGCTTGGAGATGTTTTTTTGTGAGAGGGAAATTTTGCTGTAAAGAATTTGTGCCAGTTAATTTGAGATGTTTAAAAGCATCAAGTGGAGTGGGAAAACTCAAGGGGATTTTTTCTTCAAAAAGGTGTAAAATTTTCCATTGAGGTTGTAATAAAGAGCGATAATGATCTAAACTTAGGTATTTTAGGGATTTTTTTGTGATGGTAGCAATTTCATGGAGATTAGATTCTCCAAAACTTCCTAGAGCTAAGATTCCATCTTTTGGACTAAAATTTTGGATATTTGTAAAAAATTTTTTTTGATCAAGCCATTGTATGCAAGCATTAGAGATAATGAGGTCAAAATTTTGCTGATCAAGATGTTTTGAAATATCATTAATGTCAAATTGCAAAAATTGAATATGTGGAGCAAAAGATTTTGCATAATCATTAATATCATTACATGTAAGCTTTTTATATGTGAGATTTTTAATAATTTTTTGTGTAAAAGTTCCTGTTCCAGCACCAAATTCAAAAATATGTGAAAAATGATTATGGGGGAGTAATTTTAAAATTTTATCTTGCATAATTTTTTGTATATGGGCATGTTGTGCATAACTTTCTTTGGCAGAGAAAAATTTATTTGCTATAAATTGCATAGGGATTCCAAAGAGTAATCAAAGAAGATAAAATGTGGAGAATTTGGCAAAATAATAGGGGAGAGATTTTGAGATTGCCACGCTTGTAGCTGATATTTGGCTTGGAAAATTTTATCATTTTGACTTGTAATAGCATAATCCCATAAGCTTTGCTTAGGAGGTATTGTAGTAAGTGTGGCGTAGAGGTTTTGTAATTCAAGAATAAGTTGGGAATTGCAAATATCTTTAATGTTATCTAAAAAATTTTTAGAATCAAAAACATTGATATAAAAATCTAAAAGATTAAAATGTTTGATTGTATGCATAAAAATTACAGGAGGTATGCCTAAGGTTTTATGTATACCAAGATTTGTGCCATTGATAGCGATGGATTTTTTGATATTAAGATTTTTTGGTATAAAATAATTTGCTATTGCCACACCCATAGACCATGCAATAAGATAGACTTCTTGGTTTTGTAAAAATGTAAGATCAAGATGATTGTCTTTGTAGTCATACACAAAAATAATACGATAGGTTTTGTGATAAGCTTCATCAATATAATGAGAAAAGAAATTAGGATTGCTTCCAAATCCTAGAAAAAATAAAATTGTGGAGCGGGTAATATGAGGATTAAAAATTTTTATTTGCATAGTGCCTCGATGATTAGATCCAAATCTTTTAGACTTAAATTTGCATGAAGCGAGAAACGGATTCTAGCTTGATTGATAGGGACACTTGGAGGTCTTATTGCGGGGGCATAAATTTGAGAATCTAAAAGCATGTGCATTACTTCTAAGCTTTTAATATTTGTATAAGTCATAAGGCTAATAATTTGACTTTCGCCAAGAAAATCAAAATTATTTTCTTTGAGTTTTTTTTGTAGATAGAGGCTTAGGGTTTGGAGATGTCTATTTTTTTCAAAAAAAATTTGCAGATTCTTGAAAATATAGAGTGTAAAGGCAATGTTAATTGGTGGGAGTGCGGTAGAAAAAATAAAAGATCGTGCTTTATTGATGAAGTATTGCTTAAAAATATTGTCGCACAACACACAACCTCCTATTGATCCAATTGCTTTTCCGAAAGCAAGGACAATAAAATCAATAGAGGAAAGAAAATTCTCGCTAAGTCCTAATAATTTTTCTCCACATACCCCAAGAGAATGTGCCTCATCAAGATAAATAAAGACATTTTTATAGTTTTTTTTCAAAGCGATAATTTCTTGAATTTTGCAATAATCCCCATCCATGCTAAAAATTCCCTCACTAACAATAATGATATGTTCATATTGATGAATAGAAGATTCTAAGAGATTTTTAAGATCTTGCATGTTATTATGTTTAAATCTTTTGAATTTTGCATGTGCTAATCTTAAGCCATCAAAAATACTTGCATGCACAAAACTATCTACCAAAAATAAAACCCCACCAATTTGGTGTAATGCATTAATGCTCCCTATATTTGCATGATAACCACTATTAAAAAGTAGAGCATTTTTGGGTGCATAGAGTTGGGATAAAAATTCTTCCAATTCTTCAAAAATTGCAAAATTTCCACTTAGACTGCGTGATGAGGAACTAGAAAAGGGTGTAGAATCTAATTGACATTGTTTTAAGAAATTTTGCTGCAATGTTAGATCTTGCGCAATTCCTAAATAGTCGTTAGACGCAAGATTGAGAACTTTTTTTTTATTATGCAAGAGGTATTTGCCTTGATGTCTTAGAGGCTGCAAGATTCTTAAATGAGAGTCTTTTTGTAAATCTTTAAGTATAACACTAATCTTGTCTTGCATTTTAGATTCCTAAAGTTCTATATAATCTATGTAGATTATTTTAACATATTTATATTTTTCAAAGGAATGAAATGCAAAATTTAGCACAAGAAGATTTGAAGTATATTTGGCATCCTTGTACGCAAATGCAAGATCATGAGAGTATTCCATTGATTCCGATAAAACGGGGTGAGGGGGTGTATTTGTATGATTTTGAAAATAGATCTTATATTGATGGAATTAGTAGTTGGTGGGTAAATATTTTTGGACATTGTAATCCATATATTTCCCAAAAATTAAAAGATCAAGTAGAGAACTTGGAACATGTTTTATTGGCAGGGTTTACGCATAAGCCTGTTATTGAACTTTCAAAAAGGCTTTGTGAGTTATTGCCAAATCCTTTAAATAAATGTTTTTATGCAGATAATGGTTCTTCTGCAATTGAAGTAGCATTAAAAATGAGTTTTCATAAAGCTCAAATTGAAGGTAAAAGAAAAACAAAATTTCTTTCTTTGCGTAATGCATATCATGGGGAAACTTTGGGAGCATTAAGTGTGGGGAATGTAGATCTTTATAAAAAAATTTACGCGCCATTATTGCTTGATTGCATTGAGGTAGATGTACCAAATGGAGATGAATATGAAAAAGAGATTATTGCATTTAAAGAGGTTGTTACAAGGAATCATCAAAATATTTGTGCATTTATTTTAGAGCCATTAGTGCAATGTGCGGGTAATATGAATATGTATAGCAAAAAGTTTGTTAAAGAGGCAGTAGAGTTTGCAAGGAGCTATGATATTGAGATTATTTTTGATGAAATTGCAGTGGGGTTTGGTAGAACGGGGAGTTTGTTTGCATTAGAACAATGTGAAGTAATACCAGATTATCTTTGCCTATCAAAGGGGATTACAGGAGGTTTCTTGCCCTTAGCGGTAGTGGTAACAACAGATGAAATTTATCAAAGTTTTTATGCGCCTTATAAACAGATTCATAAAGCTTTTTTACATTCTCATAGTTATACAGGAAACCCTTTGGCTTGTGCCTGTGCAAATGCTGTGCTAGATATTTTTGAAAAAGAAAATGTGGTAGAGAAAAATAAGGAACTTTCTTTGTATATACAAGGAAGATTAAATAAACTAAGTGATTTTAAAAATGTAGAGAATATTCGACATTGCGGGATGATATTTGCCTTTGATTTGAGAGTAAAAAAGTATAGAGTAGGTTTAAGTTTTTTTCAAGAAGTATTAAAAGAAGGAGTTTTATTAAGGCCATTGGGGAATACTATTTATTTTATGCCTCCTTATGTGATTACAAGAGATCAGGTAGATAAAGTTTTTGATAGTGTGGAAAAAATACTTATAAGAAAGTATTTTAATGACTAGAGTAAAATTTGTTATACTTATGGGATTAAAACAAAAATAAGGGATTCTAAATGAATAGCATAAAAGCAAAGTTAATGGCGATATCTTTTAGCATGATCGCAATTATACTTTTGGTAATCGGAACTATATCTTATAGGACAACAAAATCTAATGCTTTAGAGCAAGCTATTGGAGAGTATATTAATGCTGTGGAGTTTGCTGATATTTCTATTGTATCTTCAAAGCAACAAATTTTTTCTAGCATGGTACATTTTTTACGAGGAATTAATGATTTTTCTAATAGTGTTTTTCAAGATAGAAGTGTTATAACAGAAAAGATTGGTTTAATGCTTAAGCCATTTAAGGATGGTGGGAATTATTTGAGTGTATTTTTTGCATTTAATGATGGGGAGTTGATTTTAAGCAATCTTGATACAGATAGAGCAGGAAAAAAATACACAACTTACGGCAAGATACAGGACTTTGATGCAAGACAAAGAGAGTGGTATCAACTTGCTTTGAAAAATAGAAAATTTATCACAACTCCCGTATATATAGATAAAGTGACAAAAGAGCTTTGTTTTACTTATGCAATACCATTGTATAGAGATGGAAAACTATTAGGGGTTTTAGGTGTTGATAGACGATTGAGAAGTTTGCAAGAGCAATTTACAAGTATGCCAGGGCATATTGTGGCAATTGATAGGAGTAAGAAACCATTTGTAGCATCTTCTCTTCAAGAGATTTCTGGTCATGCGAGTGTGGATTATGCAAAATTATATGAAAAAGCATTGATGACAAAAAATTTACAACCCTTTACTTTTCAAGATAAGAATGATCAGGCAAATATTGTAGTGTGTAAAACTGAAGAAGCAGGCACACCTTTTACATATACAATTTGTAGTGTGGAAAATACCGCAAAGGTAATGAATTTAATTGAAGAAGATTCTAGAATACATGTAATTACGGCAATCATTTTGGGAGCAATTGGGATTTGTTTGATGTATTTTATTGTAACTTACTATTTAAAACCTGTTGAAATTATCCAAGAAGGTCTAAATAGTTTTTTTGCTTATGTTAATCATGAAAAAGATGAAATTGCAAGAATTCAAGTGGATACAAAAGATGAGTTTGGTCAAATGGCTGCATTGTTAAATAAAAATATCGAACAATCTAAAGCGATATTAGAACAGGATGCAAAAGCATTAAGAGAATCGGCAAATGCCTGTAAAATATTAGAAAGAGGTAATCTTAGTGTGAGAATTAAAGAGGTACCAAAAAATCCACAACTTACAGAATTGATTAATTTATTAAACTCGACTTTTGCGACATTTGAGAGAAAGATTGGGAAAGATCTTAATGAGATTAATAGGGTATTTGTTTCTTATAGAAATCTTGATTTTACAACTGAAATAAAAAATGCAAATGGTGATGTGGAATTGGTAACAAATGAATTAGGTGGTGAGATTAGAAAGATGTTGGCAACTTCTGAAGAGTTTGCAAAAAATCTAGGTCGTGTGTCTAGTGATCTTTCTTTGGCTGTAAGAAGCTTGACACAAACCTCTGATTTACAAGCAGATTCTTTAAATAAAACTACAAAGTCTATTTATAACATTACACAAACAATGGAAGATGTTAATAAAAAAACTACCCAAGTTATTAAACAATCTGAAGAAATTAAATCTGTTATTGGTATTATTAGAGATATTGCTGATCAAACCAATCTTCTTGCATTAAATGCAGCGATTGAAGCAGCAAGAGCAGGGGAACATGGTAGAGGATTTGCTGTTGTTGCTGATGAAGTAAGAAAACTTGCTGAAAGAACACAAAAAAGCTTGGGAGAAATTGAAGCAAATACCAATATTTTGGTGCAATCAATTAATGAAGTGGGTACTTCTATCAATGAGCAAGTAGAAAGTGTTTCACAAATCAATTCTACAATCGATGATTTGGAAAAAATCACTCAAGAAAATGTGGAAATTGCTAAACAATCTTCTGATATTAGTAATAAAATTGAAAGTATTGCTGAAAAGATTCTAACGGATATTAATAAGAAAAAATATTAATTTTATCTATCGTGGGAATATCTTATTCTCCGCGATAGGTTTAGCTCTTTTTAACAACCTTCTTAATATAAGATATATTTTTTAATTATCAATTAAATTTTTTTATAGACTTTCAAATCTTTAATGTTAAGTATTATGTATTTGTTTGAGAAGGGTAGGAAAGGTTTATTTTAAACTTAAATATGTGAGTACACACTTTGTAGCAAAAGATGCAGGATAATTTATATAGTGAGTAAATATATATTGGTATTATGGTTTTTGTGTAAAATTTTGTAGCTATTTGTATTTTTTTAATTATCTATTTGACTAATTTTATTTTGATTGTTTCTTGCTATTTTTTTAAATAGATTAGGGTGATTATATTTGGCTGGATTCTTTCTATCGGGTTCTATGTATTACGATACATAATAGCGTAGTTTTGTATTTTTAGAGATTTTATTTGGAATTTGTAAATTGTTTAGGGAAAATTTTATCAAAAGGAATAGTGAAGCGATAAGTATAGGTAATATTGATTGTATAAGGACTATAAAGATAGAATTGGTTTCCTTTGAGTGGGCCAGATTGAGCAAGAATATAAGTAGCTTCTAAGCGATGATTTTCATCAAAAAGATAACTAAAGCCTAATTTTAATCCAATCCCAAAAGAAAAGTTTTGATATTTTTGGATTTTAATCGCTCCCATATTGATACCAAAAATAAATCCAAAAGTTTGACGATCTCTGGGGAAAAAATCATAAAGCATATCATAGCTAAAAAGTAGAGCATGAGAGCTTATTGGCCCTTCTTGTGTGATGTGAAAGGTGTTGTAGGTTTCAAAAAGAATTCTAGCACCAAATAGATTTGGAGGTAGGGGAATTAGCATGGATTGAAAATTTTGATAACCAATGAGTGCATGGATTCCATAAGCACTAGAATGGGAAAAAGTTTTCTTTTCTAAAGATTGGATAGGGGTGCTAGGTAGTCCTACACCACCCCCAACTAAAAAACCACTTTTATTGCCACCTTTGATATAATCCTGTACAAATGTAGGACTTATAGGTGAAAGAGGTTTGAGATCTGCAAGCAAAAAGCTGCAAAAATAACATAAAAAAAACAATTGTTTTTTTAGCAAATGAATACCTTAAAAATATTTTTGCTATTGTATCAAAAACTTACACCTTTTTGTGGAGGTGTAAGTTTGTTTTAGATAGGTAAAACGCGTATTTTTGGATCAAGTTTTTCTTGTAATACACCTTCAATAGCAAAAAGAGTACCTGTTGAAGCACTAGCACAACCATTGCAAGCACCCATATATCGGATATAAATATCAATATATCCATCACTACTATTTTTGATATCTAAAATTTCCATATCCCCACCATCCATCATGAGCATAGGACGAATATTTTCATCAATAGCCTTATCTACAGCTTTGATTTTTTGCACCATTGTCATGTCAGCAAAACTTAATTCCCCATTATTTTCTTTAGAAATATTTTCTTTTAATTTTTCTGATTCTATTTGTGCTCTAACATCTGCTAGGATATCTACAAGATAGTAATCACGCTTTTCATGACCACCTGGTTTAATGCAACTTTTGCAAAATGCACCTGCTTTGGTGTATTGAGTGATTTCTTCAACAGTTTTTAGATCATTGAGACGAATGACTTCCTTAATTGTAGAAAGACTTACTCTAGCACACTCACATACAATAATTTCATCTTCAAAATCTTCAGCATTTTTTCCAAGATATAATCCCGCAGCTTTTTTGATAACATCATAAGCCATTACAGAACAGTGCATTTTTTGACCAGGGACAGCAGGAGTATCTGGATCATCTCTTAGTGCATGTTCTACATCAAGATTTGTAATTTTTACCGCATCTTGAACTTTTTTTCCTAAGCAGAGTTCTACCATCATATCACTACTTGCAATTGCTGTGCCACAACCAAAACTTTTAAATTTTGCATCAATAATTACATCATTTTCATCTACTAGCCAATAAAGTCGTACAGCATCGCCACAAGATTCTGCGCCATAATCTGCAACAATTAGTTTTGCATTTTTTTCATCAGCATCTTTTTGTGTTAAAACACCAAGATGAGTAGGATTATCCATTCTCTCGCTAACTTTTTTTGAATATGCATCCCAGAGAGCACCACCAATTAAATCATTTTTTGCCATTATAAACTCCCTTCATAAGAACTAGAAATTTTTCTTAATCTTTCAACAGCCTTTTTAAATACTTCTATTGTATAGTCAATTTCTTCTTGTGTGTTAAAGCGTGATAAAGAGATTCTTACTGCGGTATGCGCTAATTCTTTATCAGCACCTATAGCAACCATAACAGGATTAGCTTCCAAATCTTCACTTGCACAAGCGCTACCTGTTGAGCAAGCAATGCCAGCCTTATTTAAATCCCAGAGCATAGCTTCACCCTCAATTCCTCTAATACTAATTAATGTAGTGTTTGGCACTCTATGTTTTCTATCACCAACAACAACAACATCAGGAATTTTTAATAATTCGTCTTCTAAATAATTTCTTAATTTTAAAATCGTGGAATTTTCATAATCTAGATAAGAGTTTGCTATTCGCATAGCCTCACCCATTCCTATGATATAGGGAACATTTAAAGTACCACTTCTTCTACCTCTCATATGTTCTCCGCCATGAAATAGGGGAGTAAGTTCTTTACCTTTTTTGATGTAAAGTGCACCAATACCTTTTGGACCATGAAATTTATGTGCAGAAAATGAGAGAAAGTCTACATTTGCTTTTTGTACATCAACGGGAATTTTTCCGATTGCCTGAACCGCATCTGTATGAAAAAGAACACCTTTTTCTTTACATATTGCACCAATTTCTTCAATAGGGAAAATAAGCCCTGTTTCATTGTTTGCCCACATTATACTAACTAATGCCGTATCTTCTGTAATAGCATTTTTTACTTGTTCGGCAGAAATATTACCATCCTTATTGATACTTAGATAAGTGACTTTTACCCCAAGAGTTTCCAGGAATCTACAAGTTGCACCAATTGCGGGGTGTTCTACATCTGTGGTAATAATATGATTTTTTTTACCTGTAGCAATTAGATCGAAATACACACCCTTCAGAACCCAGTTATTAGATTCTGTAGCACAAGAAGTTATGATAATATCATCGCTATCTGCTGCGTTGATTCCTTCATAGAGTTTATTAAATGCATCATGTAATGCAGGATGAATTTCTGTTCCAAATTTATGTAGGGAATTTGGGTTCCCATAGTGCTCACAAAAAAACGGATCCATGAGAGATTTAACACTAGGATCTAGCATTGTTGTGGCATTATTGTCTAAATAAATGCGTTTTTGCATAGTTTTAATCTCCTAAAGTAATAATAAAAAAATGTAAAAATTAGTTTTTAATAATTTTATTGACTTCCATAAAAATAGTGAAGTTGGGTGTATTATAGTAAAAAAATGTAATCATTTTTCAATGAAGTTTATTTTATTTTGCAATGACTACAGCGATTGCAAAATTTCCATCATGCGTAATACTTAGTGAAAAATCTTGAAAACCAAGAGCTAATTTTTTATCTTTTTGAAGATGGATTATGGGAGCATTTTTATGGTTTTTACTAATATGCATATCCAAAAATCCCAATTCTGCACCTATGCCAGTTCCAATGGCTTTGGAACATGCTTCTTTTGCAGCCCAAAAACCAGCAATGGTTTGGATATTGTTGTGGGTAAGAAGGATTTCTTCCTGTGATAAGAAACGCTCCAGAAATTTTTGTGAATGTTTATTGTATATTTTTTGGATTCTTGTAATAGTAACAATATCAATCCCTATTTTTATCATTGTACTACGAAATCTGTAAAAAAGATATTCTTCATTGGGCCATCAAGGAAAATAGGATTGACACGTTGTAAAATTTCATCTTTTATTTTTTCCTTTCCTTTAGGGCTAACAACTTCTTCTATAGACTTAGAAGACAGAATATCAATCACTATATCCTGTATAATTGTTATTTTTTGATCTACTTCTTGTTGCATTTTTGAATTACTTAGCTCGAAAGTAACAGAGACCTTGAGGTAGCGTCTACCACTCTGTGTGATAAGATTAACAACAATAGGTTTAGGCATAGGGTAGAGTGGTCCTATATTAAGAAGACTAGTGTCTTTTGGACTCGGAGAAGGTGTGGTTTGTTTTGCTTGTAGCATTTTTTCTTCAGCATCTCCTTCTCCTTTTTTATCTCCACCTACCAATAAAACAACTACAAGCACAGTGATTAAAATGAGAAAAACAAGAACCCCTATAATTGCAAAAAGCAAAACTTTGCTTTTACCCTTTTCTTGACTTACTTCTTCTTCAGCCATTTTTACTCCTTAATGGTGTTGGTGTAGTAGCTTAGACTACTTTTTCCAAATTTTTTTGACTTTATTATACTAAAATCTTCAATCATTTGTGGCATTTTATAATCACTAAAATGTTCAAAGATTATTATTAATTCCTGGTTTGTTTGTATCTTTTTTAGAAGCAAGAAGCATTCTTCATATATTTTTTGAAAATTTTTCCTAATAGGAAAGGGAGGATCGAAAAATAAAATTAATTTTTTTTCTATTAAATTTTTTACAATTTGTGGGAGCAGAATAAAACTATCCCCAAAAAAAATATCCATATTAAAATAAGGAAATTTTTCTTTAATATTCTGTGCATTTTGCTTAAGTATTTCAAAAGCTTGTTTGTTTTTCTCGATACAAATAGCACTTTGTGCACCTCTGCTTAGTGCTTCAATTGCAATAGAACCTGTGCCTGCAAAAACTTCAATAAAATGATGACTTGATAGGTCATGATTTAAAGTATTAAAAAGAGATTCTTTTAAAATAGCCTTACTAGATCTTGTGGTTTGTGTTTTGGACATCAAAATAGAATGGCCTTTTAATAAGCCGCCGATAACTCGTATGGTACTTTTATTGTTCATTTTTATTAGTATGTAGAGTTTGATAAATTTTTTTAGAAAATTCTTGCAAAATAGAATCTATTTTTGCTTGGATTTGTGGATCTTTAATATTTAGTAATTCTTTGGGAATGATAGAGTTAGAAGTTAATGTTGTTTTTTTTACTTTCGTGTGATAGAACTCTTGTAAATCCCTAAAGAGACTCGCAGGGGTAAATGGCTTAATAATATCAGCTTGAATTGAACTATTGATGCTACAAAGAGGTTTTGTAATATTTAATGCAATATCAGAAATAATTAGCTCTGCATCTTGATAACTGCAAAGATATTCTTGGAGATAATACTCAAGAGCACTTTGCAGAAGTGTAGATTCGCACATGATACAGATTTTCATTGTGTTTTACTCATCATCATCTGTTGCATAACCGTCTATAGCATGTGCTCTAAGATATTGGATAATAACATCTGCTTCACTATCTGTAGGCATTGCGAATGCCCTCATAGTTGTAAAAATACCTTCCCACTCTAGCATGGTATGTTCTTTCGGAGCGTGTGCAGCATGACACATAGAACAGGTATCATAATAAAGAATTTCTGCATCTGCCCATGCATTTGCTTGATCTTCTGATACTTTGTTTTTTGCAATAGCAATTTCTAAAGAATTTTTATTGTTATCATCATCAAAGATAATAAGTGGCAGCATAGTGTTTTTTGTTGCATAAAGTGTTTTTGTATCTTTATTTTTAAGAAAACCCTGTACTTTGAGGATAATTCTTTCATTATCCTCTTTGACTTTCTCGCCAAATGTTCCTCTTGATATAATTCCTATTTTTTTATTTGCTATAGGATCAAAAACCTCTACTTTGTCATCAATTACATAAAATATTTGTGCTGATGCAAAAAGTGTAAAGCTTGTAAGAATAGTAAGAAATTTTTTCATAGTTAAGCTCCTATAATGCTTGGTGGTAAGATTGATTTATAAGGTTTGATAACTTCATTTTCAAGTTTTTTGATATTTACAAGTGTGGTATTAACAGAAGTTGCTTGTGCCATTTTGCTTGTAGGTCGCGAGGAAGTAAGGACATTTACATGTCCTGAGTTACAGCGTGGATTTTCTTCTGTTGGATTTTCAGGATCATACCAAGCACCCTCTTGAATTGCCACTACATTTTCTCTAATATTATCTGTTACATAGGCACCTGCTAGGATTCTTCCGCGTTCATTATAAACTTCTACTATTTCACCATGTTTAATATTAAGTTTTTTTGCATCATTAGTATTGATCATAACTGGTTCTCTACCCTGGATTTTGTAAATATCTCTAATCCAAGTATTGTCAAGCTGAGAATGCACCCTATATCGTGGATGCGGAGATAGTAGGTGAAAGGGGAATTTTTTTGTATCTTTACTACCTAACCATTCTGCAGGTTCAAACCAAATGATATGTCCTTTGAAATCTGGAAGGTTGTAGGATTCGAACTTTTCTGAAAAAATTTGAATCTTTCCACTTTCAGTAGCAAGTTTATTGTTTATAGGATCTTTTCTAAAATCTGAATGTCTTACATATGTATAAGCATCTTTTGGAATATCAAATTCCACATAACCATCTTTCCAGAATTGGTCAAATTCTTTAAATGATGGACCATCACTTTTTTCATAGAAACTTTGAATCCATTGTAGGTAGGTTTTTCCGCCACTATATCTTTTTGCTAGTTGATCACCCCCAATTTTTTGTGCTAAAAGTCTGAATATTTCAAAATCATCTTTTGATTCAAAATAAGGTTCAATAACTTTTTTCATCGCATAAATTACATTTCTAGAAT
Source organism: Helicobacter anatolicus (assembly GCF_021300615.1). Classification (NCBI taxonomy): domain Bacteria; kingdom Pseudomonadati; phylum Campylobacterota; class Epsilonproteobacteria; order Campylobacterales; family Helicobacteraceae; genus Helicobacter; species Helicobacter anatolicus. Next base: position 233,887 of record NZ_JAJTMY010000002.1, read on the forward strand.
ATGAACCACCAGAACTAATATCATCTCTTTCTAGGGTAGTTGTAGAAGGTAATACAATATCAGCCATTTTTGCTGATGGTGTCCACCATGGTTCATGGATAACAACAGTATCAACACTTCTCAAGGCTTTAATAAGTTCATTTGTATCGGGATGGTGTCCTATGAGTGATGCACCACATACATAAACCATATCAATTTTTGGATAAGTAATTTTTTTTCCTTTAAAATCTACTTCTTTTCCTGGATTAAGGATTGCTTCTGAGACTCTCGAAGCAGGAATTGTATATTTTACACGATTTCTCCCTTGTGCAAGACCTGGGGTTGTTCTGTATCCTGAGTTTGCTTGCCCGCCACCTGCATAGTGCATAGAGAACCCAAAGCCACCACCAGGTAATCCAATTTGACCGATCATGCTTGCTAATGCGATTAATGCCCAGTCTGCTTGTTCACCATGATGTGCTCTTTGCATTGCCCAGTTTCCGGCTAAGAAAGTTCGTGTGGATACAAAAAGCTCTGCCAATTCTTTAATTTTTTTGGCAGGTACTTCTGTGATTTTTTCTGCCCATTCGGGAGTTTTTGGGGTTTTATCAGTTTTACCAAGTAAATAAGGAAGAAACTTTTCAAATCCGTGAGTATATTTTGTAATAAAACCTTTATCGTATTTTTTTGTACGATAGAGATGATACATCATACCAAGCATAAGTGCAACATCGGTATTTGGTCGAATTTTAATCCATTCAGCATCAAACATTTGCGCGGTTTCTGTGTAAATAGGATCAATAGAAATAAATTTCATACCAGATTTTTTATATTTAGGGTAGTAAGTATCATTTATATGATTGGGGACGACATAATCAATACGATTACATTTAAAAAGATCTGTCCCCCACATTACATAAACTTTGCAATTTGCAATCATTTCTTCGTGGGTAGTTTGTAGAGAATAAACTTCCATGTCTCCAACCACTCCAGGGTTAACACGCCCAGCAGCACCATTGCTATATTCTCCGTCAGTACCAACTGCTCCTCCTAAAACAGTATTAAAAAATCTTCCAGCCACAATATTAGAATTATGTAGTCTTCCTACATGCCCCCAACCACCATAACTACCATTGTATATATTTTCTCTTGGAGTTTCTTTGATTTTTTTAGCAAGAAGATCTAAAGCAGTTTCCCAGCTTACCCTTACGAACTCTTCTTTTCCGCGAAGCTCTTTATGGTTTGGTTTTCCTTCAAGATAACTTTTTCTTATACAAGGATATTTTACTCTTGTATTAGAATAAGTTCTATCAATTAATCCTTGAATCATTATTGAAGGATTTGCATCTGTTTTATGCGACTCGATACCTTTGAGAATCCCATCTTCAACTTGAGCATAAAAAGGTCCAAAATGCGTTGCATGTGGTATTTTTTCAATTTTCTTAAATACACCAACAGCCTGAAGAGGTTGCATTTGCAGCGCTAGAGCACTGCCTGCTGTTGCTTTTAAGACAGTTCTTCTTGAAAATGCCATAATTAATCCTTTTTGTTATATTTTGTTATAATAGTAGCATTATAGCAGAAAATAATGAGAGAAAATATGGCCTGTAGATTTTGTCCAAAAATAAAAAAATATGATGTTATTTGGGTAATATTTGTTTGTGTTGCAATGTGGGGCGTAAATAAATATCAAAATTATAAAATAGAACAAAGAGAACAGCAAAAATTTAAAGATTTTGAGTTATTGCAAAAAAAGTGTTTGTATGGGGATAATGGGGCTTGTAAGATCTTATATCAAAAACAATAAAACTATAAAATCACAGTTTAATATTTTCTGGAAGTCTATCTTAGGATATTTGACATTTTTGGTTGAAAAATATATAAAAAATTTTCAACCAATTTTTTATAACTTAATATAAAATATTAATTAAATTTTTAAATTAAGCAATTTGTTGGAATGTGATTTTTTCAGAAAAATCTTTGTAGTATTTAAGATTATTTCCATCTATACTACCTAATGTTTGGTGCATACTAGCAGTATAAATATCGCCAATATGGGTATCTCTTAAGTGGTTAAGTGCTATAAAGTCATAATTTTCATGATCGATATCTATGCGTTTCCAAGATTTATTGATAAAAATTTCTGCTTTATTGTCTGATATTAATTGATTTTGCATTATATTGAAACCAAAAACTTCTCTTGCTGGTATATTAGAAGCTCTACATAATGCTACTAAAATAGAGTTGGCACTAATGCTTTCACCAGATAAAACAAAATTATTTGTATTATCTCTAATAGTTTTGATTTTATTTGAAAAACCTCTCTGTCCTATAGGGATATTATTTTTAATATATGATTCAAAAAATTCTACTTTTTCTGCTTGAGATAAGTTTTTTGCTAAATTTGCAATTTCTTGTATTTTACCATCAGTTCTCACATAACGTGTTTGTTTTAAAAATTCCTCACTTATCTTTGTATCCTTTTTTTCTTGATAAGGATAAAGTTGAAGGTCAAATGACAAGGTTAATTGTTTAAGTTTAATTGCTTCATTTTGATATTCTGTAAAAAGTAGTGGAGAGTCTCCTATAGTAACAATTTTATGAGAACTAAAATTACCTTCTAGCTTAAAATTACTCATTTTTTGATAGTTGTTAAGCAGTGGTAATGGTGTGTAAAGCTTGATTTCCTTAGCAGATTTAAAATCAGCATTATAATTCATACTAATTGTAAAAGTTTTAAAATCCTTTTGAGATGCAAAAAGATTTGAACTTGCTATGGCACCTGTTGCTAAAACACTTGTTTTTAAAAAATCTCTTCTTTCCATAATTAATCCTTAAAATTGAGATGCTAGAAAACTAGCATCTTTGTATTACATTACCAATTCTTCTACGCGCTTGCCATATGCAGGATCTGCTTTTTTGAAGTGCTCGATTTGGCGTTTTTTAATTTCAGCTGGAACACCCTGCATTGCATCTTTGATATTTTGGCAGAGTCTTTCGCGTTCTTCAGGTTTAAGAAGTCTGTAGAGATCTCCTGCTTGTGTATAATAATCAGCATCTTCTGCTCTATAATCATAGTCATAGATATCTATCTCTTTTTGGATTACTGCAGGATTTAACTTTGGTTCTCTTGCTTTTGGATCTTCTTGATATCCTGGTATTGAACTTGGATTGTAGTTCATATAGCCACCATAGTTACCATTTTGCATATAACCATCTCTATGGGTATTGTGTACAGGAACTTTTGGCATATTTACAGGAAGTTGACCATGGTTGATTCCAAGTCTATATCTTGCTGTGTCACCATAAGCAAATAATCTACCCTGAAGCATTCTATCCGGACTATAGCCAATTCCAGGAACAATATTTGCGGGATCGAAAGCTGATTGTTCTACTTCTGCAAAGTAGTTTTCTGGGTTTTTATTGAGTTCTACGATACCAACTTCGATAAGTGGATAATCTTTTTGACTCCAGATTTTAGTAAGATCGAATGGGTGGAATCTATAGTTTTTTGCATCTTTTTCTGGCATGATTTGAACACACATTCTCCATTTAGGGAAGTCACCTTTTTCAATTGACTCATAAAGATCTCTTTGGTGAGATTCTCTATCATTTGCAATAATATCAGCAGCTTCTTTGTTTGTAAGATTTTGGATGCCTTGCATAGATTTCATATGGAATTTAACCCAGAACCTTTCATTTTTTGCATTAATAAAACTGAAAGTATGACTTCCGTATCCATGCATGTGACGGTAAGTCTTAGGAATACCTCTATCGCTCATAAGAATAGTCACTTGATGTAATGATTCAGGGCATTGACTCCAAAAATCCCAAGCAGCTGTCATATCTCTAAGATTACTTCTTGGATTTCTTTTTTGCGTATGAATAAAATCAGGGAATTTTAAAGGATCTCTGATGAAGAAAATAGGTGTATTGTTACCCACTAGATCCCAGTTTCCTTCTTCAGTGTAGTATTTCATTGCAAATCCTCTCGGATCTCTTTCTGCATCAGCTGCACCTTTTTCACCAGCAACTGTTGAAAATCTAAAGAAGCAAGGTGTTTTTTTACCTACTTTGCTAAAAATTTTTGCTTTTGTATATTTTGTAATATCATTTGTAACTGTGAAAACACCATAAGCACCGCTACCTTTAGCATGTACTACTCTTTCAGGAATTCTTTCTCTATCAAAGTGAGCAAGTTTTTCCAAAAACCAAGTATTTTGTAAAAGTAACGGGCCTCTTGGACCTACACTTTGAGAATCTTGATTGTTACCTATTGGTGCACCAGCATCATTAGTCAAAACAAAATTTTTCATGTTTTTTCCTTGTTAATTTGATTTAAATGTTCTTGAATGATATTTGAAAATAGTAAATAGATGATAAAAATTATTCTTTAGGTAAGGTTAGAGAAATCTTAGAAGAAGCATGCCGCTAAACTTTTCTCCTTTATAAAATTCTGCGCGATAGATTTTACCTTTTTTGTCTAGTGAAAATTTTGATATGCAGTCTTTTAGAGAGATATTAATATCTGTCTCATTGGGTTTTAGGGATTTGTCGTTAGGAATTATATAACCGATAATGTTTACGCGGTATTCTTTTGATCCGATGATTTCAAAAGATTTCTTTACATCAACAATACTTCCCATTGCAAATTCTTTTGTGATACCATCTACTTTGACTTGTGCACTCTGTATGCTGTAATCAAAATCCATATATTCTGGGCGAATCTTTGTCATTGCTTTATTGCCATATTTTAAAACTATTTGCTTATCTTTCTTTAAAAAACTGACAATATGTGCTTTGGATTCTGATTTTAACTGATAGAGGTCTTTTTGAGGCAATGGAAAAAAATTAATATTTTCTCTAAGACCATAAAGTGGTAGAGTAATAAGATTTTCTATTTTTAATGTTAGGTCTGTATTATTAATAAGATAATAAAGCTTATTTGGTGTAAGGTTAAAATTTCTTTCAAATTTAATGCCTAATTGATGCATTAATCCTTCTAATGCAAGTAAATGATAATATACACGTTCTTCTAGAGAAAGATTTTTTGAAGCTTCATTGGCAATAGCAGTTTTTTTATTTTTGATAGCAAAATAGGTGAGGGCTTTTTCCATTTCTACATCACCTTTTGCAGTTTTTGTATTTCTTTTATGATATTTATGTTCTGGTTTAAGAATATGTTTATTGATATATATAATCATATTATCAGCAATTTTTCCGAGCTCTGGAAATCTAGATTCTTCTAAAAAATTTTGATCCACAATGCAGCATGCTCCCCATCTATTAGGATTTGTGATATTGTTGATATAAGTAGGATTATAAAATCCACTGCCATCATGGAGATGTAAAATCGCATCTACTTGTGGGTTTGTAATTAAAGTTTTAATTTCTTGGATAATTTTATATTCTGGATCATCTTTTTTAAGAGTGTCAAATTTTCTATTCATGTCTCCATAAATTCCTCTGTGATTATGAAGCATAGAATGTTTATTTAGTACGGGCACTACCCAAACATTGCCTGTAAGAATCTTATAGTGCATTAAAAAAATATTTGTAGCATTAAATCCTCCGGGTTCATCGCCTTGTATTCCACCAATAAGCAATAAAGTAGGTGAAGTGTGAGTTTCTTTTTTAACAACATCAAAATCTAATACGAAGTTTTTGTTAGGTTGTTTGGCATTAAGAAAATTGAAAAAAAAGAGGAGTGTGAGAAAAAAAAGTGTAGATTTCAATTTTTATTCCTTAAATAATCAAAATAACGATTGATTTGGGATAGGTTTGTAATTTTGTTTGAAAAATCATAAATTATAAATTTTTGGGATTATAGCAAAAAATACTTGTATAAATCTAAAGTGTTTATGGAATAAAAAGTGCTTGTATTGAGATAGTTTTGTTTTCAAGGAGTGAAATAATGGCTAATGAAGATATGTTGGAAATGTTTAAAAAGCATTTGAAGGATATAGATGGAGCAAATTTTGAAACCAGAGGTATAGAGCGATCTAAAATGAAAAATGTTAAATTTGGCGAGGATATTAAAAGTGCAAATGAATTAATAGGTGCACTGCAAGTAATGGATATTACGCTAAAAAAAATTCTTATGGAAGCACAAAATATTGATGAGGATTTTGAAGAAAATACAATGCAATACAACAAAGTGAGTTATAACATTGGCCAATTAGTTGATAAATGTAGTTTTATGGGAATGGGGCTTTTTGATGTTGTGATGAGTACAGAATTTGGGGGCAGTATGATTTCTTTTGATATTTCTTCCCCTATGGTATTTGTTTTACAAAAAGATTTTGAGAGTTTAAAAATATATTTGCAGGATAAGAGGGAGGAGATTAAGAGTAAATTAAGTTTAATTAGCAAGAGGATTTCTGGAGATAATGATGAGGAAGAAATAGTAGATTCTTTTAATTCTTTTAGTGCTAAAGATTTTGCAAAAATGTTTAAAAATATTTAATGTTTTTGGTAGAATCTCATAAAAACACCAAACAACTAAAGGTTTTTTATGTTGCGATTTGCCCCATCTCCTACAGGTGATATGCATATTGGAAACTTGCGTGCAGCGGTTTTTAATTATATTATCGCCAAACAAAAAAAAGAAAAATTTCTTATTCGTATTGAAGATACGGATTTTGCAAGAAATATTGCTGATAAGGATAAAGAGATATTAAGTATTCTGAATCTTTTTGGACTTTTGTGGGATGATCTTGTATATCAAAGTAATAACTTCTCTAAACATCAGCAGTTTGCTAATTTTCTTATCAAAAAGGGCAGAGCATTTTATTGCTATTGTACAAAAGAATTTTTAGAATCAAAAAAGCAAGAAGCTATAGAAAAAAAAATTCCTTTTAGATATGATGATTCTTGGGCAGAATTGCAAAAAGAGCAAAATCCTAAGCCCGTAGTGCGTCTTAAATGTCAAGAAAAAAAAGTGTCTTTTGATGATGAAATCAAAGGGCATATAGAATTTGAATCTAATGAATTGGATAGTTTTGTAATTTTACGAGACGATGGAATACCTACATATAATTTTGCATGTGCGATTGATGATATGCTTTATGATATATCTTTTATTGTACGTGGCGAGGATCATGTTAGTAATACTCCTAAACAAATGATGATTCAAAAATATCTAGATTATCACAAAGAAATAAAATACGCACATTTACCGATTATTTTAGGTGAAGATGGTAAAAAAATGAGTAAGCGTGATGCAAGTTCATCAGTACAATATCTTTTATCAGAAGGATTTCTTCCTCAAGCAATACTTAATTATCTCATTGGTATGGGGAATAAAACGCCAACAGAAGTTTTTGATCTCAAAGAAGCTATAGAATGGTTTGATATTACGCACATTGCAAAATCGCCAGTAAAATTTGATCTTAAAAGATTAAGATATTTAAATAGAGAACATTTTAAGCGTTTAAATGAAAGTGATTTTGCTCTTTTGCTTGGAACGACAGATTTAAGTATTGGGGGGTTGGCAAAATTATTTTTGCAGGAAGCTAGCACATTAAATGAAATTCGTACAAAAATTGATTTGATTTTTTCACCAAAAGATATCTATAAACTTTATGAAAATCAAGATTTTTCTAAAGAATGTCAGATGCTTTTTGCAACCTTAAAAACTATGCTTGCAAATAAAGATTATGCAAAAAGTGATTATGAGGAATTTAAAAAAGATGCGATGGAGCAAAGTGGTTTGAAGGGAAAAATGTTTTTTAAACCTTTGAGAATTTTACTTACAGGAGATTCTCATGGTTTGGAGCTTGATATGCTATTTGTGTTTATTCGTATGCATTTGCAAAAGATTGTGATGATTGTTGAATAGGAGAATAGGTGGGTATTTTGCTTTTTTTGATTAGTATTTATGGTTGGGTGGTCGTAATTTCAGGCCTTTTTGAGTGGTTAAAATTAGATAGCAAAAATATTTTTGTCAGATTTGTGTATCAGATTACTCATCCTGTATTAAATTTTCTTCGCTCTCATTTTCCTTTGCAATATCAGGGAATGGATTTTTCTTCTCTTGTTTTAATAATTATTTTATTTTTAATTAGAGAATTTATACAATTTTTAATGACATTATCATGAAAAAAATTATTTTATTACTTTGTTTTATTGGTGGGATTTTTGCAAAAAGCGTTACATTGGATTTTTTACAAAAGCAACCAAGGGGAGTAGTTAGAGATTTTTATATTTGGTATTTTATTGATCAAGATAAAACTAGTATTAATGAAGCCAAACAGGCCTACGAACTTGTGTTTAGAAAAACTCCTCGCATAGAAAAAGCAATGGAAAAAAAAGGGATTATTCATGAAATGCCTCGTGATATTTATTGTAAAAAACTTGATTTTGATTTATTAAAACAAGAAGATGCACAATGTATTGCGTATGGTTTGAAGCTTAGTATGGTAGCGACGCTTTCAGACAATGATGCTGCACAATTGTTAGTAACACTAAAAGATACGCAACCAAAACTTTATGAGCAAATTAAGATTCTAAGAGATAAAAATGTATTGTATGCTCTTTTAAATACAACACCAGAAAATTTTGCAAATATTTTCAATAGTTTGAGTTATGCGCAAAAAATTGTACTTTTGGATAGTAAAAAAATTGACCATAAGGCTTTATTAAAATTATTGGATGAAAATTTTGCTGCATTTAATCGTGTTATTACTACAATAATATTAGATTCTAGGTTTTATTTTGTCAAAGAAGCTTTAGGTAAAATAGAGGTAAAATCTTCTGATACTAATACTTTTTTCTTACTCGGAATTAATGAATTAATGTTAAAAACTCCAAATATTTCTAAAGCATTACGATATTTTGAAAAATCTCAAAAAGTGGCTATTGATCCTTTTATGCAGGATAGAGCATTGTTTTGGCAATATCTTATTTCTGAGGATAAAAAATTTTTAGAGCAGCTTGCAAAAAGTGGTTTTGTGGATATTTTTTCTATTTATGCAAATCAAAAACTAGGTACAACACCACAATATGAAGTGGTGACCTCATTGGATAATATTTCTACTAAAAAATCAGGCATGGATATTACAAATCCTTTTGTCTGGCAGAATCAACGTTCAAAAATTACAGAGTTAAATGGTGAAGATTATATAAAAAGTTTGAAAGCATTTTATCATCAAGACACAATCCCTCATTTGATTTATTTTTTAAATCGTCAATATCGTTATGGTCGCAATTATTTTTTATTTGCCTATGATAATCCTAGAATGTGGAAAAATGACGAGGAAAAGGCGATGACTTATGCAGTGGCACGTCAAGAAAGTCAATTACTTCCCGCCCTTGTTTCAAGTTCTTATGCTTTAGGGATTATGCAGATTATGCCTTTTAATGTTAAGCCTTTTGCCGAAGCATTGAAAATGAAAAATATCACCTTATTTGATATGTTTGACCCAAAAATTGCATTAAAATTTGGTACTTTTTATTTAGATGAATTAAGAGAAGAGTTTAAACATCCTTTGTTTGTGGCATATGCGTATAATGGAGGACCAGGATTTTTGCGTCGCACATTAGCAAAAAAACAACTTTTTTTAAAAAATCGAAAATATGAGCCATGGATTTCTCTAGAATTATTACCGTATGAAGAATCTAGATTTTATGGAATGAAAGTTTTAGCAAATTATATAATTTATGCAGAAATATTGAATAAAAAAATTAATATTAAAGAGCTACTTGATCAAACTTTGCAATTTTAGAAAGGAATTGAAATGATAAAAAAATGTTTATTTCCAGCCGCAGGATATGGTACAAGATTTTTGCCTGCAACAAAGGCAATGCCAAAAGAAATGCTTCCTATTGTCAATAAACCTTTGATTCAATATGGTGTTGAAGAGGCGCTAGAGGCAGGGTGCACAACTATGGCGATTGTAACAGGTAGAGGGAAAAGAAGTATTGAGGATCATTTTGATATTAGCTATGAATTAGAGCATCAGATTCAAGGTACAGATAAAGAAGAATATCTCAAAGAGTTGCGTCAAGTGATGAGAGAATGCACTTTTTCTTATACACGACAGAATAAAATGCTTGGTTTGGGGCATGCGATTTTGACAGGTGAGAGTTTGATTGGCAATGAAGCTTTTGCAGTAATTTTGGCAGATGATTTGTGTGTGAATAATAATCGTGGAGTTTTGTCACAAATGATCGAACTTTATAAACGCTATAAGTGTAGTATTGTAGCGATTGAGGAAGTAGATCCTAAAGAAGTGGATAAATATGGAGTTATTGCGGGGGATATGATTGAAGAAAATGTCTATCGCGTAAATTTTATGGAGGAAAAACCAAGGGTTGATAAAGCGCCTAGTAATCTCGCAGTTATTGGGCGCTATATTTTAACTCCAGATATTTTTGATATTTTGCGTGTTACAAAACCAGGAAAAAAGGGGGAAATACAAATCACAGATGCTTTGATGGAGCAGGCAAAAAATGGTAAGGTTTTAGCATATAAATTTGAGGGCATGCGCTATGACTGTGGTAGTATTGATGGTTTTGTAAAAGCTACAAATGCATTGTATGCAAAAATGCAATAAGGAGATATTTTAGACTTGTATAATTTGCATTTTTATCTTTTATTTTTTGGTATTTGTTTATTTGTTTTTATTCCTGTAATGATAATAGTTTTTGTAACTTTATGGTTACAGGCACCAAAAAAACCAGAAGCGCCAAGTTTAGATTCCCTTAATGCGCAAGCTAAGGCTGCAAAAAGTGATGAAGATGCTACACAAATTTATAGTTTATTTTCTCAATATTTTTTAAAAACTCCAAAAGAGGAGGAAAAAGCTAAAGTGTGGATGCAAACACTTGAAAATTTAGTTTCAATCTCTGTGGCAAATATTGAAAATATTATCAAATTTCAAGAAGAAATTGAGAGAGCAAACCCGGAAAAGCAAAAAGAAATTAGTGCAATGATTGCAAATCTTTTAAAAATGAAAAAGAAATAAAAGGAGTGTTGATGGATTATTTAAAAATATTAGGTCGACAAGACATTCAAGGTTCTGTTTTGATTAGTGGAGCAAAAAATGCTGCTTTGCCTTTACTGGCTAGTTCTTTGTTGTTTGAAGATGGATTAGAGGTTTCAAATTTACCTGATGTTGTGGATGTAAAAACTTTAGTGCGTTTATTGGAATATCTAGGCTGTGGAATTTTGTGGAAAGATGCACATAGTCTAAGAATTGATGCAAAAAAATTGGTACATACAAAAGCAACTTATGATATTGTAAGAAAAATGCGCGCATCAATTTTGATTTTAGGGCCTTTGTTGGCGCGTTTTAGAAAGTGTGAAGTAAGTTTACCTGGTGGTTGTGCAATTGGTGCAAGACCTGTGGATTTACATATCAAGGCTATGGAAAAAATGGGTGCTGAAATTACAATTGAAAATGGTTATATTACTGCAAAGGCACCAAATGGGTTAAAAGGGGCACATATTACTTTTGATAAAATCACAGTTACAGGCACAGAAAATGTTTTAATGGCAGCAGGACTAGCAAAGGGAAAAACACAAATTATTAATGCAGCTAAAGAGCCAGAAATTGTGCAACTTTGTGAATTATTGCAACAAAGTGGTGTGGAGATTGAGGGGATTGGTACAGACACTTTGGTGGTGCATGGTAGAGATGGCGAGGCGTTAAAATCTCAAAAAATTAGCGTTATTCCTGATAGAATTGAAGCAGGTACTTATATGTGTGTTGGCGCAATTTTAAATACTAAACTTACATTAAAAAATGTAGATTCTAGACATTTAGAAAGCGTTAGCGACAAACTAGAAGAAATTGGCTTTGGGATCGAGACTTTGGATAATGAATTGAGTATTTTACCAGCAAAAAAATATAATGCTTTTGAGCTTGTTACATCAGAATACCCAGGATTTCCAACAGATATGCAAGCACAATTTATGGCTTTAGCTACCCAATGTGAAGGGACAAGTATTATTGAAGAGAGATTGTTTGAAAATCGTTTTATGCATGTTAGTGAATTGCAAAGATTAGGAGCACACATTTCTTTAAAAGGTAATATTGCACAGGTTTATGGTCAGACACCTTTAAATGGTGCTGATGTAATGGCAACAGATTTAAGAGCATCCTCGGCTTTAATTTTAGCAGCAATTGTTGCTAAAGGTTATACACAAATTCATAGAATTTATCATCTCGATCGTGGTTATGAAAAAATTGAGGAAAAATTACAAAAAATCGGGATAAAAATAGAGAGATTAAAGGATTGAAGGATCTGAAATGCAATTAAGAAAAGAACATGATTTTATTGGTGAAATGGAGATTAGTGGTGATGTTTATTATGGTATTCAAACCTTTAGAGCTTTAGAGAATTTTTGTATTACTAATAGAAAGCTTGGTGAATATCCTATTTTTGTGGCTGCATTGGCGAAAGTTAAAAAAGCTGCTGCTTTAGCAAATAAAGAGCTAGGGTTATTGGAAGATAAGCTTTGTAATGCAATTTGTAAGGCTTGTGATAAGATTATTGATGGTGAATATCACGATCAATTTGTGGTAGATATGATACAAGGTGGCGCAGGTACAAGTACAAATATGAATGCTAATGAGGTTATTGCAAATTTAGCATTAGAGATTATGGGGCATCAAAAAGGAGAGTATCAATATTGTCATCCTAATGACCATGTAAATCTTTCTCAATCTACAAATGATGCTTATCCTACAGCGTTAAGAATTGCACTTTATGAGCGTTTGAATAATATGACAAAATATATGGAAATTCTTAGGGAATCTTTTGCTAAAAAAAGTGAAGAATTTCAAGATGTGGTCAAAATGGGTAGAACACAACTTCAAGATGCAGTACCAATGACTTTGGGACAAGAGTTTAAGACTTTTGAACTTATGGTAGAAAAAGATATCGAGAGAATCTTAGAGGCAAGAAATCTTATAAGAGTGATTAATTTAGGAGGAACGGCTATTGGGACAGGGATTAATGCACATCCAGATTATAAAAATATTGTTGAAAAAAAGATTCAAGAAATTACAGGACATCCTTTTGTTACTGCACAAGATTTGATTGAGGCTACACAAAGTACTGCAGCATATGTACAAGTAAGTGGTGTGTTGAAACGCGTAGCAGTAAAGCTTTCTAAAATTTGTAATGATTTAAGATTGTTAAATTCTGGGCCTAGAGCAGGACTTAATGAAATTAATCTTCCTAAAATGCAGCCTGGTAGTTCTATTATGCCAGGGAAAGTAAATCCTGTGATTCCTGAGGTGGTTAATCAGGTATGTTATTCTGTGATTGGAAATGATATTACAATTACTATGGCAGCTGAGGGTGGACAATTACAGCTTAATGTTTTTGAGCCTGTAATAGCATATAAACTTTTTGAATCTATTATTATGCTTAATCGCGCAATGGAGACTTTAGCAAGAAAATGTGTGGATGGAATTACTGCAAATAAAGAAGTGTGTAAAAATTTTGTTTTAGGAAGTATAGGGATTGTAACCGCACTTAATCCTTATATTGGTTATGAAAATTCTGCATCTATTGCAAAAGAATCTTTAAATACGGGTAAAAGTGTATATGAAATTGTTCTAGAGAGAGGATTGTTAGCAAAAGAACAGTTGGATGAAATTTTATCTTTGGAAAATTTGGTCTATCCTAAATGATAGTAAATAGACTAGCAATACTGCAAAAACTAAAAGAACTCTATACTTTAAGAGGACTTGGTGAGTGCTATGTGGAGCATCAGGTTTTGCAGTCTAAAATTTCTTGCAGCAATGATACAGATATTAAAAATAAAATTTTACATTGTAAATTGTGTGCAAGAAGTAAAATGGGGGAGGCGGTTTTTGGAAATATGCAACAAAATGCAAAGGTGATTTTTGCAACATTATTGCCAGTGATGAATTCTAGAGGACAATTTTTGCCAATTCGTAGTGTAAAAATTTTACAAGATATTATTAAAAATGTTTTTCGTTTTGCTCCGAGTGAATATAGTATCTTGTCTTTGCTTAAATGTGCAGATACTCCTATAAAGAGCGAAGAAGTTGATTGTTGTAAGCCATATTTTTTTGAGCAAATTAATCTAAGTATGCAGGGGGTAATTTTGTGCTTTGGTGGGAATGAGGCTTTGGAATTTTTTGAGTTAAACAAGAATTGTTTTGGCAAGATTATAAATTTTAGAGGTAGAAGACTTTTGGTAACTTATTCTTTGGGCGAGCTTTTAAAAAACCCCTCATTGAAAAAAGAAGCAATGCGACATTTTATTTTATTAAAAGAGGTTTTATGAGAATCTTTTTGTATTTTTTGTCTTTGTATTTTTTGTGGGGAAAAAGTTACATTATATCGCCATTGCCTACGCCACGTCAAGAGGTTTTGGATATTGTAAATCAGGATTGTAATATCCAATGCCTCCAGAAATTTTATGAACAACAAGAATATTTTTCTTTTGTTGCAAAATTTGATTCAAAGTTAAAAGATCAGGATTTACGTGCTAAGCTTACAGGTATTTTGAGTGAACTTAACTTATTTATGAGTGAAAGTTTTTTTGAAAATATTCAAAATAGTAAAAAAATTAAAATTGCACTTTTGGTTCCAAGAGATGTGGTAGGGCGCTATTCTGCGATTGGAATCAATGCAATTCTTGCATATCTTACAAGTCGTGATGTAACATACTTATTTGAAGTTTTTGATAGTAAAAATGAAGAACTTGAAACATTACATCAAACTTATGAAGAAATAAAACAAAAAAAATTTGATTGCGTAGTGGCAATGTTGACACAAAATGGAGTAGAAAAATTACTTGAGGATACTGAGATTACGTTACCAACTTATGTGCCAACAGTTAATAAAAAACAAGTGATGAGTAAAAATATTCCTGAAAAATTATTTTTTGGTGGAATAGATTATGAAGAGCAAATCAAAATACTTTATGATTTTGCAAAAACAGAGGAAATTGTAGAATATGATGATGCAAGTAATATTGGAAATTGGTTAAAAAGTTTGAGTCAAAAAGTGGGCTTTAATGTAATTTTTGGAGAATCTATTACTAATGAACGAGCAGCAAAATTTTCACAAGATTTAAAAACCCAGGAGGAGATTTTAGCCAATCAAGATGTTTTGTTAAATATCCCCGTGATTAAAACAGGATTAATTTTACCTCAAATTGGATTTTTAGAAGAAAAACCTAAAAGATTTTTATCTACACAAATTAACTATAATCCTTCTTTGTTGATGCTTGTAAAACCTAAAGATCGTGCACAATTTTTTATTGTAAATGCAATTGGTAGGACGAATAATTATTTATTGGGTTATGGATTGTTGTTAGGAAGTGACTTTCAGTATGATTGGGTGAGTTATTCTATTGGTATTGGTGTAGAAATTTTCTTTTTAAATCGTGGTGAAAAAATCAGTAAATTTTTTTCAGAAACTTTGGAAGATGGGCAGATACAATATACTAATAAAATTTATAGAACATACAAAAATAGTTTTAGAGAAGTTAAATAAAAGGAGTTAAATTGAGTTCTAAATTAAAAAAAAGAAAAAAAACACAAAAAGAAATACAAAGAGGCACTTTGGTTGTGTTGTTTATATTGGTGGTTGCATTTTTGGGGGGTAATTTTGGTAATGTCACCCATCATCCTTTTTTGCTTATATTTGCTTGTGTTGTGGGGGCATATATGGCAATGAATATTGGTGCAAATGATGTAGCAAATAATATGGGACCTGCTGTAGGATCAAAGTCTATTAGCATGTTTGGTGCTATTGTAATTGCTGCAATTTGTGAGGCAGCTGGAGCAATTTTAGCAGGTGCTGATGTTGTAAATACTGTAAAATCTGGAATTATCAATCCCTTAGCCTTCAGTGATACAAAAATTTTTATTATGGTAATGCTTTCAGCTTTAGTGTCTGGGGCATTGTGGCTACATCTTGCCACAGTAATTAAAGCACCTGTTTCTACAACACATTCTATTGTTGGAGGAATCTTGGGGGCAGGAATTGCGGGTGGTGGTCTTGATGTAGCGCGATGGAAGGTTTTGATTGAAATTGTAGGGAGTTGGATTATATCCCCAGTCTTGGGTGGACTGATTGCAGCTTTATTTTTATTTTTTATTAAAAAAACTATTACCTATAAACAAGATAAGAAAATA
Organism: Helicobacter anatolicus; assembly: GCF_021300615.1. Lineage (NCBI taxonomy): Bacteria > Pseudomonadati > Campylobacterota > Epsilonproteobacteria > Campylobacterales > Helicobacteraceae > Helicobacter > Helicobacter anatolicus. The sequence goes on from NZ_JAJTMY010000002.1 coordinate 249,996, forward strand.
GCAGCCAAAAAAATTGTACCTTTCTTAATTTTCATTATGGTATTTTCTTTTGGACTTTATTTGATTTCTAAGGGTTTAAAAAATGTTATAAAAATAGAGATGCAAAATGCATTGATCATTAGCTTTGTTATTGCATTGATTTTTTATTTTATTACACGACCTGTGATTTCGCATTTAGCAAATCGGCTTGAAAACACAAAAGAAGCAATTAATGCACTCTTTGCTTTGCCCTTAGTTATTGCAGCGGCATTTTTGAGTTTTGCACATGGAGCAAATGATGTGGCAAATGCAATTGGTCCATTAGCAGCAATCAATCAGATGTTAGGAGATTTGAGCAATATAGATTCTCAGGCAAATATTCCTTATTGGATTATGTTGATTGGTGGAATTGGAATTGCATTAGGGCTTGCATTGTATGGTCCCAGATTGATTAAAACTGTGGGATGTGAAATTACTGAACTTAATAAGATAAGGGCATTTTGTGTGGCAATGTCTGCCGCAATCACTGTTTTAGTTGCTTCTGCATTGGGTCTACCTGTAAGTTCTACACATATTGCAATTGGGGCAATTTTTGGAGTGGGATTTTTGAGGGAATATTTAAAAAAGCGTTATAGCAATATGATTCAAACAATTGAAAATGCTCAAAAAACTCCCAACGAACTTGAAAATTTTATTCAAAAATTTCATAATGCAAGTGTTAAACGCAAGAAAATTATGCTGGAAAACTTGAAAAAGAGTCGTCAAAAAGAGATTTTATTGGCAAAAAAAGAGAAAAAGATTTTAAAAAAAGCGTATAAGCAAGAATTGGTAAGACGCAATGCTATTGTAAAAATTGTTGCATCATGGTTGATTACAGTACCAGTTTCTGCATTACTTTCAGCCTGTGTATTTTGGATTTTACAAGCAAGTATATTTGCTTTTTAAGATTCTGTGATAAAATATATTATTTTATGTTTTTAAGGAGTATTTTTGGACCCCTACCACTCGGTTTTGATGTTATTTTTGACATTAATTTTGGTTTTATTAAATGGTTTTTTTGTTCTTTCAGAATTTGCGATTGTTAAGGTTAGGAGAACACGATTAGAAGAATTATCAAAATCCGGGGCGATGAATGCAAATCTTGCATTAAAAGTTACTGGGCATTTAGATACTTATTTAAGTGCTACGCAGCTAGGAATTACACTTTCTTCTTTAGGATTGGGATGGGTTGGTGAACCTGCCGTTGCAAAAATCCTTTATGTCATATTTGAAGATTTTTTTTTGCAAAATAATCTTTTGTTACATACCGTGAGTTTTATTGTTGCTTTTACACTAATTACTCTTTTTCATGTTGTTTTGGGTGAAATTGTGCCAAAATCAATTGCTATTGCTAAAGCAGAGCGTTGTGTGTTGATTGTTGTACGCCCTTTGTATTATTTTTGGTTAATCTTTTATCCTGTGATTTGGCTTTTTGATAGATTAGCAGCATTTTTTTTGAAGCGTTTTGGAATTGAGCCTGCAAAAGAGCAAGAAAGTATTCATTCTGAAGAAGAGTTGAAAATCATTGTTGGAGAGAGTTTAAAAGGAGGATTGATTGATTCTATTGAGGGGGAAATTATTAAGAATGCAGTTGATTTTTCCGATACAATTGCTAAAGAGATTATGACGCCGCGTAAAGATATGATTTGTTTAAGTGCTGATAAGAGTTATGCAGAAAATATACAAATTGTTGTGGAGACACATCATACACGATATCCTTACTATGAGGGAAGTAAGGATAATATTTTGGGAATGATACATATTAGAGATTTGCTAAAAAATACCCTTACACATGATGAAATGGATCTAAAAAATATTTTGCGAGAAATGATTATAGTACCTGAGGGTGCTTCTATTGCTCAAATTTTGTTAAAGATGAATAAGGAGCAAAAACATACAGCTTTAGTGATTGATGAGTATGGTGGGACCGCTGGTTTGCTAACTATGGAGGATATTATTGAGGAAATTATGGGGGATATTTCCGATGAACATGATAAAAAAGTTGAACAGGATTATATAGTTGATGAAAATACTTTTATATTTAATGGGATGATGGATTTGGAAAGTATTGAAGAAATTTGTGGTATTAATTTTGATGAATCTTGCGAACAGGTGACAATTGGAGGTTATGTTTTTGGCTTGTTAGGGAGATTGCCAGTGGTAGGAGATGTGATTGATGATGGTGTTTGTGAGTTTAGGGTTTGTGAGGTTGATGGTGCAAGAATTAAGAAATTAAAATTAAAAAAAATACTTCAAGAAGAAGGACAGGGCGAATAAACCTCCTTTTTAATAAAAAAGAGGTTTGAGTAGTAGGAATTTTAATTCTTGCTTAGAGTTTGTATTTCTTGCAGGGTTTGTAAAACTTTTTTTGTTTTCAAATGTTTTTTGATAGCCAAATAGCCTTCTTTGATAGAGGAGACATTGCCATAAACATAGAGGGCCGCACCCGCATTGATCGCTACTAATTCTAGACGCGGTGAAGGAATATTATTAAATATATCTAGTGCGATTTTAGTGTTTAGTAAGGTGTCCCCACCTTTTAATATTTGATAGTCTACATATCCCAATCCTACTTCTTGAGGTGTAAAAGTATAGGTTTTGATTTTGTTGTTAAAAAGTTCTGTGATTTGTGTGGGAGATGAAAGAGATATTTCATCATAACCATCAAATCCACTTACAACTAAGGCGTGTTGAATTCCTAAAATTTGTAAGGTTTGTGCCATTATCTCTGTATATTTTTTATCAAAAACACCCAAAACTTGATGAGTATTATTTGATGGATTAATCAGTGGTCCTATGAGATTAAAAAGAGTTTTAAAACCTAGTGTTTTTCTTACATTGGAGAGATTTTTTAGGGTGTGATGAAATTTTTGTGCAAATAAAAATGTGAAGTGAGTTTTTTGATAACATTGCAAGGAAGTTTTGATATTCATATTCAGATTGATACCAAGTCCTTGAATAAGATCAGCAGAACCACATTGGCTTGTAACAGCACGATTTCCATGCTTTAATACATTTACACCCATACTTGCTAAAATAATACTAGAGATTGTAGAAACATTGAAGGTTTTCTGCACACTACCACCTGTGCCGACAATATCAAGACGCTTTTCACCTGCAAATGGTTTTGGAAAACTTAGAGATTTGCTACGTAGAAGTGTACTAAAACCAGCGAGTTCTTGCGCATTTATGCCTTTGATCTCAAGACTTGTGAGTAGAGATCCAATTTGTCCTTCAGAAAGATTGCCCTCTGTGATTTCATCCATAATATCATAGGCTTCTTGATAAGTAAAATTTTGTTGTTGAAGTGCTTTTTTAAGATAAATATGTATAGGGGTTTCTTCGCGCTTGTAGTGTAAAAAGTTTCTTAGCATTTTGATTCCATCTGGTGTTCCTAAAGATTCTGGATGGAATTGTACACCCATGAGTTTGTATTCTTTGTGTTCAATAGCCATAATTTCATTATCAATACTTGTTGCAGTGATTTCTAGACAAGGAGGCAAGTCTTCTTTTTTACCTACTAATGAATGATATCTTGTGACTTGAGTATTTTGTGGTATGCCTCGGAAAAGTCCTTTTTGATTATGAGTGATAGGTTGGACTTTGCCATGAATAGTGTTTTTGGCATTGACAATAGGTACTCCAAAACTTGCCATAATTGCTTGATGCCCTAAACAGATTCCTAAAATAGGGATTTTTCCTTGAAATTTTTGAATAATTTGTAAAGAAATTCCCGCTTCTTTTGGTGTTTTTGGCCCTGGTCCTATGACAATATAATCAGGATGTAAAAGAGAAATTTCTTGAAGTGTGATTTTGTCACTACGTACAACTTTTACTTCCTGATGAAGATTACAGAAAGCTTGATAGATATTGTAAGTAAAAGAGTCATAATTATCTATAAGTAACAGCATGATTATTCCTTAGATTCTGTAATTGCACTAAGTAGAGCAAGCATTTTGTTTTTTGTTTCTTTGAGTTCAAATTCTGGTAGAGAATCTTGTACAACTCCTGCACCTGCTTGCAAATGATAGGTTTGATTTTGATAGATTGCAGTTCTTATGGCAATCGCACTATCAAAATTTCCTTTAGTATCAAAATATCCAATAAGCCCTCCATAAATTCCTCTTTGATATTTTTCAAGAGTATAAAGGGTTTTGATAGCTTGAATTTTTGGTGCTCCACTCACAGTGCCTGCAGGAAATGTTGCAAAAATCGCATCTTTACAACTTTTCTTTTTTTGGTCAAACTCTCCTTTTACTTCTGAAACAATATGCATAACTTTTGAATAACGCTCGATAATTTTAAACTTTTCTATTTTAATGCTACCAATTTTTGCTACTTTACCAATATCATTTCTTGCTAAATCAACCAACATGAGATGTTCAGCATTTTCTTTTTCATCTTCTTTTAATTCTTGTTCAAGTTGTAAATCTTGAGCTATTGTTTTGCCACGTTTTCTAGTGCCAGCAATAGGGCGTATAGTAATGCTTTCATTTTCTATTTTAATCATCATTTCAGGGCTTGTACCTAGAATTTGAAAATTTTCAAAATCAAAATAGAACATGTAAGGACTAGGGTTATTTTGACGCAGGCGTTTGTAGGCTTGAATAGGGGGTAGATTGCTTTGAATTTGCAGAGTTTGTGAGGGTACGCATTGCAAAAGATTTCCTTGATAGATTTCTTTTTTGATGGTTTCTACCATTGTTATAAAATATTCTTCTTGATCAGAAGGAAGGATAGTAAAATTATAATTTTCTTGAGGGAGGGGTTTGGGTGTGAGTTGCTTGATTTTGGTAGCAAGATTTTGGATATGTTCTTTGAGATTAAGTGGATGTGTCTCTTTGGCATAGTTGATGCTTATTAAAAATGCACAGTCATAAAGATGATCAAAAATAAGAAAGTCTCTACCAAACATCAAAGCACAATCATAAGTGTCTAGTTTTTTGGGTTTATGATTTTTAAGAGTTTCTATTTCTTCGAAAAATTCAAAACCAAGATATCCTATGCCACCTAAGGGTAATGGGATATCTTCTTGTAGTGTTGTGGGAGCTAGATTTTTAAAGGTTTCTGCCCAATCTAAAAAGTCTTTAGTTTCATCAAGAGGATTGAGAGTGATTTTTTCTTTATCATCAAGAAGGTAATAAGTATTATTTTCTTTAGTGAGACAAAAGGATAAAGAAAGCAATAAAAGAGAGTAACGACCTTTTCCAGTTTCTTGATACGCAGATTCTAGAAGAGCTTTTGTAGAGAGATTTTCTAAAACCATCATTGGAGTAATGCTGTGAGAGGCAATTTTTAAAATTTCTATTTGTGCAGGAGTTTGAAGTGTAAAATCAAAAAACATTACCAGGACCTTATATTTTATTTAATTTTTATGAGGGGGAGAAATTATAATAAAATACTTTAAACCTTAATAGGAGTAGTAGGAATTCAATTAGTTGTTAATGCAACTATTATTTTTTTTGGCTATAATACAGATTTACAAAAACTAAAATTTTTAGGAGTTTTTATGCGAAAGGCAGGAAGAGCTTTTTCAAAAGTAATTGGAGTTGCTTTATGTAGCACTATGCTTTTGGCTGCTAATGCGAATAGTCTTGGAGATACTAATATCCTTGCAGATATTAAAGAGTTTCAAAAACAAGCAGTAAAAAAATATACTTTGCAAGAATTAATTAAGGCGGCAGATACGAATTATTCCTTGCAGGCTAAGGCTTTAGCTACATTGCAAAGTAAAAAAGATGTAACAATTGCAAAGCTTGCAGCAGCAATGCCAAGGCTTGATGCGAGCTATAGTTTTAATAATAATGCACGTAACACACAAATGAACTCTGTGTATAATACGCAAACTGCAAATGCTACTTTTAAATACAATGTTTTTAATGGTTTGGCAGATTATAATACCATTAGAGAAAAAAATGCAAATTATTTGGCTAATGTGGCTGATGAAAAATATACAAAAGAAAGTGTTTATTTACAGGTAACGCAAAATTATTATGGTTATTTTGATAACGTTTCTAGATTAGTTTCTTTACAAAAAAAATTACAACAAATTAAAGAAGATGTAAAAAGAGTACAACAGCTTTATTTGCAAGGGTTGGCACCAATTGATGATTTAGAATCTCTTAAAGCACAAGCATCATTAAGTGAATATCAAATCGCAGATGCACGCTTATCTGTAGAGCAAAATAAACTTATGTTAGAATATCTAACAAATTTAAAAGTAGAAGGTTTGTTGTTTACTAGAATTCAAATGCCACAACTTCAAATTCAAGAACGTGGAGACTTGACTGCATTACAAGAGCAGATTAATATGCAAATTTTTAAAAATAAGCAGTTGAATTATTATCCCGTTGTTGATTTGACGGACACCTTTACTTACAATATTCAAAAACCTTCTTTTGCAAAGGGTAGTTTGGCAAGTATTTATCCCGATATTCAAAATACAATAGGTTTTACTATAAGTCTAAAAATTTTAGATGATGTGGGTTTGAGTTTTCAAAAACAATCTTTAAAAATTGCACAATTATCTAATGAAAAACTTTTGGCATACAAAAAACTAGAGCAAAAAAAAGATGTGGAACTTTATAAAAAAACTTTAGAAATTGCACAAAAACAAATTCAATCGGCTCGAGATAATTTAAAATCAGCTAATATTGCTTATGCTAACAAAAAGAAAAAATATGAGGCAAATCTGATTACTTTTACAGATTATCTGCAGGCATTGAGTACAAAGTTTGATGCTGAATCAACTTTTAATCAAAGCGTAAATAACTTTGAATTTCAAAAAGCAAACTATATTTTTCATAGTGGACAAAAAATTAGAGATTATATAAAGGAGTAACTTTATGAAAGCAAGATTTTTATTGGCTGCATTATGCAGTGTTAATATGGCTTTAGCCTTAGATGTTTATGCAGTGTTTAATATTAAAGCTGTACAAGATTCTAAGCTAGCACTTGATACTTCAGGAATTGTAGAAGTTATTAAGGTTGATGTGGGTAGTGTAGTAAAAAAGGGAGATGTTTTGTTGGGACTTGCTAATCAAGATAAAGTCGCACAATCAACTTCTGTGGAACAACAATATATTTTTGCAAAAAATCAATATCAGCGTTATCAAAAAACTGGTGGAGCAGTGGATAAAAATACTTTGGAGCAATATTATTCAAATTATAAAAAACTGGAATCAGATTATAAATATTATCAATCTATGGTACACAAGACAATTTTAAAAGCACCATTTGATGGTGTAATTGCGGAAAAAAATATTGAGTTGGGTGATGGTGTAGGATCTACAAATACAACACTTTTTAGACTTGTGAGTCATAGTAAAAAGTTTGTTATTGAATTTGATTCTAAATATATTAATCATGTAAAAGTTGGAGATACTTTTTATTATTCTATTGATGGTGGTGCAGATAAAAAGGCGGTAGTGATTACAAAAATTTATCCTACTATTAATGATAGTACAAGAAAAATTAGTGCAGAAGCTGTAGCAGATACAAATATGGTAGCAGGCACTTTTGGTGATGGATTTATAAGGACAAAATAATGTATAAGTTTGCAATACAACGACCTATTACGACTTTAATGTTTGCTCTTGCCGTGATGTTCTTCGGTGTTTTGGGATTAAAAAAGATACCTATTTCTTTATTTCCTAATGTTGATTTTCCTATTATTGTGGTTTCTACTGCATATCCTGGAGGAAGCCCAGAGATTATTGAAAGCAAGGTAACCGATAAAATTGAAGAAGCGGTAATGGGGATTGATGGGATTAAGAGTGTAAAATCTAACAGTGCAAGAAATATTAGTATTGTAATTGTGGAATTCCAACTTGAAAAACCGATTCAAGAGGCAATGAATGATGTGATTGGAAAAATTTCTTCTATCAAATTTGGTGATGCAAATATTCAGCAACCTTCGATTCAGAAATTTGATACAAGCGGACAAGCAATCATTTCTCTTTTTATGACAAGTCAAAATAAAAGCGCATCAGAATTGATGAAGCAGGCAGATTTGGTAGTTAAACCAATGCTGCAAAAAATTTCTGGTGTTGGTGGTGTGCAACTTAATGGATATCGTGAAAGACAAATGCGTGTTTATGTAGATCCTACTTTGATGAATAAATATAATCTTACTTATAATTCTTTATTTTCACTTCTTGGACAGGAAAATATTGAAGTTAATGGTGGGCGCATTGAAAATTCCACAAAAGATTTTACAATTACTATAGATGCAAATGGGTACAGTATTGAAGAAATAGGCAATATTCGTGTGGGGCAAAATACTAGACTTAGTGATATTGCAGTAATTGAAGATGGGCTTGAAGAAGAAACGACCTACGCAGCGTATCAAAATGAACCTGGAGTAATTTTTGAAGTACAAAAAGTTTCGGGTGCAAATGAAATTGATATTGCAGATGGAGTTTATAAAGTTCTACCACAGATTCAAGCAGTAAGTCAAGATTATGAAATTCGACCATTTTTGGATACTACAGAATATATTAGACATTCTATTAAAGATGTTGAATTTGATTTAATTTTAGGCGGTATTTTGGCAGTTTTGATTGTATTTTTCTTCTTGCGTAGTATAACAATTACATTGGTTGCAGCCATTAGTTTACCAGTTTCTATTTTGGGAACTTTTGCGCTTATACAGATGATGGGATATACATTAAATATGCTTACAATGATGGCACTAACTCTTGCTATTGGGATTATTATAGATGATGCGATTGTTGTGATCGAAAATATTCATAAAAAACTTGAAAAAGGAATGTCAAAAAAAGAGGCGGCATATGAAGGGGTGCGAGAAATTGCATTTGCAATTATTGCAATTTCTGCAATGTTACTTTCTGTTTTTATTCCAATAGGAAATATGTCAGGGGTTATGGGAAGATTCTTTGAGAGTTTTGGAGTTACGGTTGCTTTGGCAGTTATTATTTCATATATTGTTGTAATTACAATTATTCCAATGGTGAGTTCATTGATTGTAAGTTCAAAACAATCTAAATTTTATTATTTTACAGAGCCATTTTTTAATCGATTGCAATCCTTTTATGCTGCTCTTTTAAGTTTTGTGTTAAAGCAAAAAACAATTTTTATTGTATTGATTTTTTTGATTTTTGGATTCTCACTTTATTTAGCAAAGTCTTTGGGCGGAGAATTTATGCTTCAAGAGGATAAGTCAGAATTTTATGTTTGGATGGAGACAAAACCAGGAATTAGCATTCATGAGATGAAGAAAAAAACAATTGGTTTACAAGAACTTTTGAAAAAACATGATGAGATTATGTATACTACAATACAAGTGGGATATGGCACGATTCAAAGTGTATTTAAATCTAAGATTTATGTTAAATTAAAACCTGTGCAAGAGAGAAGTGTAAGTCAATTTGAACTTATGGATATTGTGCAAAAAGAACTACGCACATCTCCCTTGGCGCAAGGGTTGAATATTTTTGCCTCTGAGGTTCCTACATTAGGTGGAGGAGATAATACAGCATTTCAAATGACTATTTATGGTGCTACACAGGAGATGGTGGATAAAAGTGTTGAGAAGTTGCGTAACTTTTTATTAGAGAGTGAGACTTTTAAAGGAAAGATTGGAAATTATCATACTAGTACTTCTGATATACAGCCTGAATATAGAATTACAATACTGCGACAAAATGCCGATAAATATGGTGTGAGTGCACAAACTATTGGAAATGCTATTAATGCTGCTTTTTCAGGGACAAATCAAGCTGCATATTTTAAAGAAAATGGAAAAGAGTATAAGATTACCATGCGTGTCCCAGATAGTAAAAGAATATCACCGGATGATATTAAAAAGATTCAAGTACAAAATGCTAATGGTGAATTGATGTTTTTGGATGGATTAGTGGAAATTAAGCAGTCACAATCCCCATCGCTTATTAGTCGCTATAGCAGACAAAGAAGCGTAACTGTATATGCAGCACCTTTGCAAAATTCTGGAATTTCTTTGGGTGATATAATCGCTGAAGTTTCAAAACCTGAAAATATGCAAACATTGCTAGAGGACGGTGTAGGGTATGCTTTTGGTGGTCAATCTGATAATATGTCAGAATCTGTTGTGTCTTTTGGTGTAGCAGTAATTACAGCTTTTATTCTTATTTATCTTATTTTGGCGGCATTGTATGAATCTTTAATTGAACCTCTAATTATTATGATTACCATGCCTCTTAGTTTTGCAGGAGCATTTTTTGCACTAAAAATTGTTAATCAGCCTTTTAGTATTTTTTCATTTATGGGATTGATTTTATTGATAGGTATAGTTGGTAAAAATGCTACTTTGCTTATTGATGTAGCCAATGAGAGAAGAAAAAAATTTCAAGTAGATGTTTATGAAGCAATTAAATTTGCTGGAGAATCTCGATTGCGACCAATTTTGATGACCACAATTGCGATGGTTTTTGGTATGCTACCATTAGCAATTGCTACAGGTAGTGGATATGCAATGAAATCCCCAATCGGTATTTCTATGATTGGTGGTTTGTTGATTTCTATGATTCTTAGTCTTTTGATTGTGCCTATTTTATATGTTTTAGTTGCACCTCTTGATGATAAAATTAAGCGACTATATCAAAGAGAAGAAGGGAATATTGTTATCAAAAAAATCACAAAAGCTAAAAAAGTAGTAAAAAAGATTGTAGAAAATGAAGAATTAGATTATATGGATAATAAAGAAGAGATAGAAGATAAGAAGAAAGTTAAAAGGGAAAAGAAAAATAAGGAAAAGAAAAAAGATAAATGAAGTATAGAATCCTCCTAGTTTTTTTGCTTTTAAATTTTATAAAGGCTTATGACCGCAATAGTATGTTTGTGGGAATAGGCTTTGGTCTTGGTGATAATATTACAATTCATACAAACAAGAATAAAAAAACTTATAGTCATAGTTTTGCTCCTTCGTGGGGGTTAGTAGGAGGGTATGAATATAAACCTTTGCGTGTTTTAGGAATCAGGGCATATTTGCAGTCTTTGATGGACTTGCAACCAAATGGTCTTGAAACAATTATTTCCAATCATTTGAGCTTGAATGTCGATGTATCGACAAATATTGTTTATTTTTCCAAGGAAATGACGCTTGGTGCATATGCAGGTGCTGGGGTTGGTTTTTCTCAATATCAGAAAGTAATTAGCGATCCGATGAATAATAAATTCCATACTGTATTTTTAGTTAATGTAGGGATAGAGTTTAAGATTGATGATAACAATCGCGTGCAGTTAGGAATTAAATTTCCTTCCAATATAAAATTCACTTCTCATACTACTCTTGCGTATATTTATAGCTTTTAAGGTTTATTGTATTTGGATTTTATAGAGTTCTTGTGTAATTTCTTCAAAATTCATCATTTGACTTTCATCTTGTTTGATAAAGTTTTCCATAAAAGTCTTTTTTTCTATTGCTTCATCAAGCTCGTTATCGTTGCCTTTCTGATAAGAACCAATACGAATTAAAACTTCATTTTCTTTTAATAACGCATATAATCGTCGGAATTTTTTTATTGCATTTTTGTGTTCAGGTGTGATAATATCATTACTTACCCTAGAAGCAGAATTTAAAATATTGATTGGAGGATAAATACCATAATCTGTAAGTTCACGATTTAAAACAATATGTCCATCTAAAATACTTCTACTTTGATCTGCAATAGGATCACTTAAATCATCGCCTTCTACCAAAACAGTAAAAAAAGCAGTAATAGAGCCCTTACCTTCTTCTTTTCCTGCACGTTCCATAAGTTGTGGTAAAAGTGCTAATACAGAAGGAGGGTATCCTTTGCTTGTCGGAGGTTCGCCTAATGCTAATCCAATCTCTCTTTGTGCCATTGCAAAGCGTGTTACAGAATCCATAATAAATAAAACATCATGACCTTGATTTTTGAAATATTCTGCAATTGCCATTGCAGAAAATGCACCATATTTACGCATTAAAGCAGAATCATCGCTTGTGGCCACGATTAATACTGTATTTTCCAAATTATTTTTAAGGTTTTTATGGATAAACTCTGGCACCTCTCTGCCTCTTTCTCCAATAAGAGCAATAACTTTTATAGATGCCTTTGAACCTTTGACAATCATGCCCATTAATGTAGATTTTCCCACTCCAGATCCAGCAAAAATCCCTAATTTTTGTCCTTTACCACAGGTGAGAATCCCATCAATTACCTTAATACCTACAGGAAAAACTTCGTTAATCACCCCTCTTTTCATAGCTTTTATAGGTTGAGTAATTACAGGAGCAAGGGTATTTGTATGAATGGAACCTTTGTCATCAATGGGGTTTCCTAGTGGGTCAATCACTCTTCCTAAAAGTGCATCGCCAACAGGAATGTTTAATCCTTCTTTATCTAAAATAACCTTATCTCCCGCTTTGTAGCCTTCTATGAAAGAAAAGGGTGTAAAACCAAAAGAATCGCTTTGACAAATTGTAACCATACCTAAAGAATATTCTCCTGTGTCCTTATAAGCTCGAATAATATCTCCTATAGATGGTGTTAGACCTGTTGCATAGATGATTGTAGGGGTAATTTTTGTAATTAAACCAAATTTTGGAGAAAGTTGTAAAGAATCATTTAATCTGGCTTTAAGTTTTTGCAAAGACATTTTTACACCACCTTTTTTAGTTGAATTAAAGAATTTTTTTGCTAGAATCTGCAAAATTATACTTTATTTTTGCTGAAGGAATGTCATGAATTTAAAGACAAATAAGATAAATAGTGCTAATGTGATAGCTAGTGGTACTATCGCTTTAAAGGATTTGGAAAATAAGATCGTTAAAATTGCAACAAGATTGAGTAAAACGCTCAAAATCGATGGTTTTAGAAAAGGTAAAGTGCCATTGGCTTTGGTACGTTCGCGTTATCAGGATAATATCAAGCAAGATGCACAGCGTGAAGCGATACAGGATATGTTGCAGGCTGCGTTAAAAGAATTAAATATTGCTGCACAACAAGTAATTGGTGATCCTATTATTACAAAATTTAATGAAAATACTGACGATATTGATGTGGAAATTAAGATTTCTTTGATACCAGAAATCAATCTAGATAATATTGAACAGTGCATTCCTGAAGTAAAACTCCCAAAAATTACACAAAAAGATATTGATGCAAGAGCAGAAGATATTGCTAAGCGTGAAGCTCCGTTAATCAATGCAGCAAAGACAAAAAAACTTGAGAATGGTGATAGTGCTGTATTTGACTTTGAAGGCTTTGTAGATAATAAAGCATTTGAAGGTGGTAAGGCAGAAAATTTTGAACTTGTGATTGGAAGTGGGCAGTTTATTCCAGGATTTGAAGATTCTATGTTGGGAATGAAGGCTGGTGAAGAAAAAGATATTAAGGTAACTTTTCCGGAAAATTATCAAGCAAAGCATCTAGCTGGTAAAGAAGCGGTATTTAAAATTAAGCTTCATACAATTAAGGTGCGTGATAAAGTAGAGTTAAATGATGATTTGGCAAAGAAATTTATGCCTCAAAATCCTGAAGCGACTTTGAAAGATTTTATGGCAGAAGTAGAAAAACAATTACAATTTGAAGCAAAAACTAGGCTTTATAATGAAGAGTTGAAGGAAAAATTAGTAGAAAATTTTTTGAAAAATCTTGTTTTTGACCTTCCTGATCTGATTGTAGAACAAGAAATGGATCTTTTATTTAGAAACTCTTTAGGAACACTTAATGCTGAAGAATTAAAGGCGATTCAAGAGAGTGTAGAAAAGGCTAGAGAAAAAAGAGAAAGTTTTAGAGATGACGCACAAAAGAGTGTACGTGTAACATTTATTGTAGATAGCCTTGCCAAGCAAAAAGGAATTGTTGTCCAAGATAATGAGGTATTTCAAACATTATACTATGAAGCCATGATGATGGGAAAAAATCCTGAAGAAGTAATTGAATATTATAAAAATAATAATCTTTTTCCAGCAATTAAAATGGCTATGATTGAAGATAGAGTATTGCATCATTTATTGGATAGTAAAATTGATTCTGGAAAAAAACCTGATAGCAAGAGTGAAACCGTGCAAAAGTCTAAAAAAACTACTAAAAAGAAGGACGTTGAGTAATGAATTACATTCCTTATGTGATTGAAAAAACAGGAAAGGGTGAGAGAAGTTATGATATTTATTCACGACTTCTCAAAGATAGAATTGTTCTTTTGAGTGGAGAAATTAATGATGCTGTAGCATCATCTATCGTCGCTCAGTTATTGTTTTTAGAAGCTGAAGATTCAGAAAAAGATATTTATTTATATATCAATTCTCCTGGTGGAGTAATTACAAGTGCTTTTAGTATTTATGATACTATGCATTACATTCGTCCTGATGTTGCGACAATATGTATTGGACAGGCTGCATCTGCCGGAGCTTTTTTATTGAGTTCTGGAGTAAAAGGTAAGCGTTATTCTTTACCAAATTCAAGAATTATGATTCATCAACCTTTAGGTGGTGCGCAAGGTCAAGCTACAGATATTGAAATACAGGCCAATGAGATTTTAAGATTAAAAAAGATTTTAAATGAAATTATGGCATCTAATACTGGACAAAGTCTTAAAAAAATTTCTCAAGATACCGAGAGGGATTTTTTTATGAGTGCTCTGGAAGCTAAAGAATATGGCATGATTGATCAAGTTTTAGAAAAGAGCTTAAAGTAATTAAAGAGAAAATATGTCAAAAAATAAAGATAAATTAGATTTTAGTAGTAATCCTTATTTTGGAGATATTGGTGCAAATATTAATATTGACGGAGAGGATAATGTTGTCGAGGAGCTTGAAAATCAGATTATTGATAAGGTGACTAAGATTGCAGAGAATGTGGCAAAAGAGATGAGTAAAGAATCTTTACCTCCATTACCCGCGAACTATCAAATGTATTTTGAGCGTTTATTGGAGAAAGAAGATGTTGGATCGCGTCAAAAGATACAAGCTTTGATTGATTTACAATCTAGCAATGAGGATAGAGTTGCATTTTTTGAAAAAACAGTTAAAGACGGCTTTAAAAATATTAAGCAAATTTTAGAACTTGTGGCACTGCTTTATAAAAACTTACAGGTTTCACAAAATGTTTCTGAAAAATATGTAAAAGATATTGCAAATATTGATAATAAGTTGGTATTTAACAATATGGTTAAATTGTTCCTAAAGGATTTATATTCTATTAAGGACAAAATAGATGGAGAACTTGAGAATCTAAAAAATATTTATCAGGATACGACAAAGATTATTAGTAGTATCAATGAAAACACAATTTATGATTCTCAATTTGGCGTTTATAATAAGCGATATTTTTTAACACTGATTGATAAGGAAAAAGAATTAATTGAAGAGTTTAATCATGAAAGCACAATGCTAACTTTAACATTATCCAAAAATATCATGAATGATGTGGCTAATAAAACCATTATGTTGATTTTGTTAAAAAGTATCGCTAAGCTTTTGTTAAAAACTTCAAGACGAAGTGATATTCTTGCTTATTTTGGTAATGGTATTTTTGCTATGGGATTAAAAAACTCAGATTTACAGAGTGCAAAAAAAGCTGCAGAAAGATTGATAGAAACAGCAAAATCTACAAATATTTTTTCTGATGGTAGAGATATTGTTTTGGAACTTGCCATTGGTGTTGCAAAAATTACTCCTAAAAAAACTACAGAAAATATTGTCCAATCTTCTTTAATAGCATTGAATTTGGCATTGGATGAAAAAGTTGAGTTCAAGATTTATCCTCAAGATGAAATAGAGTAAGATAAAATGGCTATTTTGGAAGTTTTGTCTTATCCTAATGATATTTTAAGAAAAAAGTCTAGTAAGGTTGAAAAATTTGATTCTGAACTTCATATGTTGCTAGATGATATGTATGAAACCATGATGCAGCGAGATGGCGTAGGGCTTGCTGCAGTGCAAGTTGGTGTATTACAGCGAGTTTTGCTAGTCAATATTCCTCGAGAGGAGGATGGTAAGCAATATAAAGAAGATTTATATGAAATTATTAATCCTGTGATTTTGCACAAAAGTGATGAGATTTATTGGGATGAGGGATGTTTATCTGTCCCGGGTTTTTATGAAAAAGTTAAGCGATATAAAAATATATCTTTAGGCTACCAAGATAGATTTGGTAATGAGAAGGTATTAAAGGCTGAAGGGTTTTTGGCAGTGGCATTTCAGCATGAAATGGATCATTTAGAAGGAATTTTATTTATAGATAAGCTTTCAATTCTCAAAAGAAAAAAATTTGAGAAAGAGCTAAAAAAAGCAAAAACAAGTTAGTCTTAAGCAATGGTACAAAAAATTTATTGTGCGACTAAATTTGGACTACATGCAAGTATAGTAGAGGTTGAAGTTTCTTTCAATAGAGCATTGCCAGCTTTTGTTATTTCTGGTTTGGCAAGTAATGCAATTCAAGAATCTAAACAACGAGTACATTCAGCACTTCTCTCTTGCGGTTTTGCCTTTCCTCCATTAAAAATTATCATTAATCTATCTCCATCGGATTTACCCAAATATGGAAGTCATTTTGATTTGCCGATTGCATTGTTGGTGGGTATGTATAAAGAAAAAGAAGAGCTTAAGCATCGATGGTTTGCATTTGGTGAATTGGGTTTAGATGGTGCATTAAAACATAGTAATAGTCTATTTGGAATTGTGCTGGATATTTTATTGCAAGAAAAAGATATTTGTATGATTTTGCCAAAAGAAAGTGAAAAATATTTTTCACTTATGCCAAATTTGCATTGCATGTATGCAGAAAATTTACAAGAAGCATTGGAGTTTTTAAGGGCAGATCAAAAACCAGATTCCAAACAAGTAGAACTGAATTTTCCTTTTTTGGAGATTGTTGGAGAAAAATATTATTATCAAGAGAAATTTTCTTTAGATTTTAAGGAAGTCAAGGGTCAGAGAATCGCAAAAAGAGCAGCCTTGATTGCTGCAAGTGGATTTCATAATATTGTTTTGGAAGGAAATCCAGGAAGTGGAAAAAGTATGATTGCAAAGCGTGTGCAATATATTTTACCACCTTTGACTTTGTATGATATTTTACACAATGCAAAAATAAATAGTTGGAATCAAGAAGAAATTAAATTGGTGCCACAAAGGAATTTTAAATCCCCTCATCAAAGTGCCTCAAAGGCAAGCATTATCGGATCTGCAGCAAATAAAGAGCCACGCCCAGGAGAAATTGCATTGGCACATTTAGGGGTATTGTTTTTTGATGAGTTGCCACATTTTTCTAAAGAAGTTTTGGAGGCATTAAGAGAACCTTTAGAGAATAATATTTTGGCGTTATCGCGAGTAAATTCTAAGGTGACTTATCCTACTTCATTTTTATTTATTGGTGCACAAAATCCTTGTCCTTGTGGGAATTTGCTAAGTACTAAAAATGAGTGTCGTTGTAGTGATAGAGAAATTGCAAAATATAAAAATCGTTTAAGTGAACCTTTTTTAGATAGGATTGATTTGTTTGTGCAAATGGAAGAAGAATATAGGGGAGAGGAAGCAACTATAAGTTCTTTAGAGATGCAAAAATCTGTATTTAGGGCATTTGTGATGCAAAAAAATAGAAAGCAAGAAAATTTTAATGGAAAAATGTCAGATGAAGAAATTGAAAAATTTTGTGTGCTAGATGAGCAGACGCAACAAATACTTTTGCAAGCTCAAGATCGTTTTGGATTATCAATGCGAAGTGTTAATAAAATAAAAAAAGTTGCACGCACAATTGCGGATTTAGAGGAAAAGGAACACATAGAAAAGAGACATGTTTTAGAAGCCTTAAGTTATAGAAGAATTTAAAAGTTTTTTGTATAATTTTTCATCTCTTTGTAAGGATAAAGTTGAAAAAATTTTATTTAAAAAATCTTGATTGTGCAAATTGTGCAGAGAAAATTTTAGATGCACTAAATGAATTGCAAAGCACAAAATCTGCTACACTTAATTTTCCCGTTAATGTTTTAACAATTGAAAGTGATAATATAAAAGAAGCACTACAAAAGATTGTAGAACTTGAGCCAAAAGTAGAGATTACAGAAGAGCTAGGTGAGGAGAAAATATCGCATTATAAGATTTTTTGTATTTTGATCAGTTTTTTTGTTGCACTTGCTTTTTTATTTTTTGACTTCAAGATTCTTGGTTATATTTTTTTAGCATTGGCATATTTTGTCGCGATTAAAAATATTTTGTTAAGTGCGATAGGGAATATTAAAGCACGAATATTTTTTGATGAAAATGTTTTAATGCTAAGCTCAAGTATTGCAGCATGTTTTTTAGATGCATATATTGAAGCTACAGCAATAATTGTTTTTTATGCCTTGGGAGAACATTTGCAAAATTTTGCGGTTTTTAAATCTAAAGATTCTTTAAAGATTTTAACACGAGTTTTATCAAAAAATATTGAAGTATTAGATTTGCAAAATAAAATTATAAAGAAAGAAATTTCTGCAGTCAGTGTTGGGGAGATAATAGTTGTTGGTGCAGGAAGTCAGATTCCTTTGGATGGGGTGATTGTTGAAGGTGAAGGCTATATTGATACTCAGGCTATAAATGGTGAGAGTATTCCTGTTTTATGTAGAGTAGGAGATGAAGTTTTGAGTGGAAGTTTTGTATTAGAGACTTCTTTAAAAATTCGTGTAACGCATACTTATGATAAGAGTTTTATGACAAAAATGCAAGATCTTTTGGAAAATGCCATTATGCAAAAAACAAGAGTGCAACATTTTATCACGCAATTTTCACAATATTATACACCGGTGGTTTTTATTTTTGCAATAGCGGTATGTTTGATTCCGTATTTATTAGGATATGGGGATTTTAAAGAGTGGTTTTATCGTGCCTTGGTAGTTTTAATGGTGAGTTGTCCTTGTGCTTTAGTATTGGCAATTCCTTTGGGGTATTTTATTGCTATTGGTCGGGCAAGTAAAGAAGGGATTTTAATTAAAGATGCACGGATTTTTGAAAAAATTTTGCGCATACAGATGGTGATTTTTGATAAGACAGGGACGCTTACAACTGGTCAATTAAGTATTCAAGAAATTAAGCCACAGCCTGCTATAAAACAAGAAGAGTTACTTGATTTGGCAAATTTAGCCATGCAGAGATCCACACATTTGATTGCTAAAAGTTTTGCTCCACCAAAAAAGAATTTTGAAATTAAAAGTTATAAGGAAGTTTTGGGTAGAGGGGTTGTGGTTTGTGGTGAAAATGAAGAAATTTTGGCAGGAAATGCATTATTGATGCAAGAAAATAATGTATTTTGTGAGGAAGTTGATCGCGTGGGTTTGGTAGTGCATATAGCAAAAAATAAAAAGTATCAGGGATATATTTTGTTACACGATAGTTTGAGAGATGAAGCACAAGAGGTGGTAAAAAATCTCAAAGATTTGTCTCAGGAAGTAGTCGTAATTAGTGGAGACAATGCCAAAAATGTAGAATCTATTACAAAGACACTTTCTTGTAAGACTTTTTCACAGACTTTACCACAAGATAAGTATGAAATCATTAAAGAATATCAAAAAGAAAAACGAGTGCTTTTTGTGGGAGATGGGTTAAATGATGCACCTGCAATTGGCGTGGCAGATGTTGGGGTGAGTATGGGAGTTGGAGGAAATGATATCAATAAACAAAATGCGGATATTTTATTGCTTAGAGACGATTTGATGGGAGTGGTAAAGATTTTTTTAATTACTAAAAAGATGCGTAAGATTTTGTGGCAAAATATTGGTATGATTTTTGGAATTAAGATTCTTTTAGTATTGTGTGGAATCTTTGGGATGGCAGAGATTTGGGAGGCAATTTTTGGAGATGTTGGGGTAAGTTTATTAGCATTATTAAATGCGTGGAGAATTTTTAGGATTTAATATTTATGTAAACATAATAAAATTTTTTTGCTTTAAAGGCAGAGAATATAAGGAGTTTTTATGAAAATGAAAAATATTTATTTATGTATTTTTGCAATTACAATTATGTTTGGAGGAAGCGTTGTTGCTCAAGAAGTAACCTCTGATGCAATTGCAGATATATTTTATCGATTAAATGGAGATCCTAAGAATCCAAAAATGAAAATTAATCATACAAAAGGTTTTTGTGCTTCGGGTGTTTTTATTCCAAGTAAAGATATTAGCAAAAAAATTAATATTCCTTTGTTGGAGCAAAAAAAAATTAAGACATTGGCTAGATTTTCTTTGGGTGGAGCAGTAATGGATGATAGAAGCAAGGGAAGAGGTTTGGCATTGAGACTTGAGGGTGATAAAGAGACCTGGACAATGGTAATGCTAAATTCTGAAATCAACTTCGCAAGAACCCCTGAAGAATTTTTTCAATTTTTTTCTATGAAGATTCCAGTAGATGGAAAAGTAGATCAAGCTAAGATCGCTAAGCTTACTAGCGAGGTAGAATCTTTTAGAAAATTTGATGAATACATGAAAAATGTTGGATTTACTGCAAGTGTAGCAAATACGCCTTATTATAGTGTTCATACTTTTTATTTTAAAGATGCAAAAAGTGGTAAAATGATTGCGGCAAGATGGAAGTTTGTGCCTGAAGATGGTGTAAAATATTTAAGTGAAAATGATAAAAAAACTAAAAGTAAAGACTATTTACTTCAAGAGTTTAATAAACAAATCAAAAATAAATCTATAAATTACAAAATGTATCTTGTTTTGGCAAATCCTCAAGATGCAACTAATGATACTACTGCAATTTGGAGTGGAAAGCATGAAGAAGTGTTGGTAGGTGTATTGAATGTCAATAAATATGAAGGCATGGAATGTAATCAAGAAGTTTTCTTCCCTTCAGATATTCCACAAGGAGTAGGTGCACCAGTTGATCCTTTATTTCAAATTAGGAATGAAACTTATGGTGTAACTTTTGGACGCAGGCAATAATTTTAAGTTAGTGGCTTTTTGCCACTAACTCTTCTATATTATTATCCAAAATTAAAAATTTATTTTAAATTATTTTTTACACTAATTTATTTTTATAAATTTACAAAAATTATTTGGTATTTAAAAATATTTTAAAAAGATATAATTTGATAAAAATATGTATATGTATGGGGTTTTTGTATGGATTTTTTTCAAGCAATAGTTTTAGGGATTGTAGAAGGATTGACAGAGTTTTTGCCAATTTCTTCTACAGGACATATGATTTTAGCAGGGCATTTTTTGGGAGTTGAGCAAGATAGTGATTTTGTAAAAACTTTTGAAATTTCCATACAATTGGGGTCGATTTTAGCAGTTTTATTTGTGCTTTACCATAAACTTTTTAGGGGTTTGGATATTTGGTTAAAACTTTGTGTCGGATTCGTGCCAACAGGGTTGATTGGGTTTTTAGCCTATAAGTATATTAGAGAATTTTTTACATCTCAAACTGTGGCAGTGATGCTTATTATTGGAGGAATTATTTTTTTATTAGTGGAGTATAAACAGCAAAAAAGTCAAAAAATAAAAAAAGATGATATTGCAAAAATTACTTATAAAGAAGCTTTTGTTATTGGACTTTGTCAGTGTTTTGCGATGATACCAGGAACCTCTAGAAGTGGAGCAACTATTATAGCTGGATTATTAATGGGGTTTTCTCGTACTTTGGCAGCAGAATTTTCTTTTATGCTTGCTATCCCTACAATGTTTGCAGCTACGGGTTATGATATTTATAAAAATTTAAATATTTTAGATTCTCAAAATTTAGCAATCCTTTTTGTAGGTGGTATAGTAGCTTTTATTTCAGCGTTATTGAGTATTAAATTATTTTTAAGATTTGTCAGCAGGTTTAGTTATATATCTTTTGGATATTATAGAATCTTGATTGGTATAATTTTTTTATTTTATTTTTGGCAAGTTCATGCGTGACATTATTTTAGTAAATTCAAAGCCTTATGATGGGGTGCAAACACTCATACTTAATGAAATTGAGTATCGGGATATGTATGATTCCTTGAAAGAATTAAGAAAAGATTATACTGCGCTAGTTTTTACTTCTAAACATGCAATTAAATCATTACAAAAAGCTATTGAAAAATATCCTCAATTTGAATATCTCAAGATAATTCCTGCATATGTGATTGGAGAAAGTAGTGCGAGAGTTTTGGAAAAGTATCAATTTAATGTAGAGTATATTGGTAAAGATTCTCATGGTATTGGGTTTGCTAGTGAACTTATACCTTTATTGCAACATAAAAAGGTTTTGTATTTTAGGGCAAAGAAAATTGTTTCAGGTTTGGATGAGATTTTATCTCATGCAAAGATTTATGTAAAGCAAATTATTGCATATGAAAATAAAAAAAGTAATATAACAAACCTTGAAAAACCTTCACCAAAGTCTATTTTAATTTTTACCGCACCTAGCCATTATACTTCTTTTGTACAGCAGTTTGCTTGGGATGATAGCTATATTGCTATAGCTATAGGTTTGACAACTTTTAGTGTTTTTGATGCGGAAATTAAAGCATTTGTTAGTCCAAAGCAAAATATTGAGGGGTGTATAGAATTTGCAAAAGAAGTTGCTCAACGCTTGGTGTAGTTAATGAATATAATGGCATTTTTTTTGGTTTTTTGTGGCGGTGGTTTAGGAAGTTTAATACGTTATCTTATTTCTTTGTTTTTGCAGAAATATACTTTTTTTCCTTATGCAACTTTTTTGGTAAATATTTTAGGAGCATTTTTGATGGGGATGGCATTTTATATTTTTGTGCAAAAAGGATGGTATTTGCATTGGAAGTTGTTTTTTATGGTAGGGTTTTTAGGGGGGTTTACTACCTTTTCTTCTTTTGGACTCGAGTTATTTATTTTTTTAAAAACATTGGATTATCAAAAAGCTTTTTTTTATTTATTAGCAACGAATTTTTTTGTCATATTTTTTTTATGGTGTGGCTTTGTTTTGATTAAAAAATTATTGAATAATTGACATTGGCTTATTTGATTTAAATTTTCATTGTAAAATAGGGCGTTTATTTTCATTTGAATGAAAAAGAAAAATTTTCAAGATGGAGTTAAAATTATGTTTCACAATAAAGTAATTAGTGTAATAGCAGCAGGTATGTTAATGGCAGGCGTATCGTATGCAAAAGATTTGGCAAATGTAGATGGTCAAGTGATTACAGAAAAGGATTTTGATATTTTAAAACAACAGGCACCAAATTTTGATTTCAATAAATTAACAGCCGAGCAAAAAAGTGGATTAATTAATCAAAAGATTAATGAAATTTTAATACAAAATGCTGCCAAAAAAGCAAAGCTTGAGAATACAAAAGATTTTAAAGAAGCTTTAGAAAATATAAAACAACAATTGCTTATTAATGCTTGGCAACATAGTATAGCAGAGGAAGCAAAAAAGATTGCAATTCCAGAAAGTGATTTAAAAAAATTTTATGATGAGAATCCCGCAAGATTTATTCAACAAGAGGGGCAGGCAAGACATATTTTAGTAAAAACTAAAGAAGAAGCAGAAAAAATTATTACTGACCTTAATAAGGCACCAAAGTCAAAAATTGAGCAGAGATTTTCTGAACTTGCAAATAAAAATACTATTGATCCAGGTGGTCAAAAGGCTCAAAATGGTGGAGATTTAGGCGCCTTTCAGAGAAATCAAATGGTACCAGAGTTTGGAGATGCCGTTTTTGCTCTTGCACCAGGAACATATACTAAAACACCTGTAAAAACAGATTATGGCTATCATGTAATTTATTTGATTAAAAAAGGTGAATCTAAAAAAATTTCTTTTGCAGATGCAAAGGCTGAAATTGAAAATATGTTCAAAGAGAGAAATTTTCAAGAGTTAGCACAGAAGAAAATTCAAGAACTAAGAAATAATGCTAAGATTACAATTAATTAATAAGGGAAAAAATGCTAGTTCAAGGTAATGAAATTTTACATAAAGCCCATAAAGAATTTTATGGTGTAGGTGCTTTTAACTTTGTTAATTTTGAAATGCTTCAAAGTATTTTTGAAGCTGCGCATCAAGCAAAATCTCCTATTATTGTACAAGCAAGTGAGGGTGCTATCAAGTATATGGGGATTGATATGGTTGTGGGGATGGTTAAAACAATGGAAAAAAGATATCCTCATATTCCTGTTGCTTTACATTTGGATCACGGTACAACTTTTGAGAGTTGTAAAAATGCTATTGAAGCTGGTTTTACTTCTGTGATGATTGATGCATCTCATCATTGTTTTGAGGAGAATTTATCTTTAACTAAGCAAGTGGTAGATTTTGCTCATACGCATGGTGTGAGTGTTGAAGCAGAATTAGGGAGACTTATGGGGATTGAGGATAATATTTCTGTGGATGAGAAAGATGCAGTCTTGGTAAATCCACAAGAAGCAGAAATTTTTGTCAAGGAGACAAAGGTAGATTATCTTGCACCCGCAATTGGCACAAGTCATGGAGCATTTAAATTTAAGGGTGAACCAAAACTTGATTTTAAAAGATTGCAAGAAGTTAAAAAATTGACTAATATTCCTCTTGTTTTGCATGGTGCAAGTGCTATACCTGATTATGTGAGAGAGGCATTTTTGCAAACTGGTGGAGATTTGAAGGGAAGCAGAGGAGTTCCTTTTGAATTTTTACAAGAATCTATAAAAGGTGGTATTAATAAAGTAAATACAGATACGGATTTGCGTATTGCTTTTATGGCAGCTGTAAGAAAAGTAGCAAATGACGATCCAACACAATTTGATTTGCGGAAATTCTTTACACCAGGAATGGAGGCTATGAAAAAAGTAATAATAGAGCGTATGCAAATTTTAGGTTCAGCCAATAAAATTTAAGGAGGATGATAAAATGGCAATTGGGATGAGTGAGTTAAAAAAAGGTTTAAAGATTGAAATTGATGGAGTTCCTTATAGGATTGTGGAATACCAACATGTAAAGCCTGGAAAGGGTGCTGCTTTTGTGCGCGCGAGAATCAAATCTTTTCTTGATGGTAGAGTAATTGAAAAAACTTTTCATGCAGGAGATAAGTGTGAAGAGCCAAATTTGGTTGAAAAAACCATGCAGTATCTTTATCATGATGGTGATATGTTTCAGTTTATGGATACTGATACTTATGAGCAAATTGCATTAAGTGATGAACAAGTGGGTGATGTTGCAAAGTGGATGTTGGATGGAATCAATGTGCAGATTTTATTTCATAATGGTAAGGCGATTTCAGTGGATGTACCACAAATTGTAGAATTAAAAATTATTGAAACAGCACCAAACTTCAAGGGAGATACTTCAAGTGGTAGTAAAAAACCTGCAACCTTAGAAACCGGTGCTGTAGTACAAATACCCTTTCATGTTTTAGAAGGTGAGGTAATTCGCGTAAATACTGAAACGGAGGAATATGTAGAAAAAGTAAAATAATCTCTCCTAGTATAGGGGAGGTAAAAACCTAACAGATTTTAATTAGGATAATAAATAATGAAAGATATTGTTGAGATTGTTGTTCCTGACACAGTTGGAAAAAAGGGATCTTTATATATTAGAGATAGACTCCAAAGGGTTTTGTACAGTTTTATTGGACACGAATCTTTTGGGGGAATTTTGTTATTTTTCTGTGTCGTTGTTGCAATGGTTATTGCTAATACCTCTTCTCTTTCTGATAGTTACTTCAAATTTTGGGAAACAAAAATAGGTTTTTGTGTTAATGAAGTAAATTATTCCATGAGTATTTTACATTTCATTAATGATGTTTTAATGTCCTTATTCTTTCTTATGGTCGGGCTTGAGATGAAGCGCGAGGTATTATATGGAGATTTGGCAGGATTCAAAAAAGTAAGTTTTTCTATTTTTGCTGCATTGGGTGGAATTATTATCCCAATTATCGTTTATATTCTTTTTAATTATAATACAGATGCATCTAAGGGATTTGGCGTAGCAATGAGCACAGATACTGCATTTGCTTTGGGTGTAATTTTGTTGATGGGTAAAAGAATTCCTTCTGTGATAAAAATTTTTTTAGTAACTTTGGCTGTTGCGGATGATTTGGGTGCAGTGACGGTTATTGCTATTTTTTATACAGAAGATTTACAAATATTATGGATGATGTTGTCCTGTATTATTATTATGGCATTGATTTATCTTAATTATAAAGATACAAAATTTATTTTCTTGTATTTTGTTTTTGGAATCTTCTTGTGGATTACTGTTTATAAAAGTGGTATTCACCCTACAGTTGCTGCAGTAATTTTGGCATTTTGTATACCAGGAAAAACTAAAGTATCTTCTGTTTATTTTGAAAAAATGCTGAAAGAATGGCAAAAACTTGATTTTGATGAAATTCAACAAATGAAAGATATATACACGCAAAAAAGAGGATTTTTTAAGAAACTAAGTGATGGAGTTAAAAATTTTATTCACCCTAGTACAGAAAAAAAAATTGACATGTATCGAGAAAGTAAATATATTTATATTCTTGATAGCATTGGGCGTTATTCTTATGCGGCGCAAAATCCACTTTTAAGAACTGAGCATGCATTGCAACCTATTTGTGCATATTTTATTGTTCCTCTTTTTGCTTTTGCAAATGGTGGGGTTTTAATTGATCAAGGCATTGATTTTTTGAATAGTGGTATTATGTGGGGAACAATTTTTGGCTTAGTTTTAGGAAAGCCACTAGGAATCTTAATCTTTGCCTATTTTAGCGAGCGTTTAAAAATTTCTATTCGTCCTAGAGGGTTAAGATATCCTCATGTTTTGGCAGTAGGTTTTTTAGCAGGAATTGGTTTTACTATGTCTATGTTTGTTTCTGGACTTGCTTATACTGAACAAGAGATGATAAACATATCCAAACTTTCTGTTTTAATTGCATCTGCTTTGGCAATAATTTTTGGTGTTGTAGCATTGTTTTTTAGCACAAAAATAAAGGAAAATAATGGGGCAAAAAATATTTCTTGAAAAATTATTTTTACGTTTTTTAAAAAGTGAAACTTTTGGAGGCGTGTGTTTATTTGTCAGTATGGTTTTAGCATTAATTGTAGCTAATTCTAATTTATCTGATTGGTATTTTGAGCTATGGGAAAAAGAATTTGGTTTTGGCTTTGGAGATAAATTTTTTGGCTTTAGTATTCATGAATGGATTAATGATGTTTTAATGTCATTTTTCTTTTTAATGGTAGGTTTAGAAATTAAACGAGAGTTTTTGTTAGGGGAACTTTCTGGGATTCAAAAAGCAGCATTTCCTGTTATTGCTGCAATTGGAGGAATGGTTGTCCCTGGTTTGATATATTTTACCTTTAATGCAGGGACAGATTCAGTATTTGGTTTTGGAATACCTATGGCAACAGATATTGCCTTTGCTCTTGGAGTGATTTTAATGCTTGGCAAACGTGTGCCTTTTGCATTAAAAGTCTTTTTGGTAACTTTGGCAGTTGTTGATGATTTGGGAGCGATTATTGTTATTGCAGTATTTTATACTTCACAAATTTATTGGAATTATTTATTGATTGCAGTAGGAATTATTGCCTTATTAATTTTTCTTAATAAAATGGGTATTAAAAATCTTATTCCTTATTTAATTTTAGGAGTTTTTCTTTGGGTAGTTGTGCATCATAGTGGGATTCATGCTACAATTGCGGCTGTATTATTGGCTTTTTGTGTTCCTTTACAGCCAAAAGAAAAAAGAGCTGCTTTTGTAAATTTTTTTAAGGAAACGCTAGATAAAATCTATAATAAAACTGATTTAAAAAATGAAACAAAGATTGTAAAAACCCTTTATAAAAGATCTATAGCGACACAAAGTCCTTTAGAGAGATTAGAGCATATTTTGCATCCATGGAGTGCATATTTTATTATGCCACTTTTTGCTTTTGCAAATGCAGGAGTAAATATTAGTGGTAATATTGATTTTACAATTGACCATATCTTTTTTGGGGTTTTACTAGGATTGTTTATAGGAAAACCCGTAGGTATTTTTGTAGTAACTTTTGTTTTTGAAAAACTTGGAATTATTAAAAAACCACAAGATGTTGCTTGGTTTCATATTTTTAGTGCAGGGGTTTTGGCAGGTATTGGTTTTACAATGTCGATTTTTGTATCTAATCTTGCTTTTGAAAATTTAGAGGCTATAGAATTGGCAAAAATTGCAATTTTGCTTGCATCTTTTTTATCTGCCATCACAGGTTCTTGCCTATTGTTTTTGTTTAATAAAATAAAAAATAAGTAAAAACTTGCTAGAATTACAAATCATTTTTTAAGGAGCTTTTAATTATGGAAAATATGCAACAAATTCTATCTTCACTTCTACCTTTTATCGTTTTGATTTTGATTTTTTATTTTTTTATTATCAGACCTCAAAGAGTGCAACAAAAAAAACATAAAGAAATGATTGAGAATCTTAAAAAGGGTGATAAAATTGTTACAACTGGTGGTTTTATATGCGAGGTAGTTAAATCAGAAGAGGGGTTTATCAGTGTAAAAATTAATGAGGAAACTACAGCAAAAGTTACAAAAGAATATATTGCTTATAAAATTGAAGAGTAATAAAGATTAATATGAAGCAAGTTTTTAATTTTAGATTAATTGTATTTTTATGTGCCGCTTTGTTTGGTATAGCTTTTTCTATTCCTTCATTATTTCAAACACAAGGACCAAGAATTAGCTTAGGATTAGATTTGCAAGGTGGACTAAATCTTCTTTTGGAGGTAAAAACAGAGGAAGCTATTAAAGCAAAATATGCTTCTTTGGCTTCTTCTATTGGTTTTGAAGCAAAGCAAAAACAAGTAATTTTGGATAGATTGCGTGCAAAAGAAGATGGCGTTGTGTTTGATATTATTGATTCTGAGGATGCAAAAACTATCGATATGGTTTTATCAAAAATTAATGGAATTATCACGCAAAAACAAGAAGATTCTTACAATATTGTTTTTGATGAAAAAGAAATTGGAGAAATTGAAAAAAATGCAGTTTCTCAAGCAATTTCTACGATCAGAAATCGTTTGGATCAATTTGGACTTTCAGAACCAAGTGTTACACAACAAGGAAAAAGTAATATTTTAGTAGAACTTCCTGGTATTAAGACTGCAGAAGAAGAAAATAGGGCAAGGGATTTGATTGCAAAATCTGCACATCTACAGATGATGGCTGTTGATGAGGAGCATAATGCAAGAGTGCATACTATGAGTGCACTTGAGGCACAAAAATATGGTGATGTAATTTTACCTTTTGTTGGAGATGATGGTCAAGATTTCGGCAAGATTTTATTAAAAGCAATTCCCATTCTAGATGGTGATAAATTAACAGATGCGCGTGTAGCTTATGATGAAAATCATCAGCCTGTTGTGAGTTTTAGCTTAGATTCTCAAGGAGCAAAGATTTTTGGAGATTTTTCTGGGGCTAATATCGGTAAGCGTATGGCTATTGTCTTAGATGGGAAGGTGTATTCTGCACCTGTGATTAGACAGCGTATTGGTGGAGGTAGTGGACAAATTAGTGGAGGATTTAGTGTTGAACAGGCAAGCGATTTGGCAATTACTCTAAGAAGTGGGGCGTTACCAGCTCCTTTGGAGGTTATCGAAAAGCGTAGCGTGGGACCTAGTCTTGGACAAGATAGTATTAGGGCATCTGCGATTGCTTTAATTAGTGGTTTTGTTCTTGTTGTAGGCTTTATGATTGTATATTATTCAATGGCAGGGGTAATTGCCACTTTTGCATTAGTTGTAAATTTATTTTTAATTATTGCCATTATGTCTATTTTTGGCGCTACTTTGACACTGCCAGGAATGGCTGGAATTGTTTTGACTGTAGGTGTTGCAGTAGATGCAAATATTATTATCAATGAGCGTCTTAGAGAAGCATTGCGTGCAGGAGAAAATGTTATGCGAGCTATCCAGCTAGGTTATGCAAATGCATCGCGTGCAATTTTTGATTCCAACATTACTTCTTTGATTGCATCAGTCCTGCTTTATGCTTATGGGACAGGTGCAATAAAAGGTTTTGCTATTACTACAGGGATTGGGATTATCGCATCTATTATTACTGCTATTATTGGCACCTATGGGTTTTATCAAGCAATACTGCCAAAAATTGCTAATACAAAATCTTTAAATTTTTGGTTTGGTATAAGGAAAGATTAATGGAAATTTTTAAAAAAGTCAAAATTTTTGATTTTGTGGCCTATTCGAAATATGGTCTCATTGTCTCAGTTTTTTTAACTCTTGGTGCTTTTGCTTTATTTTTTTTCAAGGGTTTTACACCAGGAATTGATTTTGCAGGAGGAAGTTCCGCACAAATTCGATATGAAGAAACTGCACCAATTATAGAGATTCGGGAGATTTTAGATACTACCGAAGGTTTTAAGGGGAGTCAGGTTAGCGAGTATGGTGCGAAGCAAGAAGTGCAGATTAAAATACCTTATAACAATCTTTTAAGTGGAAAAAATCTTAATGTTGTTTTAGGGGATTTATTAAAAGATACAGGAAAATTTGAGATTAGAAAACTAGATAGCGTGGGGCCAAAGGTTGGAAACGAGTTAAAGCAAAAAGGGATTTTATCTTTAGTTTTAGCAACACTTGCTATGATGCTTTATGTGAGTTTTAGGTATGAATGGCGTTTTGCATTAGCTAGTATTGTAGCGTTAGTGCATGATGTAATCATTACTGCTGCTTTTGTGATTATTTTTAATATTGATTTAAACCTAGAAGTGGTTGCAGCACTATTAACCCTGATAGGTTATTCAATTAATGACACAATTATTATTTTTGATAGAATTCGAGAAAAAATGTTGAGCAATAAGAGTAATGATATTATAGAAGTGATCAATGAGGCTATTTCACATACCTTATCAAGAACTTTATTAACTTCTTTAACGGTATTTTTTGTGGTTCTTACACTTTATCTTTTTGGAGGAGAAAATATTATAGGTTTTTCTTTGCCAATGTTAATAGGTGTAGTGTTTGGAACTTATAGCTCTATGTTTGTAGCCCCAAAACTTGCAATTTTATTTGGTTTTAATATTCAAGAATATCATGAAAAAGAAATGAAAAAGGCTAAAAAAAGAGAAGAAAAGAAGCGTTTAAGAGAGATGTATGAAAATGGAAGAGTATAAGGATAGATAATGGAGTATCAAGCACAAAGTATTGAAAAAAAATGGCAGGATTATTGGGAAAAGGAGGGAAGTTTTGAGCCATTAGAGGATATGAAACTTAAGAAAAAATACATTTTAAGTATGTTTCCTTATCCAAGTGGGGCAATTCATATGGGACATGTTCGCAATTATTGTATCGGTGATGTGATGGCAAGACACTATCGCAAAGAAGGATATAATGTATTGCATCCCATTGGTTTTGATGCATTTGGTATGCCAGCAGAAAATGCAGCGATTAAGCGAGGGATTCATCCTAAGGGTTGGACATATTCAAATATTGAAGCAATGGATAAGGAATTAAAAACCTTAGGACTTTCTTTTTCTAAAGATAGGGAGTTTGCTACCTGTGATACAGAATATACAAAGTGGGAACAAAAATTTTTTATTGATATGTGGAATAAAGGATTGGTCTATCGTAAAAAGGCATTTTTAAATTGGTGTCCTAATGATAAGACGGTATTAGCAAATGAACAGGTAAATGAGGGGAGGTGTTGGCGTTGTGGCACTGAAATCATTCAAAAAGAAATGTATCAATACTATATTAAGATTACAGATTATGCAGATGAACTTTTAAAAGATTTAGAAACCCTAGAAGGACATTGGCCTAATGCAGTTTTGACAATGCAAAAAAATTGGATTGGCAAATCTGTGGGGTTGGAATTTGGTTTTAAATTAAAACGCTCTTATGATGATTTGGAAAAAATAGAAGTGTTTACCACGAGAGCTGATACGATTTTTGGTGTTACTTATTGCGCTGTTGCTCCAGAACATCCCATTGTAGAAAAAGCATTTTTAAATCTTAATCAAGAAAAAAAAGATAAGATTTTAGCAATGCGTAAAATGAGTGCTAGAGCAAGAATGATGGGAGATAAAGAAGGGGTGGATTTAGATATAAGTGTGATTCATCCGATTACAAAAGAAGAAATCCCTGTATGGGCAGCAAATTTTGTTTTGATGGATTATGGCAGTGGTGCTGTAATGAGTGTGCCAGCACATGACGAAAGAGATTATCTTTTTGCAACAAAATATAATCTTGCAATAAAAAAGGTGGTTATTAGTGATGAGTTGCCTTACTGTGAAGATGGTGTATTAATTGATAGCGGAGAATTTAGTGGTTTAAGAGGAAAAGAAGCAAGAGAGAGGATTATTACTTTTTTTGAAGAAAAAAAACTTGGTAAAAAAGTGGTTAATTTTAAATTGAGAGACTGGGGAATTTCTCGACAAAGGTATTGGGGTGCACCTATTCCACTTATACATTGTGAGAATTGTGGAATACAAATACAAAAAGAAGAAAATCTTCCCGTGATATTGCCCGATGATGTAGTGATAAATGGTGAGGGGAATCCGCTGGATAAACACATAAAATGGCAAGAAGATATTTGTCCTAAATGTGGAAAGAATGCAAAAAAAGAAACTGATACGATGGATACATTTTTTCAATCTAGTTGGTATTTTTTGAGATATACAACACCTAGTGCTTTATGGAAAAAAGAGCCTTTTAATAAGTCTATGGCGGAATATTGGTTGGGGGTAGATGAATATATTGGTGGTATTGAGCATGCAATTTTACATTTGCTTTATGCAAGGTTTTTTACTAAAGTTTTAAGAGATTTGGGTTATGTGGATTTTAGTGAGCCTTTTTCTAATCTTTTGACACAGGGTATGGTTTTAAAAGATGGAAGAAAAATGAGCAAGTCTTTAGGAAATGTTGTAGAACCTAGTGCTATTATTGAAAAATATGGTGCAGATACTGCAAGGTTATTTGTTTTGTTTGCTGCACCACCATCAAGAGAGTTAGAATGGATAGATTCTGGTGTGGAAGGCGCATATCGTTTTATTAGAAAATTTTATGAAAAAACTGAAATGATTAGTAGGGTTACAGAGATACCAAAAATTTTTGGTAATACTTTAAATAAAGAGGAAAAGTACGCACGCAAAAAAGTTTATGAGACTTTACAAAAATCTCAAGATATTTTTAGTAAAAAACAATCAGGGTTTACACTTAACACATTAATTGCTTCTTGTATGGAAGCCTTTAATGCTTTAAGTGTGCAAAATAATAAAGAAGTTTGGACAGAAGGATATTTTATTTTAAGTAATGTTTTGGAACCTATTATTCCACATGTATGCTGGGAAATTTCAGAAAAATATTTTCAATTTAGCAATTTTAAACCTATTGAGATAGATATAAAAGCACTGGAGAGTGATAGTGTTGTGATAGCAGTTACTGTGAATGGTAAGAAGCGTGCAGAAATTGAAGTGCCAACAAATGCAAAACAAGAAGAGGTTTTAGAAGTTGCAAAACAAGGGATACAAAAGTGGCTTGATGGTGCACAAATTATAAAAGAAATTGTTGTGCCAAATAAGTTGGTAAATTTTGTTGTAAAATGAAAAAATTTTTTCTAGCATTGATTTTATTTTTTATGGGGTGTGGATACTATCCTGTATCGCATTATTCTAAAAAGTCTTTAGGGAATCTTGTTTACGTAGATCTTAGGATAAATCTAGCAAATACAGAGAATTCCGTGGAGTTAAAGGATAATTTAAACAAAGCGATTGTTGCGCGATTTCAACGAAGGTTGGCAGAAAAAGATCAAGCAGATTCTATAATAAATCTATTTTTAAAAACAGCGAGCGATACTTCTATTGCTACAGATACTAATGGTTTTACAACTTTTTATCGCGTAAATGTTGAAATAGTTTTTAATTATGAGAATCGTTTTGGAAAAAAGGGGGAATTTGTAAACACAGCATATTCTGATTATGCGGTATCTCTTGAAGATCCTTTAATTACTTATTCAAATCGTCTAGAAGCGATTAAGGAGGCGAGTATTCAATGTATTGATAAATTTTTAGCACAAATGGCTTATGAAGGAAGATAGATGATTTTAAGAGATAAATTAAAACTTATTTTTGAAGAATTAAAAAAAATAGATTCTAGTACACAAGATGAAAAAGTAGAGTATTTTTTAAAATTGCTTTCCAAAAATAAAATTTATTTACAAGAATGCATTTCTCCTCAAGAAAAGATGTTGCAAAACTTTGAAGAAAAGAGTTTTTTTTCCGAGATTGCAGAAATACTAAAAACTTATAGTGAAGAAAAAAAGATAGAAACTTTTGAAGATCTTTATTATTTATTAAAAGCATTGCTATCAATTCTTAGTGATACAGCTGCTCCAAGAATTAAAAATCGTGACCCTATTTTATTTGATTTATATTTCAATGGTGATGCATATAGTCTTAATATTTTAAGGCAAAAATGGGAAAGTATTGCTAATCAAAAAAAACATTCTTTTGTGCAAAGACGTATTGCTTCTATTGTTGCTAGATTAATAAATATTACAAAATTTCAACATGAAGCCAGTGTACAAAGATTGGTGAGTATTTTATTAGAAGTTCCTGAAAATATTTCAGATGATAATGTTTTGCAAGAATTGGAATTGATTTGCGATGATGGTGAAAAGTGGAAAAAAATTTATAATGATGAAAAAGCAAATAGTTTTGTAGATGCAATTAAGAATTTGCAGGATACACTAAATGAAAACACGCAAGAAATTGAAGAGTTCAATCAAATGAGAAATAAAATTGTTGAACAAGGTGAGGAGTTTATTGCACAACAAAAAGGAGAAAATCTCTTAAATATTGCGAATCGATTTTATGAAAAAATCAGTTCTTTGAACCAGTTTATTTATAAAAAAGAAAATCATATTAAAGATTTAAATGAGCAATTGTATAAAGTTACAATTTTATTGCAGCAAATGGAAGAAAAAACAAAAATAGATACTTTGACAAAAGTTTATAATCGCTGTTATTTGGAAGAATTATTATGGAATTGTGAAGCACAATTTATGGAAGAAAAAAATAATTATTCTGTATTGTTTTTTGATATTGATGGTTTTAAAGAAGTTAATGATTATTATGGACATTTAGCTGGAGATGAATTGCTTAGTAGTTTTGCAGATATTTTGAAAAACAACTCTAGGGCTTCAGATATTATAGGGCGTTATGGTGGAGATGAGTTCTTGATTATTATGCCAAAAACTGATTTGAAAATCGCAAAAGATGTAGCTCTTAGAATTTGCAATGCGGTTTCTGAAGAAAAAGTTACTTATCATGATGAAAAATTACATTGCTCCACAAGTATTGGTGTTGTAGAGAGAAAAGATTTTGCGACAAAAGAGGAAATGTTAAGAAAGGCTGATGAACTTCTTTATAAAGCTAAGAAGAATGGCAGGAATCAAGTACAATGGGAATAGACTTAAGGGATTTTTTAGAAAGCAAAGGAGCAGAATATGCCCCCTTTGATCCCAATAGGGCGAAAAATATTTTTCAAACATTTAGAGATTTTCTTTCCTTGCAATGCTATAAAATTCATGTTATTGGAACAAATGGCAAGGGTAGCAGTGGAAGATATCTTGCTTTGTCTTTGTTGCAACAAAAAAAGAAAATTTTACATTTTACTTCTCCTCATCTTTTGGATTTTAATGAGAGATTTTATAAAAATGGAGCATTAATTAGCGATGAGGAATTAAAAAAAGCTCATGAGTTTTTACAGCAATTTCCAAGTGTGCAAGAGGCAAGTTATTTTGAATATATGACATTTTTAGCATTGGTTTTAGCTCAAGATGTAGAGTTTTTTATCATGGAAGCAGGACTTGGCGGAGAGTATGATTCTACAAGCTGTATAGAAAGTGATTTAAGTATTTTTACTTCTATAGGTATTGATCATCAAGAGCTTTTGGGACAAAGTTTAGAAGAGATTGCTACTACGAAATTAAATGCTATGCAAAAAGTAGCAATTTTGGCTAAGCAAAAAAGTCAAATAGTAGGGGAAATTGCAAGAAAAATTGCCATAAAAAAGAATGTTAAGCTTATTGAAATTAATCAAGAATATGAAAAAAAATTTCAAAATGTGTTGGAAAAGATTAAAGTAGGATTTTTACAAGATAATTTTTTAAATGCAATGGTAGCAATGGAGTTTTTAGGCTTTAAGATTCCTTTAGAGCCTGTGGTTTTGGATTTGTGTGGCAGATTTGAACAAATTGCTAGTAATGTTTTGATAGATGTGGGACATAATGAAGATGCAGCATATGGGCTTCAGAAATGTTTGGGGAATCAAAAAGTTGTGCTTGTTTATAATTCTTATGTTCAAAAAAATATTGAAAAAATTTTAGAGATTCTAAGAAAAAATATTTTAAGGATTGAAATTTTAGATGTAAATCATCCTAGAATTATTCAAAAAGAAGAATTGATAAAGATTCTTCAGAAATTGGAAATTCCATTTTGTAGTTTTCAAAAAATTGATACTAGCGAAACATATTTGGTTTTTGGTTCTTTTAGCGTTGTGGAAACTTTTTTGAAAGGCGGATATGTATAATAAACTTGTTGTGACTATTGTAGATGAAAAGGGGTCAAAGCAATTTAAAGTACATCGCTATATTAAAAAAATTATTTTTTGGGGAATTTTTGGTTTTATTTTTATTATTATTGGTGCATTTTTTTTTATGAAATTTTTAATGCAGACGATTGAAGATGTTGCGATGGAGCAAAATATTGCAATTTCAGAGTATCGCTATATTTATCAACAAAATGAAGAGCTAAAAGAGAGAATCCAAAAAAAAACTAATGAACTCAATGTGATTCATCAAAGGATTGGAGATCTTGAAAATATTATTGATACGCAAAAAAATAAGCAACAAATTGATAGGTTTGAAGAAGTTGATCTCAAGAGTTTAGATGATGCACAAAAAGATCTTATTTTAAATCTCGTGCCAAATGGCGATCCTATCAAGGATTTTTTTAGTAAAAGTAAAACTTATTCTAAAGAAAAAAATAAAAGTAAAGAAGCTTTAGCAATATTTTATAAAATCAATCCAAAAACTCCAGTTTACGCTGCTTCTGATGGTGTTGTAGAAACTATTATAAGGGGACAGAAAAAAAATTTTGGTAATGGTAATACAGCTAAGCTTAATCATCTCTTTGGTTTTAATTCTTGGTATAAACATTTAGATGAGATTGTAGTTAAGCGTGGAGAATTTGTAAAAAAAGGAGAATTGATTGGATATGCAGGAAGTTATGGAGATGGTTTATATTATGAAATATCTTTTTTAAATAAACTTTTGTCAGCAGAAAAATTTACATTATGGGGAATGGATAATTTTGATGAAATAATTTTAAATGAAAATAAAGTGGACTGGAAAAGTCTTGTGTGGATTATTCAAGATATTTTAAAACTTCAAGATTATCAAAATCCCTATTACGAGAAAGTTTATGAAAAATAAACGTTTGGTTTTTATGATTACAGATCATAAAGGAAGCTTTTATTTTAATGTTAGTATGCTTGTAAGACAAATTAGTCTTTATATCTTGCTTGCAATTTTTGCTTTGATTATTTTTATTGTAGTTTCTATTGGAGTTGTGCGAACAGAGATAAAAGACATAAATAATAAAAAAAATATTTTAAATCAAGAATTTAGAAAAACTATAAAAATTAATACCACGTTAAATAATGAGATTACTCAAAGAATGGAAGAAATAAATATTGCTGGGGATAGAGTTGATGATTTGGAGGATATTATAGGGGTTTCAAAGTCTGAGGATGCTATAATAGAAAGCAGTCTTTTGAGTAGAATTGATATTGCAAATATTACAGGTGCTCAAAGGGCATTTATTATGAAATTTATTCCTAATGGATTCCCGTTAGATAAATATCTAAGAATTTCAGCAGGTTTTGGCACGAGGATGCATCCCATTTTACATATTTTGCATAAGCATACAGGAGTAGATTTTAGTACAAGTTTAAATACACCTGTTTATGCAACTGCAGATGGTGTTGTAGAATTTGCAGGAATGGGTTGGAATGGTGGATATGGAAATTTGGTAAAAATTACGCATTCTTTTGGTTTTAAAACTTATTATGCGCATTTAAATTCCATTGTGGCGCGTAATGGGCAGTTTGTCAAAAAAGGGCAAATTATTGCTTATAGTGGAAATACAGGTGTTTCTACTGGCCCACATTTGCATTATGAAGTGCGTTTTTTAAATAATCCAATAAATGCCTTGAATTTTGCTAAATGGAATATGAAAAATTTTGATTTTATTTTCGATAATGAAAGGATAGTAGCATGGCAATCTTTACTAGCACTGATCAACAATCTAATGCTCCCATCAAGGGTGGTGCAGCAACAATAATTGCACAAGGAACAAAAATTAAAGGCGATATGCATATAGATTGTCATTTGCATATTGATGGAGATTTTGAGGGTAATATTTATTCTAAAAATACCGTCATGATTGGTAAAACAGGTAATGTACTTGGAAATATTTTTGCACAAAAATTGATTGTAAATGGAAAATTTAATGGTGTTACCGAAAGTAGTGTGGTAGAAATTTTACCAACAGGAAGAATTGAGGGTAGGGTTATTACACCAGAGTTTGTGATTGAACGCAAGGGTGTATTTGTAGGTGAAAGCAAAATTGTGGATAAAAATAAAGACAGAGAAAAAGAAAAAGTGGAGAAGTAATGCAAGCTAGATTTTATGCTCATTTATTAGAGAAATCATCTACAGAGATTTTACTCACAGAAAATGATAAAGAAACCCAGGTGCTTTGGCAAGTAGCGCAGTATTGTTATGAAAAAAAGATCCTACAAAAAAAACCAGTGGTTTTACCTGATTTTCGTGCAAGAATGGGAGATGATATTAGGTCTTTTAGTGAAGAATTTTTGACTTTATTGGCGCAATTGAGGGAGTATTATACACAAGAAAGTTTGCTAATTACACCGATTTCTAGTGTACTTTATCCTCTACCAAAAAAGGAATTGCTACAACCTTTAGAAATCATTAAAAAAGATCTTTATAATCTTGAGGAGTTAAAGCAAAAATTTGTGCATTTTGGCTATGAGGTAGTAGATATTGTTGAGATGGAAGGAGAAGTGAGTTTTCGTGGGGATATTATAGATATTGCAATTCCTAATGGAAAAAATTATCGCTTGAGTTTTTTTGATATTGAATGCGAAAGTATTCGCACCTTTGATTTGCAAACTCAAAAAAGTAATCAGCAGGAATTAGAAAATTTAAAAATCCCTCCTGCGTTATTTAGTCTCAATCAAGAGCAGTATGATGAAATATTGCGTAGAATTGAGAGTTTAGATACAGATAGTTTTTATAAGGATTTATTTTCTCTTGGTTTTTGGTGTTTAGATTCTTTAGCTGAAAAGTTTTTATTACATAAAAATGTTGTAATGACACCAAATGCAAGAGATTATACACAAGAACTTTTTGAACGCGATTTGCAAGATCCTTATGGTAAAGATTTTTTTATGCAGTTACCTTTTTTAAAAGATAAGAAAGATTATGCAGATCTTAATATAGAATCAAAAAATTTAGAGTATTTTTTACAACTCAATGCTGATAAACGCATAGAGATTTTAGTGCCTACGCAAATGATGCAAGAGCAGTTTCAAGCACAAGGATTATATGCAGAGGTCTCATCACTTGTTTTAAATATTGCGTTGCCAGAGAAATATATTATTTCTCTTAATTCTTATCCTAAAACCAAGAAAAAACAAAAACCTCGTATTGCTATTGATGAGCTTAAT
The DNA here is from genome assembly GCF_021300615.1 of Helicobacter anatolicus. Lineage (NCBI taxonomy): Bacteria > Pseudomonadati > Campylobacterota > Epsilonproteobacteria > Campylobacterales > Helicobacteraceae > Helicobacter > Helicobacter anatolicus. The sequence continues at coordinate 289,671 of NZ_JAJTMY010000002.1, forward strand.
GTGGGCGAGTATGTTGTGCATACCACTTATGGAATTGGTATTTTTCGTGGTATAGAACAGGCAAAAATTTTAGGAGCTACTAGAGATTTTATTCGGATTGATTATCAAGGAGAAGATTCTTTATTATTGCCTGTTGAAAATCTTAATACTATTGATCGTTATGTGGCAGGTTCTGGAGGTGTACCCATTGTTGATAAGTTAGGAAAAGGCAATTTTTTAAAACTTAAAGAAAAAATCAAAACAAAACTTTTTGAAATTGCTGATTCTATTATTGCTTTAGCAGCCAAAAGAAAACTTATTGAAGGTAAAAAAATTGATACAACATTGCCTGAAATTTTGCTTTTTAAGGAGAGTGCTGGTTTTGTTTTAACGCAAGATCAAGAAAGAAGTATTGAAGAGATTTTTACAGATCTTAAGAGTGGTCAAGTAATGGATCGACTTTTGAGTGGGGATGTAGGATTTGGTAAGACTGAAGTAGCGATGAATGCAATTTTTGCAGCTTGTAAAAATGGATTCCAAGCAATGATGATTGTGCCTACAACTTTATTAGCATTGCAGCATTATCATACTTTGAAGAAAAGATTGGAGGGACTACATGTCGTTCGATTAGATCGTTTTGTTAAGGCTGCTGAAAAAAGAAAGATTTTAGATGCTTTAGCAAGCGGAAAAATTGATGTGGTAGTAGGGACACATGGATTATTAAATGCGGTGTTTAAAAATCTTGGGTTGATTGTAATTGATGAGGAGCATAAATTTGGTGTTAAGCAAAAAGAAAGTATTAAATCTTTGAGTAAAAATGTGCACCTTTTAAGTATGTCTGCTACACCAATCCCCAGAACGCTTAATATGGCATTATCACATATTAAGGGTATGAGCAGTTTGCTTACCCCACCTAGCGAACGCTTAAGTACTAAAACTTTTGTAAAAGAAAAAAGCGATGCGGTAATTAAAGAAACTATTTTGCGAGAATTAAGACGCAATGGACAAGTATTTTATATTTATAACAATATTGCAAACATTACAAATATTGCAAGAGATTTGAAGGAATTGTTACCACAACTTGAAATTGCAATTTTGCATTCCCAAATTGATTCTAATACGACAGAAGAAATCATGATGGCCTTTGCAGAGAGGAGGTATCATTTATTACTTTGTACTTCTATTGTAGAATCTGGAATCCATCTTCCTAATGCTAACACAATTATTATTGATGGGGCAGATCATTTTGGTTTGGCAGATTTGCATCAGCTTAGAGGTCGTGTAGGTAGAGGAGATAAAGAGGGTTTTTGTTATTATCTCATTGAAGATAAAGATAAAATTACTCCAGAGGCTTCAAAAAGATTACTTGCATTAGAAAAAAATTCATTTTTAGGTAGTGGTGCTATGATTGCCTATCAAGATTTAGAAATTAGAGGAGGGGGGAATTTATTAGGTGAAGCACAAAGCGGACATATTAAAAATATTGGTTATAGTCTTTATCTCCGTATGCTTGAAGATGCAATTTACCAACTTAGTGGGAAGGAACAATTGCAAGAGAAAGATGTAGAAATTAAGTTACAAGTATCTGCTTATCTTAATCCTGATTTGATTAATAGTGATACTTTGAGACTTGAGCTTTATCGAAGATTATCATTGTGTAAAAATGCAGAATCTGTTTATGAAATTGAAAGAGAAATTGTAGATAGGTTTGGGACATTGGATTTTTATACCAAGCAGTTTTTGATTCTTATTTTGATAAAAATTGTGGCACGAGATGTGGATATTACATTGATTTCAAATTTCAAAAAAGATGTAACATTTTTCTTTAGAGATAATTCTAAAAAGTTTTTAAGTATTCAGGATGAGGAAAATTTATTAGCTGAGATTTTAGAGTTTTTGAGAAAAATCTAAAATAATAGCAGGTTGAAAAATAGAGAAAATTGGATTTTTATAGTAGAATATAGTATTAAAGAATAGGGGTATTATGAAACATTTTTTAACTTTAAGGGATTATCAACAAGCTGATATTATCGAAATTATTAAGCTTGCTATCGCAATCAAAAAAGATTATAAAGAAAATAAAGAGCGTAATGATATGCACAAAAAGATTCTAGGAATGATTTTTGAAAAAAATTCTACTAGAACGCGTGTAAGCTTTGAAGCAGGAATTTATCAGCTTGGTGGAAATGGGATCTTTTTATCAGGTAAGGAAATTCAGCTTAGTAGAGGAGAAAGTATCGCAGATACCGCAAGGGTGATTAGTTCGATGGTAGATATGATTGTAATTCGTACTTTTGAACATGAAAGACTAGAAGAGTTTGCAAAATTTTCATATGTCCCTGTGATTAATGGATTGAGTGATTTATATCATCCTGTGCAGGTAATAGCAGATTATCTCACTATGATTGAAAATGGAATTTTTGTAAAAGGGAGTTTTGATGCAGCATATAAGCAAGATCCGCGTGTGGTTTATGTGGGTGATGGAAATAATATGACACATTCTTGGTTGTTATTAGCTGCAATTATGGGATTTGAGATTAATATTGCTTGTCCAAGAGGATATATGCCAAAACAAGAAATTTTGGAATATGCACAAAAAATTAGTACCAAAGATATTCGTATTTATGAAGATCCTAATGAGGCAATTAGGGGGTGTAATGTTGTTGTAACAGATACTTGGGTGTCTATGGGGCAAGAAGAACAGAAGGAAGAAAAAAAGAAAATTTTTAAGGATTATTGTGTTGATTATGCTAAGATGGAATTAGCAGATAAAGAAGCGATATTCTTACATTGTTTGCCAGCATATCGTGGGCAAGAGGTAAGTGAAGAAGTTTTAGAAGGAAGACAAAGTCGAGTATTTCAAGAAGCAGAAAATAGATTACATGCACAAAAAGGAATTATGGTATGGCTAAACAAACAAAGTTAGTTGAAATTTTAGGTGCTAATAATCAGGCGGTAATGCAGTCAATAGATTCCCATACTTTGCAGTTACACTTAAGTAGTGGAGAATTCTCTAAGAGCGAGCCTTGGTTTTTAAAAGATGAAAAAAATCAAGAATATGTTGTATTGCCACAAAAGGTTTTACGTAATATTATTATGCTTATCCGAAAAGCACATGAAGATCGTTTGAAGGTAGAGTTAGAGCGTGATATTATTATGCATGCACCTATAGATTTTGATGATGTGATGAGTGTAGCAATTAATAGAGTAGAATCTTTGCGTGGAAAAGATGGAAGTTTGCCAAATATTGATAGTATGCAGATTGTTAAAGAAATTAAAGAAAAACATCCAAATTTATTTATAGATTTAAATACTAATGCTTTTGTAAGAAGTTTATAATGATAGATTTTAAAAAATTTTCAAGTTACTCAAAATCTGGTCCTCGTTATACAAGTTATCCTACTGCGGTAGAGTTTAGTGAGAATTTTACACAAGAAACATTGCAAGAGGCATTTTTGCGCAATGATAAACGAAAAGATATTCCATTATCCATTTATGTGCATTTACCATTTTGTAAAAGTGCGTGTTATTTTTGTGCATGTAATGTGATTTATACAAATAGTGAAGAAAAAAAAGAGCGTTATTTGGGGTATTTGAGGAAAGAATTAGAGATTCTCAAAACCCATATGGATACAAGACGTGAAGTTGTGCAATTGCATTTTGGTGGTGGTACTCCAACTTATTTTAGTGCAAAGCAACTTGAAGAAGTTATCACTCTTATTCGTAACACTTTTACAAATTTTGCAAGTAATGCTGAGGTGAGTTGTGAGATTGACCCAAGACATTTCACAGAAGATCAGATGATTGTTTTAAAAAATGGTGGTTTCAATCGCGTGAGTTTTGGTGTGCAGGATTTTGATGAAAAGGTGCAGAAAGCTATTAATCGCTATCAAAGTATGGAATTGATGCAAAATGTCGTGGGAATTGCACGAAAACATGGTATTTTTTCAATTAATTTTGACCTTATTTATGGACTTCCTTATCAAAATATTAATACTTTTGAAGAGACTTTGAAAAAAGCGATTTCTTTGAAACCTGATCGTTTTGCAATTTTTAATTATGCACATGTTCCTTGGATTAAAAGAACAATGGCAAATATTGATGAATCTACACTTCCAACTCCAGAAAATAAGTTAAAAATCTTGGAATTTACTATAAAGTTTTTACAGGAGAGTGGTTATAAAATGATTGGAATGGATCATTTTGCAAGGGCTGATGATGAACTTTATCTTGCGAGTCAAAAAGGTGAGCTTCGAAGAAATTTTCAAGGCTATACTACGAGGGGATTCTCGCAGACAATTGGAATTGGACTTACTTCAATTGGTGAAGGAGTGGATTATTATGTGCAAAATTATAAAGATATTAAGAGTTATGAAAAAGCTTTAGATGAAGGAAAACTACCTGTTGAACGAGGTGTTGTATTAGATTTTGATGATATCTTACGCAAAGAAGTAATTATGCAATTAATGAATAATTCTAAATTATATTTCTGTAAAATTGAAGAAAAATTTTTGATTGATTTCAAAGAGTATTTTGCGAAGGAATTGCAAGCGCTACAGGTTTTTGTAGATGATGGTATTTTAGAGATTACAGAAGAAGGAATTTTTGCAAATCCTACCGGATCTATGTTAATTCGTAATATTGCAATGTGTTTTGATGCTTATTTAGAAAAGATACCTCACGAAAAAAGACGCTTTTCTAAAACAGTCTAATGCAAGACATTGCTTCTGCTTGTGTTAAGTGCGCAAAATGTATCCAAGGGTGCGCAACTTATCAGATTCATCGCGATGAGGTGCATTCTCCACGAGGATTTTTGGAACTTATTAAATCCGTAGAGATTGCTCAGCAAGAAGAATTTTTAGATACTTGTTTTTTGTGCACGCATTGTGTTAGTGCCTGTCCTATTGGACTTCCTATTGATTTTGCTATTATGCAATCAAGAAGGGAAAATAAACAAGGAGTTTTAAAGAGGTTTTATTTTTTCTTGTTGAGACATAGAAAAATCATGGATTTTGTTTTTTTATTTTTATCTTTTTTACCTCCCTGTTTTTTTAAGCAGAAAAAAGTAGGGGTAATTTTTAAGATTCCTTTTAAACATCAAGCATTTTTACAAAAATATAAAAAATATCAATCTAAAAAATATTCAAGAAAGGTCGCAATTTTTATTGGTTGTTTGGCAAATTATAATTATTCTGAAACAGGAGATGCTTTATTAAAAATTTTAGATTCTCTTGAAATTGAGGCTTTAATACCTAAGCAAGAATGTTGTAGTGCACCTGCACTATTTAGTGGAGACTTTGATACAAGTTTAAAACTTATCAAAAAAAATATCATATATTTCGAAAAAATTATTGATGAAGTGGAGGCAATTTTGATTCCAGAGGCCACTTGTGCATCTGTGATTATTAAAGATTGGCAGAGGGTATTAGAGTATTATCAAGAAGAAGAATATTTACAAAAATTAAAACTAATACAACATAAGTTTTTTTTAACAAGTGTTTTTTTTGCTATGCATACAGATCTGAGAAAAAAAATGATACAAACAAAGCAGAAAATTACCTATCATGATCCATGTCATGCTTGTAAATCTTTAAAAATTAAAACCCCTCCAAGAGAGCTTTTGCAACATTATGATTTAGTGGAACTTGAGGATAGTGAGAGTTGTTGTGGATTTGGAGGAATTACTTTGCAGATTAAGAAAAATGATTTGATAAAAAAAGTTGGTGAAAAAAAAATAGATAAGATTCTAGAAACCAATGCTGAGATTGTAAGTGCAGAATGTAGTGCATGCCATGCACAAATTGCAACTTTATTAGCCGAGAAAAAAAGCAAAGTGGTTTTCAAACATCCCTTAGAGTTGATTGCGCAAACTCTAAAAAAAGAATGAAGTCATATTGAATAATTTTTATTATTAGATTTTAGATTTTTTAAATGAAGAAAATTTTAAAAAAATTTTTTGCAAGAAGCTAAGTTTTACATTTTTATGTTTAAGTAATATATTTAAAATTTTTTTACGCTTAAACATAATTGCGCAATTTAAAGGAGACATTGTGCCGCCTTCATTGGGATTTGCGCCATATTGTAAAAGTAGCTGTGCCATTTCAAAATATCCTTTGAAGCACACACCGGCTAATGGGGTTTGATTTCGATTGTTTTTTTGGTCAACCTGCGCGCCTCTCTCTAGTAATAATTTCGCAGCTTCTAAGCTATTGTGATAACTTGCAAGCATTAAAAGAGTATCGCCCTTGTGATTTGCGAGATTTACATTTAATCCATGATCTAACATGATCTTTAGAGATTCTGCATCATTTTCCCTGGCAAAATCAAAGCTTTGTGCACAAAATTTTTCCATTTCTTCTTGTTCTTGTGGCGTTAGTTCCATAATAATTCCTTAAAATTAAGATATTGCAAGCATTGAGATGATCAAACTAAAGTAAAAAGTTGTAGTTTGATTTTGTATAATTATATAATTTTTATCAAATTTTTAAGGAAACTTATGCCTAGAAAAATTAAAATAGCAATTCTTTTTAGCGGCAATGGCAGTAATATGCAAAATATTATTGAAACTTTTCATCAAAAAAAAATTGCCCATGAAAGCAAGGAGTATTTTTTTGAAATAAAGGGATGTGTTTGTAATCAAAAAGATGCTTTTGGAATCACAAGAGCAAAAAATTTAGGAATTCCTTGCTTATTGCTTCCTCATCAAGATTTTGCTGACAGGATTTCTTTTGATTTGGCACTCGAGAAGGAAATAAAAAAAATGGAGGTTGATTTGGTGGTTTTAGCAGGTTTTATGCGAATACTCTCCAAAAAATTTTGTGATAGCTTTAAAATTATTAATATTCACCCTTCTTTATTGCCAAAATATAAAGGAGCAAATGCAATTATTGAAAGTTTTGAAAGTGGTGATAGGGAAGTGGGGGTAAGTGTGCACTGGGTTAATGAAGAATTAGATGGTGGTGCAATTATTTTACAAAAAAGTTTTTTGAGAATGCCTGAGGATTCTTTGGAGGTTTTTAGTCAAAAAATTCATGCTTTAGAATATGAAATCTACCCTGAAGCAATAAAAAAAGCAATTGCTAGTTTGTAAGGAGATAGGATGGAAGAAGTTATTTTTCATAATCTTATTGCGTTTGCAATTATTTCAATTCTTATTGTGGTTGCACCATTTTTAAGTAAAATTAGCAGGATTCCCATTGTTGTGGTGGAGATGTTTTTGGGTGCTTTTGGGGTTTATTTTGGCCTTTTTCATATTACAGAAGCAGTGGAGATCTTTGCAAAAATCGGCTTTTTGTTTTTGATGTTTTTGTGTGGTATGGAAGTGGATTTGCGTGGCTTCAGACAATTAGGAAAAGATTTTCTTAAATATGCGATTTTATATTTTTTCGTACTTTATTTGGGAGCATGTAGTATTGTGGTTATTTTTGGCTTGCCTCATATTTTTATTGCCGCACTTCCTGTAATGAGTTTGGGGATGATCATGGCATTAATTAGGGATTATGGCAAAGATGAGCCTTGGTTAAATCTCGCGCTAAGAATTGGAATTGTTGGCGAGCTTTTGAGTATCGGGGTGTTGGTTTTTATCAATGGGATTTATTCCTATGGCCTTACTTTTGAACTTTATAAAACTTTACTGGTACTTTTTGGTTTTGTTATTATTATTGGTATGATTTTTATGCTAATTAAAATTTTGTTTTGGTGGTTTCCAAATTTTAAAATATTTTTAATGCCTTATGATGATACGCAAAATCAAGATATTCGTATTTGCATGATGTTATTTTTTGTACTGATTGTTGCGGTAATGTGGTTAGGGCTTGAAAATGTGCTAGGGGCTTTTTTGGCAGGGATGATTATTGCAACATTTTTCCCTTATAAGCATGAATTGATTCATAAACTTAATGACATTGGTTTTGGGTTTTTTGTTCCTTTATTTTTCATCAATGTTGGAGCGACTTTGAAAATTGATATTGTTTTACATAATCCAAAGCTGCTTTATTATGGTGTTTTAATTGCATGTTCTATGATATTTTTAAGAATCTTAGCAGCTAGTGTTGCGTTCAAAAAATATTTTACCTATACAAGGGATTTGGTGCTTTATGCTTTTAGTGATTCTATGCCTTTGACTTTTTTGGTTGCTACTGCTGCACTTGGCTTGGAGCTCGGTGCGATGAATCAAAATACTTATTATGCTTTTTTGTTGGCTGCAATGTTTGAGGGAGTTGTATTTATTGTGATTATCAAGATGATTTATACTTTTTGGAAAATTAAAAAATAAGCTGTTATAATGATAGAAATATTATAATATTTAAGGTGAAAGAATGAATAATTTTAAAAAATTTGTGGAAGATCATGCAAAAAGTGCCAAAAAAATTATAGGGTTTGGGATTGCAAGAGTAGATCTTGGTGAAGAAAATAATGTCTTGTGCGCAACTTATCCCGTATTGAATTGGGAAGAAAATTTTGGGAGTTATGCAGTTTTTGATACTTGTAAAAATGAAGCAAAATTAATTTCTCAATCTGAGGATGAGGCGGTATATAGTGTTACTTTGGATTTTATTAACAAAGCTTTAGAGCTTTTTAGTCCTTTCTTACCAGAGGCTTTTAGAGATAGTAATAGTCATAAAAATATTCAAACTCTCTTAGAGCTTAAAAAAATTTTAGAATTACCCTTAGAAGCTCAAGTAGATTTTCGTTTGGTTTTTCTCTATGAAGATCATAAATGTCAAAGTGTGGAAACTGCATATATGAAACTTTTAGCACTTTCGCTTGGTAAAGCAGCACTTCGTAGTTTGTGTCTTGATGGAATTTTTGGTTTATTGAGTAATGTAGCTTGGAGTGGTAATAAACCTTATGAGTTGGAATATTTGCGTAATAATGAAATTAGTCTTAAACTTTCTGGTAAATATCCGCATATTGATTTTGTTGATAAATTTCCTCGTTATTTAATGCAAGTGATTCCACAATATGACAATATTCGTATTCTTGACACTGCAAAAACACGATTTGGTGCTTATCTTGGTAGGGGTGGGTATACACAAATGCCGGGGGCTAGTTATGTAAATTTTAATGCTGGTGTGGAGGGAGCTTGTATGAATGAGGGGCGTATTTCTTCATCTGTAATTGTAGGTGAGGGTAGCGATATTGGTGGTGGTGCAAGTATTCTTGGGGTTTTGAGTGGTGGAAATTCTGAGCCTATTAGTATTGGTAGAAATTGTCTTTTGGGTGTAAATAGCTCTACGGGTATTAGTCTTGGAGATGGTTGTATTGTTGATGGAGGAATTGCAGTTTTAGCGGGTACAATTTTTGAGATTACACAGGAAGAAGCACAAAAAATTAAAGATAATAATCCAGATTTTTGTATTAAAGATAATAATCTTTATAAAGGTAAGGAGCTTTCTAAGGTTCATGGAATTCATTTTAGACAGGATAGTAAAACTGGAAAAATGATTGCCTTTAGGAGTAATCGTGAAATTACATTGAATAAAGATTTGCATTAATGGCATGCTTTTTGCTTTTTTAGATCTAATTTGATATCTCAAGGAAGAAAGATTAATGAAAAAATTTTTTATCGTTTTGGCGTTGCTTTTTTGTATAGGTTTTGCTGATGAACAATCTATTGATGGAAATCAGGGAATGAGCGTGCAAGATGCACCAAAAGCACCTACTATCGCTCCAAATCCAAAGCCTGATGAGAGAAAAATACCATTAGATAATCCTTCTACAGGGAATTCTCTAACATCTCCTAAAAGCGCTAAAGATGCTTTGAGCTTTGGGATTGAAGCAGCGGAGAAAGGGGATTATAAGTCTGCTTTTAGATTTTTTACGCAAGCTTGTGATAATGGCAATCCTGCAGGGTGTTTTGCAATTGGAACGATGTATATGAATGGTGTGGGTATTCATACAAATATTCAAAAAGCTGAGCGTTATTATCAAATGGGATGTTCTGGTGGAGATCCTAGTGCTTGTTCTTCTTTGGCAATGATTTATGATCGCAAAGAACAAGCTAATGCAAATGATAAGGAAAAAGCCATACAACTTTATATGACAGCTTGTCAAGGGGGTGATGTGATGGCTTGTAATAATCTAGCATATATGTATGCGAATGGAGATGGTGTACAAAAAGATTATTTTAAAGCGTTGCAGTATTATAAATTTGCATGCGATGCGGGTAGTGATTTGGGATGTTATAATTTAGGACTTTTGAGTAATACTAATAATGTATATGGTTATGATCGCGCAAAATTAACAGTGGTGGATCTTAATTATATTGCATGTAATGCAGGGGATATTACTGGTTGTGCAAATTTAGGTTGGATTTATGCAAATGGATTAAGTGGAGCACCAGTAAGTTATTATTATGCATCTCATTATTTTAATATTGCTTGCAACTCTGGAAATTTAAGTAGTTGCAACAACCTTGCAGTGTTGTATCAAAAAGGACTTGGAGTGACGCAAGATACGCAAAGAGCACTAGATTTGTTTGGTTATACTTGTAATTTAGGTTATCAGCGTGGATGTGATAATTATCGTATTTATAAACAACAATTAACTGGTAATAGTAAGAAGAATACAGGTCCATTTTTCTTTCCTAATGATCCTAAAATAGGAAAAATACCAAATATGGGAAAAGATCCAAGACGCTAATTTCACCAATTAAAGGAGAGTATTAGAGGAGAGGGAGAAATATTTTTCATAAAGCATTTGATAGAATCTTAAATTTTGTTTGATTTGGTTGCGTTTTTCTTTGTAGTTTTTACAAAATTCTCCTACAAAATCCCAAAATGCTTTTGAGTGATTTTTGTGTTTAATGTGTGCAAGTTCATGGATTATTACATAATCAATTAATAATTTTGGTGCAAAAAACAATAAAATAGAAAAGTTTAAATTATTTTCATAGCTACAGCTACCAAGTACTTTTTTATTATTTCTAATTTTAATTTTTTGAGGAGTAACTTGCATAAGTGGTGCATAATACGCAATAGTAGAAGTTATGTATTGCAATAATGCAATTTTAATATCTTGATTTGTAAGATAATCTTCTTTTTTACTCCAAGTGCCAAATGCAAGAATTTCATTATTGTGATTTTGTAAGATTTTGGCATATGATTCTTGTTGTGCTGCAAGCTTTTGTATTGTTTTTGTTATCCATGGAGTGGATTCTTCAAGAATTTTTTCAATTTTTTTATTATGATAATTTAGAGGGAGATAAAGGTGCAAAACCATATCAGGTGTAATTTTGAGACAAATATTTTTTCTTTTGGAGTTTTGGTGGATTTTTATATCTGTAGGTTTCATAATCTTATCTTTTATTTGCTAGAATTCTAAAAAATTATATCAAAAATGTAGGAATAGAATATGAAAGTGCTACTTTTAGAAGATGTTAAGGGATTGGGGAAAAAAGGAGAGGTTTGTGAAGTAAAAGATGGATATGGGCAAAATTTTTTGATTGCCAAGGGTAAGGCAAAGCATGCAACTAATGAAGTGATTAATAAATATAAAGCCGAAATGAAGAAAAAAGAGGAGATTTTAGCTCTAGAACTTGCGGAAAAAAAACAATTTATTCAAACACTTAGTCAAGTTGAAGTGGTGATTGCTAAAAAAGTTGGAGCAAATAATGCTTTATTTGGCGCAATTACCAAAGAAGAAATTATAGAGGCTTTGCAAAAAGATCATAATTTAGAGCTTAATAAAAAAGATATTGAATTTAAGACAGCAATCAAGAGTTTGGGGCATTATGAAGTAGAGGTAAAGTTGGGTAATGGAATCCATGGAACCTTGAAAATAGAAGTAGTATCACAATAAATTTTAGGAAAAGATATGTTTGAAGCAACAACGATTCTGGGATATAAAGGGGAGTTTGAAGGAAAAAAATACGCAATTATTGGTGGTGATGGACAGGTTACTTTTGGGAATTGTGTTTTAAAAAATAATGCAGTTAAGATTAGAAAACTTTACAATAATAAGATATTAAGTGGCTTTGCAGGAAGTACAGCTGATGCCTTTACACTTTTTGACATGTTTGAAAAAATTTTGGAAAATAAAAAAGGAGATTTAGTAAGAGGAGTATTAGATTTTAGTAAGGCATGGAGACAGGATAAGTATTTGCGTAAACTTGAAGCTATGATGATAGTTTTGGATAAAGAAAATATTTTTATTCTTAGTGGCAATGGTGATGTTGTGGAACCAGAAGATGGAAAAATAGCTTCTATTGGTAGTGGGGGAAATTATGCAATTAGTGCAGCAAGGGCATTAGATAGATTCGCTTCCATTCATCCTAGAGATTTGGTAAAAAATGCATTAAATATTGCTGGAGAAATTTGTATTTACACAAATACTAATATTAAAATTTTGGAGTTAGAATGAATACAAAAGATATGACCCCAAGAGAGATAGTAAAATATCTTGATGAATACATTATAGGTCAAAATGATGCAAAAAAAGCTATAGCTATTGCATTGAGAAATCGCTATAGAAGATTACTACTTGATGAAAAAATGCGTGAAGAAGTAACGCCAAAAAATATTCTTATGATAGGATCTACTGGAGTTGGAAAAACAGAGATTGCTCGGAGAATGGCCAAGATGATGAATTTACCATTTATTAAGGTTGAAGCGAGTAAATATACAGAAGTAGGTTTTGTGGGAAGAGATGTAGAATCTATGGTAAGAGATTTAGTATCTGCGAGCCTACACTTGGTGGAAAATGAATATAAAGAAGTTTCACAAAATGAGATTCAAGAATATATTCTCAATAGGATCACTCGTGTGTTAGTGCCACCATTGCCTGACTCTGTGAGTGCGGAAAAAAAAGAAGAATATAATTTAAGTTTTGAAAAAATGAAAGAAAAAGTAAGAAGTGGCACGATGGATCATATCAAAATAGAAATTGAAGTACAGAAAAAAATGATGGATAGCGATCATGGAATGCCACCTGAGCTTATTAAGGTTCAAGAAAGTCTTATAAAAGTTTTAAGCAAGAATCAAGAAAAAATTAAAAAAGAAATGGATATCAAAGAAGCAAAAATAGTTTTGCAAGAAGAAGCAAGTGAATATGTGCTGGATCAAGAAAAAATTAAAACTGAAGCCTTAAGACGAGCAGAAACTAGTGGAATTATTTTTATTGATGAAATCGATAAAGTAGCGGTAGGAAATAATAGCTCTAGACAAGATCCTAGCAAGGAAGGTGTGCAGAGGGATTTATTGCCTATTGTTGAAGGTAGTGTAGTGAATACAAAATATGGCCCAATTAAAACTGATCATATACTCTTTATTGCAGCAGGAGCATTTCATTTGAGTAAACCTAGTGATTTGATACCTGAATTACAAGGTAGATTTCCCATAAGAGTGGAGCTAGACACTCTAAAAGAGGAAACAATGTATCAAATTCTTGTACAAACAAAAACTTCTATTATTAAGCAATATCAAGCTTTACTAAAAACAGAGTCTATTGATCTTGTTTTTGAAGATGAGGCTTTAAGAGAACTTGCAAAACTTTCTTACAATGCAAATCAGAAGGCTGAAGATATAGGGGCTAGAAGATTGCATACTGTGATTGAGCGCGTGTTAGAAGATATTAGCTTTGATGCAGATTTATATGAAAATAAAGAATATAGGGTGAGCAAGGAGCTTGTTCAAGAAAAATTAGAAAATCTTGTAGAAAATACAGATTTAGCGAGATACATTCTTTAATGAAAACAAAATGTGGCTTTGTTGGAGTGATTGGCAAGCCTAATGCAGGCAAAAGTACATTTTTAAATAAAATTGTAGGACAAAATATTGCTTTAGTTTCACATAAGGTTAATGCAACTAGAAAAAGAATGAATTTTATTGTTCCTTTTGAGGATATTGCTAGTGGTGAGATGGGGCAGATTATTTTTGTTGATACTCCCGGATTAGATTATCAAGAAAAACTTTTAAATCAATTTATGCTTAAAGAAGCTTTAAGGGTTCATCAAGAAAGTGATATAATTTTATTCATCGCTAGTGCTACAGATACTCTTGAAGGCTACGAGGAATTTTTGCATTTCAATGAAAATAAGCCCCATGTTGTTTTATTGAATAAAATAGATTTGCTTTCTCAGGAAAAAATTTTAGCAAAAATTGCTTTATACCAAAAATATCAGGATAAATTTTTAGCAATTTTTCCAATGAGCGCAAAAAAAGATGAGAATTTTCATCAACTTTTAAAAACGATACATACTTCCTTGCCTTATGCACCTTTTTTGTTTGATTCTGAAGATTTGACAGATCTAAAGTTAAGAGATATTTATAAAGAATTGATACGCGAGAGTGTTTTTAATAATCTTAGTGACGAGCTTCCTTATGAGAGTGATGTTGTCGTGGAAAAAGTTATAGAAAGTGATAAAATAGAAAAAATTTTTGCTAAAATTTTTGTTGAAAAGGAAAGCCAAAAATCCATGGTAATTGGTAGTAATGCAAATACGATTAAGAGAATCGGGAAGAGTGCTAGAGAAAAAATTGAGCACCTTATTCAAAAAAAAGTTTTTCTTCAATTAAATGTTTTTGTTCACAAATCTTGGAGTAAAGAGAAGGATAAGCTAAAGTTTTTTGGCTATGATATTGATTAATAATAAGAGGAAGTGTTAATGATAAAAAAAATTTTTTCAGTCTTAGTGGCAAGTGCATTGGGGGTTGGTATAGAAAACAATTTGACTGAAATTATTCAGAATTATCGTTATCACGGAATTGAATCTACACAAAAAATATTAGAAAAAATGTTGACCAAAGAAAAATTTTGGTTAGAGGCATTGCAAAATCAAGATACAGATTTTGGATATTATGAAGGTACGCATTTTTTGTTTTTGTCTGATAAGAATACTACAGAACTATTTCTTTATAGGATTGAAAATGGTCATTTAACTCAGCTTAATAAAGTAAGTACTATTGTAGGTATTGGTGAAGGTGCCAAAAAAATTGAAGGAGATAAGATTACACCCATTGGTGTATATAGTTTTGTAGATCGTTTAGATAAACTTGATCAATACTATGGTCCCATGGCGTTTGTAACTAATTATCCAAATATATATGATCGAATATTAAAGCGTACAGGTTCTGGAATTTGGCTTCATGGTCTACCACTCAATGGAAATCGAGAAGAAAAAAATACCAAGGGATGTATCGCAGTAGAAAATAATATCATACATGATTTTAATAAAACGATTAATTATGAGAAAACGCTACTGATTTCTTATGAAAATTCCTTTCCTAAAGTTGAAAAGAGCGATTTGGCAGCAATATTGGCGATGCTTTATCGATGGAAAGAAGCTTGGAGCAATAATGATATTAAGACATATTTAAGTTTTTATGATGCTGGATTTAGAAAGTCTGATGGCATGGCACTAAAGCGTTTTTCAGAATATAAGACACGCATTTTTGCGAAAAAAGAAGACAAGCATATTTCTTTTTCTTATATAGATATTTCTCCTTATCCTAATGTTGAAAATAAAAAACTTTTTAGAGTGAGTTTTATACAGCATTATAAGGCCTATAAAAATAAAGCGGTTACATATACTTCTAATGATTCTAAGGAATTGTATGTAGAGATTAAAAATAATTCTCCATTAATTATGATTGAAAAATAATTTTTTAAGATCTATGGTATTTCAATTGGAGTTGATTTCTCATTTCTTTTATTTTTTAAATTTTGATTAAAGTTTTATGGGGTTATGTTTTTTTTATATTTAAACTAGATTATAGAATATAACTCATGATTTCTGTGTTTAGGTATAACTATTGCGTGATTTATAAACTTTTGCATAAAAATTAGAGATTACTATTTTTAAAAAAGCTCTTTTTATGGTATAGAGTTAGGAATTTAGCAATTTTAAAAGAGATTGATTGTCTAACCATTGCGTATTAGTATTGCTGCTATATTCAAATTCTTCTGCTACTTTTTTACCCTTTTCATTAATTTGCGTAATAGTGTAATCTATTGGAGTTTGAAACTGGATTGTTGGTGTAAGAATAAAAAAATCTTCAAATTCTATACAAAGATGAGAATCGTCTTTTGGTATCATGATTTCATGAAGTTTTTCTCCAGGCCTAATTCCAATGATTTTGGTATTTAGTGTCGGAGCAATTGCTTTTGCCAAATCCATAATCCTCATACTAGGAATCTTGGGAACAAAAATTTCACCACCATGCATTCTTTTGAGATTTTTAATAACAAAATCCACCCCCTGTTGTAGTGTAATCCAAAATCTTGTCATGCGTTCATCAGTAATTGGAAGTTCTTTTGCTCCATCATTTTTTAGTTTTTGAAAAAATGGCACAACACTACCGCGACTACCCACAACATTGCCATATCTTACAACACTGAATTTAGATTGAGTTTTTCCCTTGATATTATTGGCAGCGATAAAAAGTTTATCACTACAAAGTTTTGTAGCACCATAAAGATTGATGGGATTTGCAGCCTTATCAGTGCTTAGTGCAATGATGTGGGATACATTATTGTAAAGACAAGCATCAATAATATTGCTTGCCCCTTCTATATTTGTTTTGATGCATTCCATAGGATTGTATTCTGCGATAGGGACATGTTTTAGAGCTGCGGCATGAATACAAATATCAACTCCATTTAATGCAGATTTTAATCTTTCTTTATCTCTAACATCGCCAATAAAATATCGCATACATTTATGATTGAAATTTTGTGCCATTTCATATTGCTTGAGTTCATCACGACTATAAATAATAATTTTTTTAGGATCAAAATCCCTTAAAATAGTTTCTACAAATTTTTTTCCAAAACTACCAGTTCCACCTGTAATTAAAATAGTTTTATTATCTAACATCTCTTTCCTTACCAGTGATATTCCAAACTTGCTGTGAGGATTCTAAATTGCCCAAGATTTGCTGCTTGTTGATAAAGGCTTGTGCGATTATCTTTAATGGTGAGAGAATAAGCTAATCCTAAAACAAAATCTCTGAATTTATATTTTCCACCTAGAGCAAACATATAGCCATTGGAATCAGGAATTCCTATTTTATCTTGTGGACTTGGGGCTTCATCATAAGCAACACTACCCATAAGGCGGAAATTTTTTTCTTGATAGGTTATTCCCAGTCTAAAAGTATTTGTATCTCTCCAACCTGCACCCATATTGCTCACCCCAGAAAAATCTGCCAATCCTACCATGCTTTTGAGTTTTTCGGAAGTAAAATGTTTTACCATGCCACTAAGTCCGATATATTCCGCATTTTCAAAATCTGGTGTTACTAGGAAGTTTGGTCCTTTTGCCCAAAAAGTGCGTTCATAAACCCCTTCAACCCTTAGTCTATGATTAAAAAAATCATGAGCATAAGAAAGTGTAAGAATCTCAGGCATATTTACTGCGATATTTAAGTTTGTTTTCGTGAGTACATTTCCCATAGCACCGCCTACATAGCTTGTAGCTTCTAGTGTACCTTGCATATTAAAAGGAACTGAGGAATTATAAACTACTGAAAACATACCATTGTCAAATACTCTAAGACTAGCGCTTATGCGATATCCTGCTGAAAGATCCTTGCCTTCTGATTTTTGATAAACTTTTGTAGTTCCATGCATTGTAGTGGTGGAAGTATCTACAATATCATCAAGATTATTAAAGATACCTAATTTAATAACAGCTTTTAAGGCATCTTTTGCACTTTCATTCATCAATTCGCTTGGAATATTATCAATTCCAATTGCATCTAGATCTGCGCCTGTTAATGCAATACAAGAGTTTTTAGGATCTGTACAAGTTGGGCTTGTACCGCTAGGTTTTTGACCATTTTTCCATTGCATGGGGACATAAACAACATTGTTAAAACTTCCCATCGCATACATGATTCTAGGACCTATACCGATAGAAAAACGATCCTTAATGGTATAGCTTAGAGATGGAGAGAATTCCACCATCATAATAAAAACATCTTGTAAAAATTCTCCCCCCTTGTCTTTCCATTGCATCGCAAGACCTGAACTTGCCACAAAGCTTGCACCAAAGGTAAAGCCACTTTTTGTGCGACTTTTATAAAAGAATTTTGGAAGAATAAAATTTGTTGTTCCTGTGGAGCCATTAACAATTTGAGAATCAGGTTTGGAGTGCTCAATATCTACTTGTTTTGGAGCAAAGGCATTTACCGCAGCAAGCGCTCCTAGACAGACAAAATTCCACCAATCACATTTTTTTGAAGTGTCCTGATACTTGATGTTTGTTTGGGAATATAGACCTTGGTTTGTTGTAGGCACTTGAAAATCAAAACCAGGAATTTGCAACAAAGAAGTGGCAAGTTCAAATTCGCTTTTATTTTCTCCCCAGTCATTGCTAAATCCCATATTAGCGGGGTTATAATAACTTGCATCTGCTCCTCTAGCTCCCGCAACATAAGCAGAATTTAGTGCAGTGCCATTAAGAGATTGCTCTTGTACTTTAAATCCGCCAGCATAAGAAATATGAAAGAAAAGTAGAAAATAAAAAGATATTTTTTTGGGCAAATAAATCCTTGGTTTTATTGTTTTTAGCTGTAATTATACTAAAAAATAAAGTAATGAAATATAACAATATTAGTTTATTAAAACAGATTTGAGAAACATTAATTGATTTTTTTAATTTTTAAATTATTACAAAATAAGTGTTTTGTATGCAAAATATATTAAATAAAGTCGTCCTCTTAGAGTAAAAATAAAAAAATCTTAAAATTAAATAGTAAAAAAATAGCTTTTGCATCAATATTACTGTAAAATAAAATTGTGCCATACTAAATAAACTTAACAAAGAAAGGAATGCAATGAGAGATAACAAGAAGTTATTTGATAAGATTTCGAAACGATTGGATTTGTTAGCAAAACTTCCCGTATGTAAAGAAGATAAAAAAGATATTTATGAGGAGTTGAGTAAAAAAGGTATAGATCGTAGGGATTTTGTAAAATGGGCGGGAATGATGACAACAACATTGGCACTTCCTGCATCTTTTGCTCCACTGACTGCTAAGGCAGCTGAAGTTGCAAACAGACTCCCAGTAATTTGGTTGCACATGGCTGAGTGTACAGGATGTAGCGAGAGCTTGTTGCGTACAGAGGATCCAAGTATTGATTCTATTATTTTTGATGTCATTAATTTAGAATATCACGAAACAATTATGGCGGCGGCTGGCTATCAAGCAGAGCAGAATCTAGAAAATGCAATTAAAAAACATCAGGGAAATTATATTCTTATGGTAGAGGGAGGAATACCTACAATTGAGTATTATTTGACAATTGGTGCACATGGTAAAACAGGTGCGCAAGCATGTAGAGATGCAGCAGAAAATGCGGCAGCAATTTTTGCGATTGGAACTTGTTCTAGCTTTGGTGGCGTGCAAGCTGCATACCCTAATCCAACTGCTGCAGAACCTTTGAGTAAAATTATCACAAAGCCTGTAATTAATGTCCCTGGCTGTCCTCCTAGTGAAAAAAATATTGTAGGTAATGTGCTTTATTTTATTATGTTTGGAGCATTACCTGCTTTAGATGCATTTAATAGACCAAAATGGGCATATGGTAATAGAATCCATGATTTATGTGAAAGGAGAGGACATTTTGATGCAGGCGAGTTTGTGCAACATTTTGGAGATGAAAATGCACAAAAAGGATTTTGTCTTTACAAGGTGGGGTGTAAGGGACCTTATACTTTTAATAATTGTTCTAAACTACGCTTTAATTCTCATACAAGTTGGCCAATTCAAGCGGGACATGGTTGTATAGGGTGTAGTGAGCCAAATTTTTGGGATACAATGAGTCCGTTTGAAGAGCCTTTAGGTAATAAACTTTATCATACTGCGTTTAATGGTTTTGGAGCCGACAAGACAGCTGATACAGCGGGGATGGTGATTTTATCTGCAACAGCAATTGGTATTGCAGCACATGCGTTAATCTCTGGTGTAGCTAAAAACAAATAAAAACAAAGGAGAAAAAATGACAAAAAGAATTGTAGTAGATCCTATCACAAGAATTGAGGGGCATTTAAGAATTGAAGTAATTGTTGATGAAAATAATGTAATTACAGATGCTTTTTCTTCATCAACACTTTTTAGAGGATTGGAAACAATTATTAAGGGTAGAGATCCTAGGGACGCCGGATTTATTGCGCAAAGAATTTGTGGAGTTTGCACTTATAGCCACTATAAAGCAGGGATTATGGCAGTAGAAGATGCATTAGGAATTACTCCTCCATTAAATGCACAAATGGTGAGAAGCTTGATGAATATTTCTTTGTTTTTACATGATCATGTGGTACATTTTTATACATTACACGGACTTGATTGGTGTGATATTACCTCAGCACTCAAAGCAGATCCAAGAAAGGCTGCTAAAGAAGCATTTAAACATACAGAATATCCAATAAATACAGGGGAAGATGAGCTAAAAAGAGTGCAAAAAAGAGTGGCAGATTTTGTAAAACAAGGTGCATTGGGTCCATTCAATAATGCATATTGGGGGCACAAGACTTATCATTTTACACCAGAGCAAAATCTTATTGTTTTATCACATTATTTGAAATTATTGGAAGTGCAAAGAGAAATTGCAAAAATGATGGCAATTTTTGGTGCAAAACAACCGCATCCACAAAGCTTGACTGTTGGTGGAATTACTGCTGTTATGGATATTTTAGATCCTTCAAGAATTGGTGAGTGGAAAGCAAAGTTTGAAATGGTTTCAGAATTTATTAATTATGCATATTATCCTGATGTTGTAATGGCAGCAAAAATGTTTAATAATGAACAATCTGTATTAAAAGGCTGTAATCTTAAGAATTTTATTTCTCATTCTGAAATGCAAATCGGGATTAATGAATATCTTTTTAGTACAGGAGTGGTTTTAGATGGAGATCTCTCTAAAGTGCATGCAATTGATGAAGAGCTTATTAAAGAAGAAGTGACAAATTCTTGGTACAAATATGAGAATACACAAGAAGTAGCATTACATCCTTACTCAGGTCAGACAAATCCATATCACACAGGCTTTAAAGATGGACAAAGCCTAGGTCCTGATGGTAAGATGATTGATACTAAATTATTGGATCTTAAGGGGAAATATTCCTGGATTAAATCGCCGCGATATGATGATATGCCAATGGAGGTTGGACCTTTGGCAACAATTGTTGTGGGATTGGCAGCAAAAAATCCTTATATTACACCAGTTGCAACAAAATTTTTAAAAGATAGTGGATTGCCTATAGCAGCACTTTTTAGCACGCTTGGAAGAACTGCGGCAAGATGTATTGAGTCTGTGGTGATTTGTAAACATGGAATGAAGGCATTAGATACTTTAATTGAAAATCTTAAATCTGATCAGACTACTTGCGCACCTTATGTAATTGATAAAAATAAAGTATATCAAGGTAGGTATATTGGCAATGTTCCTAGAGGAATGTTGAGTCATTGGGTGAAAATAAAAGATGGTGTTGTGGAAAATTATCAAGCTGTAGTGCCATCTACTTGGAATGCAGGACCAAGGGATCATAAAGGACAAAAAGGACCTTATGAAATGAGTCTTATTGGAACAAAGATTGAAGATCTTACTCGACCTTTGGAAATTATAAGAACAATCCACTCTTTTGACCCTTGTATTGCGTGCTCTGTACACATGATGGATACAAAAGGGAATGCACTTGGTGAGTATAAAGTAGAGCCAAATTTTGCAAAAATTTAAGGAGTGAACATGAAGGCATCAACTTTTTTTGCAGAAGAAGAGTTTTCTGGATTTGTAAGAGCATTTCACTGGATCAGGGCTTTTTCTATTTTTGGATTAATTTTTACGGGATTTTATATAGCCTATCCTTTTTTGCAACCAAATTTTAATGCAACACCAACAGGATTTTTGCAAGGATATACAAGAAGTATTCATTTGATTTTAGGGTTTTTATTAATTGGTATTTCTATTTTTCGACTCTATCTTTTTATTTTTGATAAAAAGAGCGCACCAGAGCGTAGGTCTTTTTGTCAATTTTATAAACCTAAAATTTGGTTAGGTGTAATAGGCTCTTATCTTTGGATTAGTAGGCATCCACATATTAAAGGGGCTTATAACCCTTTGCAGCTTGTTGTGTATTTTGGACTTGCTGTTTTGGTTTTGATTGTTTCTGTTACAGGTATAGCATTATATATAAATGTTTATCATAATGGGCTAGGGGGTATTTTGGAACATTACTTTAAATGGGTTGAAGTTATGTGTGGTGGTTTGGCAAATGTGAGGGTGATTCATCATCTAGCTACTTGGGCATTTATACTTTTTATTCCTGTGCATATTTATATGGCAGTATGGAATTCTATTAAATATCCTAATGGTGGTGTAGATGGTATTGTAAGTGGTGTTAGATATCACAAAGAAGATAGTAAAAAATAAATGAAAATTTTGGTTTTAGGCGTAGGTAATATTCTTTTTGGTGATGAGGGAATAGGGGTGCATCTTTGTAATTACTTTAAGGTAAATTATAAGTTATACACCCAGCATCAAGTGGATTTTATCGATGGGGGGACATTGGCACAATCTTTAATTCCTGTTATTGTGGAGTATGATGAAGTGTTGATACTTGATTGTGTGAGTGTTGATGGGGCAAAAGTTGGTGATGTATATCATTTTTCATTTACTCAAATTCCTAATATAATTACTTGGGCTGGGAGTGCGCATGAAGTGGAGATGTTGCAAACATTACGCCTAGTGGAGGCAATGGGGGATTTACCTCCAGTATATATTGTGGGAATTGTACCTTATATAATTGGAGAGGATACAACTTTTATGCTTAGTCAAGAAATCTTGCAGGGGGTAAAAGTGATGGAACAAGTAGTTTTAGATTTTTTTAAAAAACATGAAGTTAAGTATGAAAAAATAAAGAATATTGATTTGCAAGTTATTGCTAA
Source organism: Helicobacter anatolicus (assembly GCF_021300615.1). Taxonomy (NCBI): domain Bacteria; kingdom Pseudomonadati; phylum Campylobacterota; class Epsilonproteobacteria; order Campylobacterales; family Helicobacteraceae; genus Helicobacter; species Helicobacter anatolicus. The sequence goes on from NZ_JAJTMY010000002.1 coordinate 312,539, forward strand.
TCATTCATTTAGGGGCGTTGATGATTTATGAATTTAAATTTACAATTTTATACATCGATGGTTTTGATATTTTAAAGAATATTCTTTATTTTCATGTAAAACAAGCTGATTTACTGCATGCAGAGAAACTTGAGGAAAATGCAAGTGATTATGCGTTTTATAGTTTTTATATCCAAGCATCAAAAAAAGAAATGATAGATTTTGCCGAAAAAATTTCACAAAGTATTCCTTTGTCGATTAATTTTAGTTTTGAAGAATTGAAAGAACTAGAAGAAATAGAGGGAGTGGAATTTAAAAAAAATATTGATAATTTTTATGAGGAAAATATTTTTGATGCTAAGCTGATTAAAGAAACTGGAAATATAAATTCCTTAAAAATAGTGTTTGATTGGCTTACTCATTTAAAGTACCAAAATCAAGAGATTGATACTTTTGAGGCATTTCAAGAAGTTTTACATGATTGTGTAAAAAAACTACTTACAGAGGAATTGGTTTTAGAGACTACAAGGGGGAAGAAGATTTTAAGCCTTAATGCCTCACAGGAAAAAAATGCGGAGTTAATTTTTTGGGATATAGAAAATCTAAAAACTTACATGAGTACAGAAGCTTTACAAGTGCAATCTTTAGCTAGCTATGAAAAACCTATTATCGCATTAAATCCTAAGGATATTTTTAGAGAGAATTTAGGTGATCGTATATTTTGGTGTATGTTACCTTATGATTTGTTTTTGAGTGCTTTGGGTGGTATGCTTTTGCAACAAGGCATACATTATGCATATATTTTAAGTAGTGATAAAGAAGCAGTGTTGTCTTATCATCAAAAAAAAGGTGTATCTCCTGCACAAAATATTGTGGTTTCACAAAGTGGTATAATTTTAGATACACAAAAAGTTCAAGGAAATCCTTTTAGTATTATCAAAGCACATCAAAAAGAATTGAGGAAGTCTTTCTCAAATAAAAAAATTCAGAATCAAAAACATCTTATTGTATGTCTTAGTAAGAAAAATCCTACGCTATTTTGGATAGGAGAGAATGGGGAATACCAAAGCGCACTAAACTTTAGTTTTGAATTAAATCCAAAACTTGTATTGCAGGATATTTTGGCATATAAGGATGGAGAAAAGTTACTTAAAAATTTCTACCAAGTTTTTAAGGATACAAAAGATCGTATAGAAATTTTTAATGAAGAATATAAAAAAACATCAAATATTTTTCAGTTTTTGAGTGTTGTAGCATTTATTGCGCAATATGATAAGGAATTTAATATTGATTCTGAAAGTATTTTAAATCATGCGAGAAAATATGTAAGAGATAGGGGACCTAGGATTGATTACAAGATTGTTAAAGATGAACAACAAAATCTAAAATTAGACTATCCAAAGATTCTGCGTTCTGTAATGAGTTTTTTGCTTGCTGGAGTAGATGAGGCAACGCTAAGTTATGGAATTTTAGATTCTATGGGAGAATTTTTTGGTAATTTTATTCAAGATCTTTGTGTGAATTTTTCTTTGCAAAATGTGTTAATTTTTGGAAGTTTGTTGGAAGAAAAGATTTTTTTAGATAAGATTTTGCATTACATTCCAAAAAATATTTATTTGGTTTTGCCGAAGAAAGGCTATTTGGATTATTATAATTGAGGTTAATATGCAAGTAGAGATGCTTTATAGTAAAATTCATCGTGCTAGGGTGAGTGATGCAAATTTAAATTATGTTGGCTCTATCACTATAGATAGAGAACTTGCTGATGCAGCAGGATTGTTAGAGGGGATGAAAGTAGAGATTTTAAATGTTAATAATGGAGAGCGTTTTGCTACTTATGTGATTATTGGTCAGAAAAAAGGAGAAATTTGTTTAAATGGTGCAGCTGCAAGAAAGGTGGCAATCGGAGATGTTGTGATTATAGTGGCTTACGCAAGCTATGATTTTAAAGAGCTTAAGGATTATAAACCAAAGATTGTTTTAGTTGATGAAAATAATGCAATTTCTGCAATACATCATAAAATATAAAGGATATAGAAATGTTTGATGCACAAGGTTTAAAAGATTTGCTAGGTAATATGCAAAAAAGTGTAAATGATCTAGAAGAGAAAACAAAGAGTAATATTTATACAGCAAAAAGTGCTGGAGGATTAGTGAGTGTAACCATGAATGGTGCTGGAGAATTAATTGATTTGAGTATTGATGATAGTTTGCTAGAAGATAAAGAATCTTTGCAGATTTTATTAATGAGTGCCTTAAATGATGTTTATAAAAATGTCGATGAGGGTAGAAAGAGCATGGCGATGAATTTATTTGGTGATGTAAAGCTGTTTTAATGCATAGAGTTCTTTGCTATTTTTTATTTTTTGTGTATTTAGCACAAGGGTATGATTTTTCTTATTGTCAAAAGCGTTATGAAGAAATAACTTTAAAATTTAATAAAAATATTTATGCAGTTCCTATCTTTTACAAAAACAAAACTTATTTTATTATACATTCATTTGCTCCTTTGCGTGATAAAAAAATTATTAAGCATGATCCTTTTATAGGGCTTTATCTCATAGAATCTGATAAGAATATTCGAGGTTATTTATTACGCAATATTGATCAAACAGCCTTTGAAATTGAAGTAAGTGTGTTAAATCATCAAGAAAAAATACCTACTAAAATTATAAGAAAACAAAATGGATTATTAGATTTTGCAAAGCTTAGAGATAAATCTATGGGTGCGAATCAAGTTGTTAGTAATATTTGCTATCAAATTTATGGGATTACTACAGAAAATGGAGATTTTGTAACCAAGCCTTATATCGAGCGTTTTTTATCACAAGATAAGCCTTATTATGGTGATATTGGAGTAAGGATACAAGGAAGGGAGATTATACAAATTGACCCATTTTTTCCAAACAATCCCTTTTTACCCGGAGATAGAATTATAAAAATTGGGAAGCAAGCATTGCTTAAAAATGTAAATTTAGAATGGAGTATTGTAAATCTTATATTTGATAAACCTGTAGAGATTTTGGTGGAGCGTAAAAAAGGACAAAAAAATATTACAAAATCTTTTGTAGTTAATGTAGGTCAGAGATATGGTGGGTTTTTATTGCAAGATAGCTTTTTTGAAAGCCAAGGGATAAAAATTAATAAAAATCTAAAAATTATACGCGCAAATGATAATTTAAAAAATGGTTTAGAAAAATTAAATGTGGGAGATAAGATTGTTTGGATTGACAAAATTTCACCTTTTGATTTAGAAGGTGATTTTTTTTATAATGTGCGTGAGTTATTGATGCGTGCATTTTTAAAGCATGGTTTTATAGAATTATTAGTAGATCGCAATGGTTTTCAATTTTATCTAAAAGTTTATCCGAGGTGAAAAATGGATTATGAAAAGGTATTAAAAGATTTTGAAGAGTTTTTGCAGAATTATCCTCTTGATTTTGAAGGATTTCATCCTTATTTTCAAAAGGCATTTTGGGAGATGCTTTTAAATGGCGGTAAAAGGTTTAGACCTGCTTTGCTTTTAGCAGTTGTAGAATCTTATGCTCCTGTGTTATTAAAAAATGCTTTTTTACCAGCACTAGCTTTGGAATGTTTGCATACTTATTCTTTAATACATGATGATTTACCTTGTATGGACAACGCAGATTTAAGAAGAGGTCATCCTACTTTGCATAAAACTTATGATATTACTACAGCTACTTTAGTGGGCGATGGTTTAAATACTTTTAGTTTTTATCTTCTTACACAAGCAAGACTAAGTCCTGAAAATAAACTTAAAATGATTGAGGTTTTGAGTACAAATGGTGGAGTAGGGGGGATGATTATAGGGCAGGCAATGGATTGTTATTTTGAGAATCAAAAACTACCTTTGGAAAAACTTTATCTTATTCATCTTAATAAGACTGCAAAACTTATTGCAACAAGTTTGTATATGGGTGGATTAGTTGTAAATTTAGATCAAAAAAGTTTGCATAATCTTTATAATTTTGGGATTACTTTGGGAATATTTTTTCAAGTGCGTGATGATATTATTGATTGCGTACATACACAAGAAGAAGCAGGTAAAACGACACAAAATGATTCCTATAAAAATAGTTATGTGAATTTATTGGGACTTGATGGTGCTAGAGATGAGCTGAAGAGATTAAAAGAAACACTTTTGCAAGAAATGGAAAAATTTCCAGAAAAATTGCAACAAAATCTTCAATGGCTTTTGAAGAAGTATTTTAAGGATGAAATATGAAAAAAATATTATTAACAAATGATGATGGGTTTGATTCTAATGGATTATTAGCATTAAAAGAGGCTTTGAGTGATATTGCTCAAGTATTAATTGTGGCACCCGCAAGAGAAAAATCTGCTTGTGGACATGGTTTATGTCTTACGCAACCTTTGAAGTTTATTAAAGTAGATGATGATTTTTATAAGCTTGATGATGGTGGTCCCACGGATTGTGTTTATTTGGCATTAAATGCAATTTATAAAGATGGTAAAAAACCTGATTTAGTGATTTCAGGAATTAATTTGGGTTCAAATATGGGAGAAGATACAACCTATTCAGGAACGCTTGCAGGAGCTATGGAAGGGGTAATACAAGGGGTTCCATCAATTGCTATTTCACAAGTTATGCGAGATAAAAATCTCTCTAGTGAATTTGATTTTGCACTTGCTAAAAAAGTAATTAGAGAATTGGTAGAAAAAATTTTTAACAACTCCTTTCCTTTGGGAGATAGAAAATTATTAAATGTTAATGTACCTCAGATTGGTATAGAAAAATTTAAGGGGTATAAAATCACTCAAAAGGGATATCGGCTTTATACAAATAATGCACATTTAAATAGGGATCCTAGGGGCAATGAGTATTATTGGTTAGGTTTGCAACCATTAGCATGGCGTGAGCGAGGAGGAGTGTCTTCAGATTTTGCTGCAACAAAAGAAGGGTATGTTTCTATTACACCTATTACTTTAAATCTTACAAGTTATGAAGATATAGCAATGCTAGAAGGGTGGCTAGGTGAGTGAAAAAAATCCTTATTATTTGTCTTTTTTTAGGGCAATTTTTTGCTAACCCTTTTCTTTCGTTAGATGGAAAGGTAAAATATCCTTCTTTAAAGCACTTTGAATATGTTAATCCTGATGCCAAAAAAGGTGGGGTGTTTAGAAATTATGCATTGGGGAGTTTTGATAGTCTTAATCCATTTTTATTGCAAGGTAATCCCGCACAAGGTTTGGAACTTTTGTATGATACTTTGATGGTGCAAAGCCTTGATGAGCCTTATAGTCAGTATGGATTATTGGCAGATGATGTCCAGGTAGCAAAGGATTTTTATTCTGTGACTTTTCATATTAACCCTTTAGCAAGATTTCATGATGGTGTGCCTGTGAGTGCAGAAGATGTGAAATTTAGTTTTGATATTTTAAGAGAAAAAGGTTCTGTAATTTTTCGGCAATATTATGCAGATGTCAAAGAGGCGATAATTTTAGACAAACAAACTATAAAATTTATTTTTAAAACTAATAAAAATCGTGAATTACCGCTAATTTTGGGACAATTGCAAATTTTACCTAAACATTTTTATGGAAAAAATCATGAATTTGATAAAGATGTTTTACAAAAACCGCTAGGTAGTGGTCCTTATTTTATTGCATCTTTTGATATAGGTAAAAAAATTACTTATGAGCGCAATAAGAATTATTGGGCTAAGAATCTACCTGTAGTAAGGGGAATGTATAATTTTGATTTTATAGTTTATGAATATTATAAAGATGAAAGTGTGGCACTTAAGGCATTTTTAAAGGGGGATTATGATTGGCGTTTAGAGAGTACAGCAAAACTTTGGGCACGCGGATATACAGGTAGGCTTATTAAAGAAGAAAAGATAAAAAAAGTTATGTTAAAAAATGGATTTCCTAGCGGTATGCAAGGGTTTTTTATGAATACTAGGAGAGAGGTTTTTAAAAACCCCTTAGTGCGAGAAGCATTATTATATGCCTTTGATGGGGAATGGAGCAATAAAAATTTATTTTTTTCTCAATATCAAAGAACACTAAGTTATTTTGATAATTCTGTTTATGCTATGCAAAACATCATTAGCGAAGATGAAAAAAAGGTGCTAGAGCCTTATATGCAGATTCTAGATAAGAAATATCCTCGCTTACTAAAAGAGGCTTTTGTAATACCAAGGACAGATGGAGCAAAAAAGATAGGTGAGAATAAAAGAGAAAATCTTAAATATGCAAGAGATTTATTAAAAAAAGCAGGATATGAAATTAAGGATTTTAAACTAGTGAATATAAAGACGGGAAAACCTTTTGTTTTTACCTTGACTTTAAATAATCCTGCTTTTGAGAGACTGGCTTTGAGTTTTGCAAAAAACTTGGAGATTTTGGGGATTGATATGCAAATTGAAGTGGTAGATTCTTCGCGTTATGCAAATTTGGTGAGGAACTTTGATTATGACATGATTGTTGGTGTGATTGGACAATCACTTTTTCCAGGTAATGAGCAAATGTATTATTGGGGGAGTAAGAGCGCAGATATGCCAGGGAGTCGTAATTATTCTGGAATCAAAGATGAAATGATTGATGATTTGATTAAAAGATTAATTAATGCAAAAGATAATCAAGAGCAAATTATTATTACCAGGGTGTTAGATCGTGTTCTTTCTTGGGGTTTTTATGTGATTCCACATTTTTATTTACCTTCATATCGTATTGCATATGCTAAAAAAATTATGATGCCAAAAATTTTACCTCAATATGGAGTTGATCCTAATACTTGGTGGATGGAGGAGTGATGTATTCTTATATCTTCAAGCGTTTACTGCTAATCTTCCCCACACTTTTTGGAATCTTAAGTATTAATTTTTTTATTATTCAACTTTCTCCTGGAGGGCCGGTTGAGCAAATGATAAATAAAATTGATTCTTTGCAAAATCAAACAGAAGTACATAATTCTAGTGCAAAAATTGGTGCTTATCGTGGTGCTAGTGGAGTTGATGCAGAAGCTTTAGAAGAGATTAAAAAAATGTATGGGTTTGATAAGCCTATTTTAGAGCGTTATGTTTTAATGCTTAAAAATTATTTGCAATTTGATTTTGGTAGAAGTTATTATCGTCAAATTAGTGTAATTGATCTTATTAAGGAAAAAATGCCTGTCTCTATAAGTCTTGGGGTTTTTAGCACATTGATTGTTTATCTTTTAGGGATTCCTTTGGGGATTTTTAAGGCATATAGAGATGGTGGTAGATGGGATATTTTAAGTAGTGTTTTGATTATTTTTGCAAATGCTATTCCTGTGTTTTTATTTGGAATCTTGCTGATTGTATTATTTGCTAGTGGAAATTATTGGGATCTTTTCCCTTTAAGGGGCTTGGTAAGTGATAATTTTGCAGAGTTAAGTACTTGGGGAAAAATAAAAGATTATTTATGGCATTTAGTTTTACCGGTTACATGTCTTAGTATTGGAGGATTTGCAACATTGGTTTTATTAGTGAAAAATTCTTTTTTAGATGAGATGCAGAAATATTATGTAACTTATTTAAGAATTAAGGGTGTTGGGGAGCAAAAAATTTTATATAAACATATTTTTAGAAATGCGATGTTGCTTGTAATTTCTTCATTTCCGGTGGTATTTTTAGGAATGTTTTTTTCGGGATCTTTATTAATTGAGATATTGTTTAGTCTTGATGGATTAGGACTTTTAGGGTATGATAGCCTATTACATCGTGATTATCCTGTTGTATTTGGGACATTGTATATTTTTACATTGCTTGGGTTGCTTGCAAGTCTGATTAGTGATATTTTATATGTTGTGGTGGATCCACGCATTCATTTTAATAAAAACTAAAGGTAGGTAAAGTGAAAGAGATTGGAGTAGGCATTATTGGGGTGGGTGTCGTAGGAAGTAGTGTTGTAAAGATTTTACGAGAAAATGAAGAGATTATTAGTGCAAGAATTGGTGCAAAACTTGTAGTCAAAAGAGGAGTGGTTAAGAATATCTCTAAAGCTCGTGATGTAGTTTTATCTCTGGATACTGATGAAGATGCATTGATTAATGATCCTAATGTGCAAATTGTTGTGGAATTAATGGGTGGTGTTGATGATGCGTATAGAATTGCTAAAAAGGTTTTAAAAAGTAATAAGAGTTTGGTAACTGCAAATAAAGCAATGCTTGCTTATTATCGCTATGAGCTTGAACAGATTGCAAAAGATAACTTTATTGGTTTTGAGGCAAGTGTATGTGGAGGTATCCCTATTATTAAGGCTCTTAAAGATGGATTAAGCGCAAATCATATTCTTTCTTTGCGAGGGATTTTAAATGGTACGAGTAACTATATTCTTTCACAAATGAGTCAACAAAAAATTAGTTTTGAAGCTGCGCTAAAGAGTGCACAGAATCTAGGATATGCTGAAGCAGATCCTAGTTTGGATATTAATGGTCAAGATGCAGGACATAAGCTTTTAATACTTGCATCTTTGGCGTATGGTATCAATGCAAAACCAGAAGAGATTATTATTGAAGGAATTACGAAAATTCACGGAGATGATATTGTTTTTGCACAAGATTTTGGATTTGTGATCAAACTTTTGGGAATTGCAAAAAAAGTTCATAATGAAGTGGAGTTGAGAGTACACCCTGTTCTCATTGATGAAAATAAAATGCTTGCAAAAGTAGATGGGGTAATGAATGCTATTAGTGTAATTGGAGATTGTGTAGGTGAAACATTGTATTATGGTGCTGGTGCGGGGGGAGATGCAACTGCTAGTGCTGTGATTAGTGATTTAATTGAGATTGCTAGAGGTAAAAATTCTGCAATGCTTGGCTTTGAAAAAGATCATTTTTCTTTGAAGCTTAGGGACAAAGGTTGTATTCAAAGTCGTTATTATTTAAGAATGAGTGCTTTTGATCGTGTAGGGGTTTTGACAAAAATTGCGGGAATTTTGAGCGAGAATAATATTTCTGTTGAGATGTTTTTACAAAAGCAGGCAAAAGATGAGATTGTTAGATTGTGTATTATTACTCATATTAGTTTGGAAGCAGATATAGTTCTTGCTCTGCAGAAAATTGATCAGCAGGAGTTTATTGTTGAGGAATCGTTTTTTATAAGAATTGAAGATTTTAAGTAATTTTTATTAATAATTGATGTTTGCTGTATGCTTAAGGTCTTTAGGAAGGGGTGGTATTATTTTATTTTCCTTGTATGTGTATTAAGCAAAAAGTAGGCAAAAAAAGAAAAAATGATAATTTTTATCTTGATTTCTAAAACAAAAAACTATTTTTAAACTCAAAAAATTACAAATAATTAACAATCACAGTGAATTTTTAAAGCTAGGAAGAAATAAAAAATATTTAGTAGAATTTATTTTGATTTTATTTGCACTTGTGTAAGCACTAAAGATAGCGCTTATATGAAAATCTTAAAAATCTTTACATTTTCTTGGTCTTGTAAAAAATAAAGAATAATAAAAATCTATATATTTACATCTTTATTATTTTTAATAAATATTAAGGTTTGTGGTAATTGGCCCATGTTTTTTTTTATTTTTAGCAAGTATATAAGGAATTATAGTAACGTATTTAATTATAAATATAATTTTAAATGTAACTTTTTAACTCAAGATAAAAAATAATTATAATTAATAAAATATTTTTTTCTTTTTTATAATAAAAATTGATACTATTGAGGAATTATCTATTGGAGAAGAAATGAAAAACTTTATAAAATATGCAAAACAAATTTTTCAAGTTGGTAGCGGTAATTTTTTAGAAATGTATGATTATATGATTTTTGGACTTTATGCTTCTATAATTGCTAAAGTATTTTTTCCTAATGAAAATCATTTTATCTCTATTGTTTATGCTTTTGGTGTTTTTGCAGCAGGGGCTTTTATGCGTCCTATTGGAGCAATTGTGCTTGGTGGATATATTGACAAATTTGGGAGAAAAAAAGGGCTTATTATGACTCTAGGATTAATGTCTATTGGAACTATTAGTATTGCCTTTTGTCCTAGTTATGAGCAGATTGGCATTATTGCACCAATTATTGTTTTGATTGGAAGATTGATACAAGGATTTAGTGCAGGAGCAGAACTTGGAGGAGTGAGTATATATCTTTCAGAGATTGCGCCAAAAGGGTTAAAAGGATTTTTTGTTGCTTGGCAAAGTGGAAGTCAACAAATTGCAACAGCGTTTGCTACTGGTATTGGTGTTATTTTACATTATTATTTTAGTGACGCGATGATGGAGAGTTGGGGTTGGAGAATACCATTTTTTATTGGCTGTCTGGTTATACCATTTATTTTTTATATTCGTAGAACTCTTGAAGAGACACCAGAGTTTGCTAAAAATCAAGCACATCAAATTAAAAAAACTTTTGGTGCGTTATTAAAAAATGTTTTTCAAAATTTTGGAACTATTATTGTTGGAATTATGTTGGTTATGACTACAACAGTATTTTATTATTTTATTTCTGTCTATACTCCTACTTATGCAAAAGAAGTTTTAAATTTTTCAAGAATAGAGAGTTTTGGAGTTACAGTGATTATTTCTCTTAGTAATTTATTTTGGCTTCTTGTATCTGGTTATATGAGCGATCGTATTGGGAGAAAAAAAGTCTTATTTACTGCTTCATTGCTAGGGATATTTATTTCATATCCTTTGCTTATTTATCTTACAAATAATATTAGTTTTACAAATTTAATTCTTGTAGAACTAGCCTTAAGTCTTGTTTACGGTGTATGGAATGGCACCATGACAGTAACTTTGTCAGAGATTATGCCATCTTCTGTAAAGGCAATGGGCTTCTCATTCTCTTATTCTGTAGCTGTGGCGGTTTTTGGTGGACTTACGCCAGCAGTCTCCACTTTTTTAATTGAGGTTACGCAAAATCGTGCAATTCCTGGAATCTGGTTAACCTGTGTTGCATGTATTTCATTTGTTGCCGTTTTAATTATCCGCAAAAAGATTTCTTAATTTCTTTACCTCCTTTTGAGGAGGTTGTGTGATTATTGGGTTTTAATAAGTTATTTGTTTGGTAATGTCTCTTTAAATTATTGATTTTTATCATATTTCTTAGTTTTATTTTTTGATTTAAAAGTGATTTTTAAAATATCTTTAATTTGTATTAATGCCTTGTTTGTTTTGTATTACATTACTTAAAATATTAAAAATCATAGAACTTTATCCATCTTTTTGTTTTTTTCTTTTTAATTCTATTTTGTATAAAACTTTATTCAAAACTCTATCATTTAGATTCTGCAATATATTTTTTACCTGAAACTGATAAAATATTACTAAAGCAATTTTATTTTTTTAAAAAAAATATTAATTAGCCTTCAAAATATTAGGGATCTATTGTTTTGTTTTATTTCAAAATATTGGATCTTTAAAGATGCGGACTTATTAATTTTTTTTACTTATATTAAAATAAAAATAAAGAGGGTTGTAAATGAAAATTCCAAGTAGTTTTTTACCAGCAGTTTTTTTTCCTAGTATTTTATTGATTGTAATTTTGGCTTTAGCGGGAATTAGTTATCCTGAGGCTACAAATTTGTTTTTGCAAAAGATTAAAGATTTTACTTTTGCGCGTTTTTCTTGGTTTTATGTTTTAGGTGTAAGTTTTTTTGTTGGTTTTATGGTGCTCCTAGCGCTTTCAAAGTTTGGGGATATAAAGCTAGGTTCTCAAAATGAGCGACCAGCTTTTTCTTTTGTTTCTTGGCTTTCTATGTTATTTGCCACTGGTATGGGTGTTGGGTTAATGTATTTTGGTGTAAGTGAGCCTTTGATACATAAATTTAAGCTTGAGGCAGATAAACAGGAGGCAATTCTCCATTCGCTTTTTCATTGGGGTGTGCACCCTTGGTCTATTTATGGTGTTACTGCACTTGCAATGGCGTATTTTGGTTTTAGATATAACGCACCACTAAGTCTACGTAGTGCGTTTTATCCTTTTTTAAAAGAAAAGATTTTTGGCTTTTGGGGGCATTTGATTGATGTTCTTGCTCTTATTGTCACAATTTTTGGAATTAGTACCACTCTTGGTTTTAGTGCCTCTCAACTTAATGCTGGATTAATAAAAATTGGTTGGCTAAATGAAAGTGGGTTTGTACAACAAGAAATTATTATTATTTGCGTTGTTGTTTTATCTACAATATCTGCAATTAGTGGTTTGAAAAAAGGCTTAAAATTTTTAAGTGAATTAAATTTGCTTTTGGCATTATGTTTAATGCTTTTTGTGTTGTTTAATGGAGATACTAATCATTTATTGGCAAGTTTTACTGCAAATATTGGTAATTATCTATCTAATTTAGTTAGTTTAAGTTTTAATACCTATGTTTATCAAGAGGGTTATTTAGATTGGTTTAAATCTTGGACGATTTTTTATTGGGCTTGGTGGATAAGCTGGGCGCCATTTGTTGGATTTTTTATTGCAAAAATATCAAGAGGTCGAACAATTAGGGAATTTATTTTTGGCGTTTTACTTGTGCCTACTACTTTTAATATTCTTTGGTTTAGCGTTTTTGGAAATAGTGCTTTAGACTTAGATATTCCTTTGAGTACAGGAGTGCAGCCAGAGAAGTTAATATTTGTATTTTTGGATCATTTCCCCTTTTCTACGCTTAGCACTATTATTGCACTGATTGTTCTCGTACTTTTCTTTATTACATCAGCAGATAGTGGTATCTTTGTTTTAAATTCTTTGGCAAGTTGTGGGAAGCAAAAAGAGTATAAATGGCAGAGCATACTTTGGGGAGGAGTGTTAATTTTATTGGCAAGTGGTTTGCTTTATTCTGGAGGATTGGATGCAATTTTAAATGCAATGATGATTGCAGCATTGCCTTTTGCTTTATTTTTGGTATTGGCATGTTTTAGTTTATTGAGGGGGTTGATTGTTGATGAGAGATATTTTAGTCAAGGGTTTACAGAATCTAGTATTTATTGGTCAGGAATGCATTGGAAAAAAAGATTGCAACAAATACTCAAGCAACCGCAAATTGGAGATATGAAGAATTTTATAGAAAAAGTAATAAGACCAGCTATGGAGGAGATAAAAGATTCTTTTGTGCAGCAGGGTCTTGTGGCTTATATTCAAGAGAAAAATGATAAAAAAATTACCATTGCGCTTATTGTGGAAAAAGCTTTGGCAAGGGATTTTTTATATGGTGTAGAAGTTGTTAAGAGGCGTGTGTCAGATGTATTACTAGAAGATGAAAAACTTCCCAATCTTTCAAAAAAATATGTTTTTGAACCAATTACATTTTTTGGTGATAGTAGAATGGGATATGATATTCAGTATATGACGAAAGAGGAAGTAATTGTAGATATTTTGAAGCAATATGAGTTATATTTGAGTTTGATTGATGAGAAAAATGAGATTCTTATCAAGGAATATAATGAGTAGGGAAAAAGGCATAATAGCAGAAAAAAAGGCAGGAGATTTTTTAAGGCAGAGGGGGTTTGAGATTATTGAATATAACTTTTTTTCTAAATATGGGGAGATAGACATTATTGCTTTAAAAGATAATATCGTGCATTTTGTTGAAGTGAAAAGCGGTGTAAATTTTAATCCTATTTATGCAATTACTGCTAAAAAAATAGAGAGAATTCTAAAAACAATCAAGTATTATATTTTATTAAACTCATTAGATTTACCTTATTGTATTGATGCGATTTGTATCGAAGACGGTTCGATTTCATTTATAGAGAATATTACTTTTTGATTAAAAAAATTATGTATAATTTTTTTAATCCAAGAGATTAAAAATTAAGGAGTAAATTATGGGACAATATATTGAATTAACTTCAGAGAATTTTGATTCTGTTACAAAAGAAGGAATCGCAGTAGTAGATTTTTGGGCACCTTGGTGTGGACCTTGTAGAATGCTTGCACCTGTGATTGATGAGCTAGCTAATGAATATGAAGGAAAAGCTGCAATTTGTAAGGTAAATACAGATGAGCAAGATGAGTTGTCTGCGAAATTTGGTATTAGAAGTATTCCTACAATTTTATTTATGAAAGATGGTCAAGTGGTTGATCAAATGGTGGGTGCAACTTCAAAACAAGAAATCATGAAAAAGATTGATGCGATTGCATAAGTGAGAGTAAATTAGCCATTTTTTAAGTGGCTAATGATTAGTATTTCCGTAATACCATTATGTGTAAGAATTATTAAAAAGGAATTATTATGATAGATTTAGCAATTATTGGTGGTGGTCCAGCTGGACTTTCCGCAGGGTTATACGCTACTCGTGGTGGTGTAAAGAATGTAGTTTTGTTTGAAAAAGGTATGCCTGGTGGACAAATTACAGGAAGTAGTGAAATTGAAAATTATCCCGGTGTTAAGGAAATATTAAGCGGATTAGATTTTATGCAACCTTGGCAAGAGCAATGCTTTCGTTTTGGATTAAAACACGAAATGACGCAGGTGGAGCGTATAGAAAAAAAAGATAATTATTTTGTGATTAAGCAAAATGATGGTAAGGAAATGCAAGCAAAAAGTGTAATTTTAGCTACTGGTGGTCGTCCTAAAAAAACAGGAATTAAGGGTGAGGATGTATTCTGGGGTAAAGGTGTAAGTACTTGTGCAACTTGTGATGGATTTTTTTATAAAAATAAAGAAGTTGTGGTTTTAGGTGGTGGTGATACTGCATTGGAAGAAGCAATCTATCTTACTAAAATGTGTAAAAAAGTTTATTTGATTCATAGAAGAGATACTTTTAGGGCAGCACCTGTAACTGTCGAGCATGCAAAGAATAATGAAAAAATTGAATTCCTTACTCCTTATGTTGTAGATGAAATTTTGGGAGATAATATGGGAGTTACTGGCGTGATGGTTAAAAATATTGAAACAGGAGAGACACGTCAATTAGATGTTCCCGGTATATTTATTTTTGTGGGCTATGAAGTAAATAATCAGGTGTTAAAACAAGAAGATGGTAGTATGCTTTGTGAGGTAGATGAGTTTGGAAGCATTGTAGTGGACCTTTCAATGAAAACTAATGTAGCTGGATTATTTGCTGCGGGAGATTTGAGAATTCAAGCTCCTAAGCAGGTAGTATGTGCTGCAGGAGATGGTGCTACTGCAGCATTGCAAGCTATAGCTTATTTAGATTCTCATAAATAAAAAGGAATTGAGACTTGAAAGTAGGGGTTTTTGGCGCAAATGGTAGAATTGGAAGGTTGTTGGTTGAAATTTTAAGTCAGCATCAAGAATGTAAATTAAGCACAGTATTTGTGAGAAATAAAATTGATGTGGCATTACCATCTGGTTGTTTGGTTACAAATGATTATCAAGAATTTATCAAAGCATGTGATGTAATTATTGATTTTTCTTTACCCGAAGCAACACAACAACTTTTAAATCATTTGTTAGTTTCTCCATTGCCTCTTGTATGTGGTACGACAGGTTTGCAATCAGAGGTGTTTAGTTTGATGGAGGAACTGGCTAAAAAAACCCCCGTTCTTTATGCAACAAATATGTCTAAGGGGGTTGCAATTTTAAATGCAGTTCTCAAAAAAGTTGCAATAAATTTTAAGGAATCAGATATCGAAATTTGTGAAATTCATCATCATAATAAAAAAGACGCACCAAGTGGTACCGCACTTACTCTTGCAGAAACTTGTGCAAAGTCTAGAAATCTGGATCTATCTAAAGTGCGTGTTAGTGGTAGAGATGGAAATATTGGTGCAAGAACAAAAGATGAAATTGGTGTAATTAGTCTTAGAGGTGGCGATGTTGTAGGACGTCATACAGTTGGGTTTTATGCAGATGGTGAATATCTTGAATTTACACATAATGCCACTTCACGCTTAACCTTTGCAAAGGGTGCTGTTGATGCAAGTATCTGGCTTGTTAGACAAAAAAATAATCTTTATCACATGCAAGACATGATGCAATTTTAATGTTAGATATTGACAATCAGACTTTAGTAAAACTTTCAAATTTAGAAAAACTAGAAAAAATTGCTTTGGTTGTAGGGCAACAAAAAAATATTGAGCTTCTTTTTGTAGATGAAAAAACTATTCAAGAAATTAATAGATTGTATCGTAATCAAAATAAACCCACAGATGTTTTGAGCTTCCCTTTAGATGATATGGGGGTTATTGATTTTTTACTAGGAAGTATTGTGATATGTATTCCTATTGCAGAGAAAATGGCAATCAAATATGGGCATACACTGGAAGAAGAGGTTGCACTACTTTTTATTCATGGCATTTTGCATTTACAGGGATATGATCACGAAAAAGATCAGGGGGAGCATAGAGAAGCAGAGAAAAAATGGGTGGAATATTTTAGGCTTCCTTCTAGTTTGATTGTTCGCACTATGGAATGATAAGATATTGATAAAAGTTAAGTTATAACTTCTTTTTAGAAGAAGATTAGAGGTAGTTAACCAAAGACATCTGGTTAATCTTGTTTGTGGATGACAAGACTGCGTTGTAGTTGTTGTTAAGATTTGCAAATTTATTATATGTTTCTGCAATATCAATACCTATATTTTCACCTTTTATAGTATCTACTTGGGTTTTTAGCATTTCATTTCTTTGAATAATATTTTCAAAAGTTTTTCCATGTGTTCCATTAAGGATAATCATTTTTTCTATATGGTCAATTAAATGATCTAATGCTGTGATACCATTTTGGATTCCTATATTTCTCATATCAGGGTTATATTGATCTGTATGGCCGGGGCGATAGATATCTTTATCGACTGCATTAATCATTGCATCAACTTGTTCAAAGAAATTTACTTTTGGCTGATCAATTGTTAGAGCATTATTTGCATTTAGCGTAATAAGTCCTGTCGCATTCTTGATACCATTGAGAGAGAAATCATTGCTTAAACTATTAGAAAAAATAACTTGCATATTTGTTCTTGATGTAGTTTTGTCTTGAACATTAATCCTGCTTTGCTCATCAAAATTAACCTCTACGCTACCATGTGCTTTTTGTACTAAAGTTTCATAAGCATTCTTTCCTTCTTGGCTAATAGGCTCTTGGGAGGCAAGTTCTAGTGTTTTAGAATCTTGATTACTATAGCTTAGTGCAATTTCCATTGCGTCCATAAGTTGTCTATACGTTACATTATTTGCTTTTGTAATGCTTGGATTTGGATCCGATTCAGGATTATAGAGTGGAATTTTATAGGGTTCTGCTTGAGGATTTTTATTTGGCAAAATCAAATAGGATTTTTCACCCAAAGAAATTTGTGCATTTACAGGATGTTTGTTAATATCTAATACTTGTAGATTAAAAAGCTGCCCATTTAAATCACTATTACTTACTTCTGATAATTTTGTGCTATTTGAGGCAAGGCCATTGAGAAAAGGCAGGGTTTGTGAGACATTTCCGATAAGTTTTGAACCTTGATTTTCAAAAGAAGTACCATCGTATTCTGCTTCATAGTTAGCCGCTATCCCCTTGACTTTTTGTCCTTCTTCATTATAAGAACTTATAGCTAGAGAAAATGAAGAGGGAGAATTATTTTTCTTAGCTTCATAATCTACAAAACTTACTTTGCCATTTGTAATTTCCATGCTGATATTAGATCCATAAAACTCCTTGACTAGACGCATCAAATCACTAATATCTTTTCCTGCAATGTCAATTCTGTGTTCTTTTTCTTCTTCAGATGCAAGATTTTTTAATGTAATATAGGAAACACTAGGATCAAAAATATCTTTTAGAGCAGTTTGCTTGTCTGCTGCAAGATTATCTTTTGTAATAAAAGGTGTGGGTAAGTCAGTTTTCCATTTTTGATAAATATTTTGAGAGGTTTCTATGGTATCTAGTGTTTTTTGAGCTAAAAATGGACTTTTGCTAAATGTTGTAATTCTAGTACCTTCTGTATAAAGTTCATTGATATCATCAACATCTTTATTGCTGGAGATCATGTGGAACTGTATACTAGAACTCCCTGGATTTAGATCTTTTATTTGTATTTGCCCCCAGCTACTTAAACTCACATCAACAACTTTATTTTGAGAAGTATTTCCATATGCTTCCCCGATTTTTATAAGCAAATCTTCCACTTTTGTAGCATTATTTGAGTTTACATAACCTTTTTCTAGTGCAAATTTTGTTTTAAATGCTTTTCCATTTGGTCCCACACCGCGTAAATAAAAAAACTCTTTTCCATCATTTGCAGGATTGTCATCATTATCACCTATTAAATCTCTTAAAAAATCATTCTCGGTAATATAAGTTTCCTCGGGATTTTTTGCTTTATCAATCGCATCCATGATATTTGGATGGAGTTTTCTTTGGTTTAGTAGTTTAATATTTGTTGTAATGATACGGTTTTTATCAGAATCTGTTCCTAAAAATAATTGTTCCCCTGTAATATTATAAGGAACAAGATTATTGGAACTTACAAGAGTGGAGAGTATTTCGTTATTTCCATGGTATTTGCCACTACTATCAAAAGGAGGTCTATCAACTTTACTTCCACCGAAAATATATTGCCCGCCAATAGAGGTATTTGCTATATTAATGATATGATTTTTCATTGCTTTTAAATCAAGCGCTATAGCTCTTCTTGAGGTTTCAGAGTGCCCGTTGTTTGCAGCTTGTAACATTTTATTTTTAAATTGCGTCAGAGTGTTTGATATTTCTGCAAGTGTTTTGTCTGTATTAAGTGTTTTGTTTTGTGCAATCTTTGCAGTATCAATCCCTTGTGCTAATGTTGTTGAATCGTAATCAAGTTTTAGATCCTGGTTATAAACACTACTATCTTGATAACCATATTTGATTTTTAAGCCAGAGGCAATTTTATTGTTTGCATCATTGAGTTTATTCTGTAAGACATTTTGATGATAATTCATTTGGTTGTATTTTGTGCCAAAAGTAACTCTCATAATCCAAACCTCAAAAATTTTAATATTTAATAAGCAAAAATAGTTCCAAAAATTTATCTTTTATAATCTTGGAAACTTGTTATGAAATATCGACAAAATTAAAGTATTTTGAAAAAAAATGAAGCTTTGTTGTATAATAATTCTTTATTAAAAAACAAGGAGTATTGAGATGAAAATTATAGCAACACAACAAGCGCCTCAGGCAATAGGACCTTATTCTCAAGCAATTGTTAGTGATAATATGCTTTACACATCAGGACAGATTCCATTAGATGCAGAAGGGAATTTTGTAGATGGTGATATTAAGACGCAAACCAAACAAGTTTTAAAAAATTTAGATGCTGTTTTTAGGGCAGCAAATACGCATTCTGCAAATGTAATTAAGACTACAGTTTTTTTAGCAAATATGGAAGATTTTGCTGCATTTAATGAAGTTTATGCAGAATTTTTTGGTAGCCATAAGCCAGCACGTAGCACAATCGCAGTAAAAACATTGCCAAAAAATGCATTAGTTGAGATTGAATGTATTGCAAAAATTGACTAATTGGTACTTTGTAATACATTTTATGGTATAATTAAAAATTGTTACGCTTTTTGCGTCGCAAATTTAACTTATTTCTAAGGAAAAGCTTATGTATGCGGTATTTAAGAATGGAGGCAAACAATACAAGGTCCAAGAAAACAGTATTGTTCTTCTTGATAAAATGAGCCTTGAGCCAAAGTCAAAAATTACTTTTGAAGAAATCTTGATGATTTGTTCTGATAGTGACATAAAAATAGGAGCACCTTTTGTAAAGGGTGCTAAAATTGAAGCAGAAGTAATTAATGAGGGTAGAGGAAAGAAAGTTATTACTTTCAAAAAAAGAAGAAGAAAAGATAGTAAGACAAAAAGAGGCTTTAGACGAGATTTCACTAGAGTTCGTATTCTAAAGATAGTAGGTTAAGGAGTTAAGATATGGCACACAAGAAAGGTCAGGGTAGTACCCAGAATAATAGAGATTCTGCAGGTAGACGCTTAGGTGTAAAAAAGTTTGGTTCTCAATTCGTTCGTGCAGGGAATATTATTGTAAGACAAAGAGGAACAAAAGTACATCCAGGTGAAAATGTAGGTATGGGCAAGGATCATACTATTTTTGCTTTGGTTGATGGGATTGTAAAATTCCAACAAAAAACAAAAGATAGAAAAAAAGTTTCTATTATTCCAGCGTAATATTTTTCCCCTAAGGTTTTAGGCTTTAGGGGGTTTTGAAAATGCAGAGTTTATTGGCAAGAAGATGGCGGATTTTTAAAAATAATAGACGTGCTTACTATTCTTTATGGATTTTTATCTTTTTGCTTGTGATCTCTAGTTTTGCAAATTTTATAGCTAATGATAAGCCTATATTTATTGCAAAAGATTCTAAATTTTATTTTCCTATATTTATTAAGTATTCTGAAAAAGTTTTTGGTGGGGATTTTGAGACTGAAGCAAGATATAAAGATCCTGAAGTTCTTTCTTTGTTAAAAGATGCATTTATAGTGTGGCCTTTAATCCCCTATAGCTACGATACAATTATAGAAGATTTGGAAACTCCTGCACCTGTAATATGGAGTAAGAATCATCTTTTAGGTGTAGATGATCAAGCAAGAGATGTTTTGGCAAGATTGCTTTATGCTTATAGAATTTCTCTTTGGTTTGGTATCTTACTATCTTTTTTTAGTGTTGTAATAGGGGTTAGTGTAGGGGCACTACAAGGATTTTATGGTGGAAAAATCGATCTTTTAGGGCAGCGTTTTGTAGAGATTTGGAGTGGTGTGCCACTTTTATTTTTGATTATTATTTTGTCAAGTTTTGTAGCACCAAGTTTTTGGTGGATTTTAGCTATTGTACTTTTGTTTAGTTGGATGAGTTTGGTTGGTGTGGTGCGTGCGGAATTTTTACGCAATAGAAATATGGAGTATATTAAAATTGCACGTGTACTAGGAGCTAGAGATTTTCAAATTATATTTAAGCATTTATTGCCAAATGCGATGGTAGCAACAATTACTTATATCCCTTTTATTGCATCTGGAAGTATTGCAACACTTGTGAGTCTAGATTTTTTGGGATTTGGCATGCCTGTGGGGAGTGCATCATTAGGGGAGTTATTACAACAAGGAAAAAATAATATCTCCGATCCTTTTTTGGCGATTGTAGGTTTTTTTGCTACATCTTTACTTCTTGGGGTTTTGGTTTTTATAGGTGAGGGGGTAAGAGATGCTTTTCATGCTAAAAGTAGGTAAAAATGCTAAAGATTAATAAATTAAATGCAAAAATTATTGGTGGATTTTGTTTGCATGATATTAATTTTTGTATAGAAAAAGGTCAGCATATTGGCTTAGTTGGAGAATCTGGAAGTGGCAAAAGTTTACTTTCAAGTATTATTCTTGGCTTGCATACTTTTATGGATTGTAAGGTTTCTGGAGAGATTTTTTTAGAAGATTCTAATCTTTTAAAAATGCATGAAAAAGAATTAAGGATAATGCGACAAAAAGATCTTGGCTATATACCACAAAATCCCTTAAATGCATTAAATCCATTACATAAAATTGGTGCCCAGTTACATGAAAGTCTTTCTTTAGCATTTCCAAAACTCACAGTTAAAGAAAGAGAAAAACAAATTCAATTTCATTTAGAATCTGCAAATTTAGATTTTGAGGTTTGTGAGCGCTATCCTCATGAATTAAGTGGGGGGCAGAATCAAAGGGTGTTGGTTGTGATGAACTTGCTTAAAGAGCCAAAGTTTTTGATTCTTGATGAGCCGACCACAGCACTAGATCCTAGCGTTCAAAAACAGATTTTAGATTTTTTATTCCAAGAATGCCGAAAAAAAAATATTACTACTTTGTTGATTACACATGATTTGAATATAGTAAAGCATTATGTTTCTAAAATTTGTGTGATGCAGGAGGGGAAAATATTGGAGTTTCAAGAAACATCTTTACTTTTTCAATTGCCAAAGCATTCTTATACAAAAACTTTGCTTGAGGCATTGCAATTGCCAAAGAAACAATTAGTAGTTCATGAAAAAGAACTTTTGAGTTTGCAAAATTTTAGTGTTTTTGTGAAAAAAAATAGTTTTTTTTCACAAAAAAATAAAACCTTGCTGAAACCTTTGGATTTTTTATTGTATGAAAATGAAAATATTGGGATTATTGGGGAATCAGGTAGTGGAAAAACAAGTTTTGCATTGGGGATTATGGAGCTTTTAGAATCTAGTGGATTAAAAAAGTTTCAAGGCAAAGTATTGCGTGGAGTGGAGTTTTATAAGAAAGTGCAGATTGTATTGCAAAATCCCTATGCATCGTTAAATCCTAGATGGAGGATTGTAGAGATTTTAAAAGAAGCTACTCAACTTTCTAATTTTAAACGAGATTATGAGGAACTTTTGAATGAAGTGGGGTTGGATAATAGAGTGTTATCTATGTATCCTCATGAATTAAGTGGAGGACAAAATCAAAGAATAGCAATCGCAAGAGTTTTGCTTGTGCGACCTAGGGTATTGATTTTAGATGAACCTACTTCAGCATTAGATAAAAATACACAAAAAAAGATTTTGGAATTGCTTTTAGATATGCAAAAAGAGTATAAAACTTCATATATTATGCTTACCCATGATTTGGATATTGTAGAGAGTTTTTGTGATCGTGTAATGATGCTAAGGCATGGAGATGTTGTATTCTATGGAAAAAAAGAAAATTTTTTTAAATCTAATGATTTATATATCCAATCGTTTTTAGAAAAAAGATTATGAAAAAGCTTTTATTTTTTCTTGCATTTGCTGTGGCATTTTCTTATGAGATTGTTAGTCTAAATTCTCATATAATTTTAGGAAATGTGCAGAAAAATGTTAAAAATACGATTTTTTTAAAATCAACATATAATTCCAAACAATTTCAATGGAATTTTCCTGTCGTTGATACACAACAAATCCATCCCCTGCAATTTAGTGTTAAGAAAAAATTTTATAAAGTCTATCTTAAAAATAATCGCGTGTTTTTTACAATTTTTGATGTAAAAAAAAATGAAGTTTTAGAAATTAATATTTCTTATAAAACTCTAAATAAGCAAAAATTTTTACAAATCCAGCCTATTGCCTTGCCTAATTTGCGAAAGAAAGTTAATGCAAAAGTCATTGTGGAAGTGGATAAAAATTGGGAAATATTCTCCCAAAATCCTTTGTTTTATAAAAAAGGAGAGCAATATATTTTTGAAGGACTGCTTGATAAAAAACCTTTGATGGAGTATTTTTGGCTAAGCCTTAAAGAAGCAAATTGGAATATTAATATTAAAAATCGAATCTATACAAACCAGAGCATTGAAAGTATTAATGTATTACTACCGAAATATTTTAAAGATGGTGATATTAAAGTTAAAAAAATGGAGTTGAGTACAAATAGAAAAAATACTCAAATTATTCAAAATATCAATAATACTTCTTTTTTATTTAATGGTGAGAGGACACAGGGATTTTTGGCAGAATTAAATGCTAGAATCACAAATTCTATTTATAGCGCTAATTCTTACAAACATTTAAAACCAGAGCGATATTTGCAAGAAAAAGAAAATAAAACCTTAAAAAAACTTGCAGAAAAAATTATCGCAAAAAATCCTAATATTCCTTTTTATGTGGCGATTGGACAATGGGTGTATAATACTTTGAAATATGATGAAACTTTGGTGAGTAAGCATATGAATAGTGAACAAATATTATCACTTAAACGCGGGGTTTGTGAGCATTATGCACAGCTTTATAATGATATTATGCAAAGTATTAGTGTGCCTAGTATTTTTGTAACAGGAGTGGGTTTTAATCCTGTGAAGCAAAAATTTGAATATCATGCTTGGAATCTTGTATATTTTCAAGATAAATGGATACCAATTGATAGTACTTGGGGAATTTTTAGTGGAAAACTCCCTGTGTCACATATATTTTTTTATACAGGTTATCAGCCTTTAATGATGTATCAAACTTATGAGATTCCTATTCAAGAAATTCAAACAGAAATCGAACAAAAAATTGACTTTATTCCATAGATTAATAAAAAATAAAGCAATAAGATGATAGAATCAGCGAAAAATTTTATTTGAAAGGTTAAACGATGAAAAAAGGCATTCATCCTCAATATGTTCCATGTAAGGTTACTTGCGTTACTAGCGGTAAGGAAATCGAAGTAATGAGTACTAAAAGTGAGTTGAGAATTGATATTTCTAGCTTTTGTCATCCTTTTTATACTGGTAGTGATAAGATTGCAGATGCTACAGGTAGAGTAGAGAGATTTAAGCAAAAATATAACATGAAATAAATTTCGTGATTACTTTGTTGCCAACCCCTATTGGGAATCTCTATGATGTTTCTCTTAGGATGCTTGATGCGTTGGCAAGAAGTGAAATTGTGTTGTGCGAAGATACACGCATAACTAAAAAACTTATTTCTTTGCTTTCTAAAAATCCCATTATAGTGCAGAATTTTCCACAAATTTTTGAAGAAAAAAGATTTTTCCCTTTTCATTCTCATAATCAAGAAGAATTTTTAGAGAAGGTAAAAAAAGATTTTTTTCAGCAGAATGTAGTATTTTTAAGTGATGCTGGTATGCCATGTATAAATGATCCAGGAGCTTTATTAGTACGATATGCTCAAGAAAATCAAATTCCTTATGATGTTTTGCCAGGTAGTAATGCTTGTATTTTGGCATATTGTTTGAGTGGGGTGATTGATGATGGGTTTATATTTGGTGGATTTTTGCCACATAAACAGCAAACAAGAAGAAAGGTTTTGGAATCTTTTTTTAACTATTGCGCAAATGTGGAAAAAAAGCTTAGTTTGATTTTTTATGAAAGTCCGCATAGAATTTTAGAATCTTTGTTAGATATTTGTGTAGTTGATGAAGAATGTGAAGTTTTTGCAGTTAAAGAGATGAGTAAGCTTAATCAAAAATACTTCAAGGGAAGTGCTAGGGAGGTTGCTAGGATTTTGCCGAATCAAAATATTCAAGGGGAATGGGTTTTGGTGCTCAATCCTATAAAACCACCGCAAGGAGTTTTAAATCTTAGTGATATTACTTCTCTCCCCCTACCACCCAAAATTAAGGCAAAATTGATTGCAAAAATTACAAATGAAGATACTAAAAAGATCTATCAAAACATGGTAAGAGAAGGAAAAGAATGATTGTTTTTGGGAAACAAACTACTTATTACATTATCCAACAGATGCCAGAAATTGTTCAGGAAGTTTATTTTTCTAAAGAGATGGATAAAAATACATTTCATGCTTTTGCGAGGCTTAAAAAACCTATTGTAAAAATTGATAATAAAAAAGCCCAAGCCCTATCAAAAAATGGGAATCACCAAGGGTATTTTTTGAAAATCAAACCTTTAGAAGAAACCTCTTTTAAGCTTGTTAAAAAAAATAAAAAGTTGTTAGTTTTATGCGGAATTACAGATGTTGGAAATATTGGAAGTATTATGCGTAGTGCATATTGCCTTGGAATAGAAGGGGTAATTTTATGCGGGATTAAACAATTTAATATTGAAGGAGTTTTGCGAACGAGTGTGGGAGCAATTTTACATTTGCCATTTTGTGTGGTAGAAAATGTTTTAGATGTAATCAATGAATTAAAAAACGAAAAAATATTTTTTTATGGTGCAGACATGAATGGGGAAGATGTAAGGATAATAGAAGAAGGGCAGGAAAAATGGGCATTGTTTTTGGGGAGTGAAAATCAGGGCTTAAGTTCAAATATTTTGTCAAAACTTGATAGAATATTGTCAATAAAAATGCAACGGAGTTTTAATTCTCTTAATGTTGGGGTTGCAGCCGGTATTTTAATTGATAGGATACAAGCATGGAAGTATTAGACAAACTAAAAGAAATTGGAGCAAAAAAAATCAATCAGGATACAAAAATATCCATGGGAATGATTGAAAATATTTTAGAAAAGCGTTTTGATAGCATACAAAGAGTCTGGGTTATGGGGTTTTTGCCAATTTTGGAGAGAGAGTATCAAGTAGATTTAAGTCAATGGTTAGCAGAATATGATGCTTATATGCTAGAGCATAGTACTAGTAATGGCGCTTTAAATTCTACTTATAAGATTAGGGAATTAGAGCTAGATACACAAAAACAAAAATACGATAGGCGTAGAAAAAATCATAAAAACTTTGGACTTTCAAAAATTTGGATTTTATTGCTTAGCGTGATTTTAGTATTGATGATATTATTTTATGTTTTTTTTGTTGGGTTTGAAAAGGTATCTTATGGAGATTATGAAAGTACGGGTGATAATACAAATGTTGTAGAAATGTCCACTAACACAACTACAGAGACGGGATTGTATGCAAAATTAAATACAAATCAAAAAGAAACCACGCAAAATAAGGTGACCCCAACACCTTCTAAACAACCTGAAAGTATCTACAACTCTTTGGAAGATGGAGTAATGATGATCGAGCCAAAAAGAGAGATTTGGTTTCAAGTGTGGAATCTTGAAACCAATGTTAAGCAGGATAGAATCATTAAAGAACCTTATCGTCTTGAGATTCCTCAGCAAAAATCAATTATTGTTTTTGGACATAGATCTTTTAAGATGCGCTATGGAAACACGATTAAAGATTATGAAGGAGGCGATTCTATTCGATTTATTTGCGAGAATGGCCAGATTAGTTTTATTCGCTATGCAGATTATGCAAAATTAGTTAATGTTACTAAAAAGAAGTTTGAAACTTCAGAAGAGAAAAAAATAGAAAAAAAAGAAGAAAAGAGTATAGGGGGAATAAAAGAAGAAAAAGAGGAGAGTAGTTTAGAAAACTTGGAGGAAAATAAAAAAGAAGAAAATATAGAGGAGAATACTATAGAAGATAAAAACACAGAAGAAGATCGTAGAGAAGAACAAGAAGATCATAGAGAGGAATAAGGAGATTCTTTGATTCTTAGAATTTTTTTTGTCGCTATAGTGCTTGTTCAAAATTGTTTTACAAATGATTTTTTATTTGATAGAGTGCGCAATTTTGTAGGTGATGAAGTTTTTAAGATTAATAAAAATTTCATAGAGAAACTTTTTTCTCAACAACAGATCTTTTTTAGAGATGGAGTTTTAGATAACAAGAAGGTTTTGGAAACTCTTAAAAATAATGGTCTAATGAGTTTAAAATTTAATTCTCCTAAGGATGTAAGTATTGTTTTTTCGTCGCACACTAGTCCAATTTTTTTGTTGCGCAGTGTAAATAATGCCCTAGCTTCGATGGGATACTCTTATTTTGAGGTTAAAAAAGCAGAGTATGAAAATAATATTTCTAAGATCATTTTTAGTTTTACAAGTGAATATATGATTGACCCTTTGATTGTGATTGAAGAAATGAACAAAAGAGGCTTTATTTTTAATAAAGTTAAACGAATTAATATGCAGGCATGGGAGTATGATGTAGATATTCTTGATTCTAAAATTACCAATGCTAAAAGTATTGAAATTGGCGATAGTTTAGATCTTAAAGAGGTGAGTGGGGAGTATTGGTTGCAAATTTTTGAAATTTCTGGAAATATGAATATCACTGCAAATAGTATAGATTGGAAGCCAAAAATTATATTTTTTGACAAAAATCTCCACATTATTGATATTTTAAAAAAAGAAGAGGTAATGACAAATATTGCTTTTAATGTTTTAAAAGATGTGCGTTTTATTTTAATTTCAGATGCACAAAACCCTATTAATATTAAAAATGGAATCAAGGTAATTTTTTCAGGATTCTAGTTTTTATTAAGAAATAAGATTAAAAAATCAATTCTTTTAGCTTTGAGGAAAGTGAGAAGGCTTAGAGGTTGGATACAAACCTACGTTGGGGTTAGAAAATATATCTCACCCCAACATTAGCACTAATTCCCAGATCTTTATAAAAAACCCCAACTTTAGAACCTAATCCAAGATTAATAAAGGTTTGCTTGTATACTTCAAATTCACCACCTACATTAAGTAAAAAGCGTAGATTTCTTGTGTTGTTTTTGTGATAATCAAGTGTGTTTGCACCAATAAAATCTATAGTTTTTGCTGTATTTGAAGAAACAAAAAAATCTTGTGATGCTCCAGCTGTGATGTACCAATATGAGGTTTCACTAAGATATTTTCTAGATTCAAGAGCCAGATTTATTGCTAAAGCTTGTTTCCCGTCCGCATTTACTGATACATTAAGATCTTTATAAAATACCTCTTTTATATCTCCTCTGATTTTTGAAGAGGCGATGTAAAAATGACTGAGTCCAATTTGTGGTTTTAAAACAAAACTTTTTTCCTGCAAATAAAATAAATAACCATAATTAAAATTTACATTACTAATATAGCTATTATAGTCATAGTTTTGATTGAGTTGTCTTGTAACAATTTCTTTTGAGTTGATGTATTCATTATTCCAACCTACCGTGAAACTAGCATTTAGGTCAAATTCTCCATGATCAATAAAAATACGAGTATAAATTCCTGTGTTGAAGTTATGGGCATTATTTTGTAATAAATCTCCATAGTATGTACTATAGGCATAAGCGGCATAGCCTCCTATAATCACATTTTTGATATAGCGATCATAACCAACATTAATACCATAGAGCGTACCATTTCTACCATCTGCAAAGTTTGCTGCACCAATTGCTGTGGCCCAAATATTATTTTTATATTCTTCGCGAATAGCTTGCTGATAAAGTGCTGCAAGATCAAGGTCAAGATCATTATCGGCAAAGGCTTGTTTTTCTAGTTTTTTAATAACTTTAGCAAAGGTACTTTGATTTTTAGTGCTAGAGAGTTTGACAAGACGACTCGTTCTATTTGTGTCAGTTGCCAATCTTACTGCATCAGCACTACTAGATTTTGAATTAATAGAACCTAATTGCTCTCTAGCATCTCTGATTTTTTTAATAATTTCTTGAAAATAAGATAGATTATTTTTTATGATAATATCATTTGCCCAGATTGCATTATTTTTATCAATCATTAAATTTTGCAAATCTTGTAAGTCTGCATTGTGACTGAAAATTATATCCAACCATTCCTTTTTTGCTAAATCCTCATGCTTTCCTTGATTGTTTTGGAGTATTGGATCATGTCCTGACATAATGCCATATAAATCTTTTAGGTTAGCAATATCATTTTCGCTAAGATTTGCAAGAGAGTAAATCCAATCTTCCCCACCTTTTTTGAAAAAATAATACTCGATTCTCTCTTTATCAAAAGGATTGATTTTATAACTATCTTTTGTATCAATTTTAAATCCAATAGAGTGATTTGTAAGGATTTTTGTGATTACAAAAGTATCAGCCAAAAATGTTGTATCTCCATCATCAACACGCATATTGTCTTGATAGAATCCAAAATGTGAAAAAACTTCATCGTGATTATTGGTGTTTTGATTATCGATATAAAAATTAATACCGTTTGTAGCATTTATAACATTATATTCTTTATTGATCTGCACACCTTTTAGCATAGCAATATTATTAATATTTAAGAAATTGACATTGTTGCTTGCATAGATATTAGCATGCCCTGTTACTTCAATAGGATTTAAATTTTGACTTTGTAATTGTAATCGCAACTCTCCTTTGAGATCAAAATTTCCATTGATAGAAATTTTACTAGAAGAATCATAGGAAAAAACCCCATTTTGTGCTATTGCTAGATTATTGAAATATGCTTCTGTATTTGTAATATTTGTATGATGGAGTGTTGTATTTCCACTATTATTTGCGTAAAAATATGCATTTGTTGCATTGAGATTGTTTATTGTCAATTCTAGATTCTTGCTACCCCTAGCATCAAAAGTAGGGTATGCAGTATCTGCACTGGTATTTTGTTTTAAATTGATAGTATTTATAGTGGCTTTTTTAACTTCTTTTAAATTGATGCTGCTTCCATATGCACCAATTGTTTGAATGCTAAGAACTTCTGCTTGAAGTTCATTGAGTTTATTAAAAGTGATATGAGAATTATTTATAAGCGGAATTAGACTTGATATTGCCTTGTATTCACCAGTAATTTTTATTGTTGCATAGCCATCTTTATCATCTGCACTTTGATAGAAAGAAGCATTAGGGGTGATACTTAAGCCATAAGAGTCAAAATGCCCTGTTGTTAAGGTAGAGTTTTCAAATTTTAAGATTTTTTTGATATCTATCTCTTGAGATTTTTTTGAAAAAATAAATTCTGCATTATCCATGCTTAAATCTTGTAGAATTTTAAATTGTTCTAAATTGCTTGCATCAATTTTACTATAGCTTCCCAATACTACATGATCTGCTTCTAATACCCCTTTATCTTTAAATACCAAAACAGCATGGTCTTGAGTGCTTGTGCCAGATTCTAGAATAAGATTATCTACTTTACTTTGTCCAATATCTGTTAAAAATTCATTGTAGGTATTATTACCTTTTTTAACTTCTAAGGTAGAAATATAGAAATTTTTGGCAGTAATCCCACCACTTTGATCTGAATCACCAAGCTTTTTAGCATCGCGTACAACAAGCTTGTAAATGTAGCTATCATATTGTTTGTCATTGATAGTGATTTTTTTCTTACCGCTTAAATCTAGTTTCATGGTGACTTCATCACTTGCAGTACCATTACCATTTAGAAAAATTGTTCCTTGATAATCAAAGCTATCGGCTTTAACAATAAGGCTAGAGTGATTTCTTACATGGATTTCAGAGGCATGATCATTATCATTAGAGCCTACAAAGTTTGAATCTTTGTTTGTAGTTTCTAAGAGTAGATGTCCACTAATTAGTGCGCCATCTCCTAAGAAAATTTTACCACCTAGATAAATATCATCAGCTTTAATATGCATTGTAGATCTTGCTAATGCATTTCCTATATAAATTTCTCCAGTATGTCCTGCAGTATCGCGATCTTTACCTAGGATAAATTTAGAACCCGTAGCATCGATTTGAAATACTGCTTTAGTATTACCACTATTGTGATAGGTATAATCTTTGAGATAATAAATTACTTCCTTACCTTTTGTAGCTTCTTCATCTGATTTTTTTGGTTCAAGTCTTAGAGTATAGTCTTGTGCTAATCCTCCAGCACCATTCATGATACCAAATACAGCATTACCACCAAATCCCCAAATACCTGGCTTAATAAATGGTGAACTATCGACATAAACGCCTGTTGTAGGGATAGAAAAGCTTAAAATATTATCGTTTGTATTGGATACAAAATTAACATCAAGAGCAGAATTATTATTGTCTTTGTCAAAAAAATAAATATTTTGCGCAAAAATTTGACTAAGCTTTCCATATTCTGTGCTTTCTGAAAGATTGGTATAAACTTTTTGATCTTTTAGAAATTGTATGCCACCATCAGCCTTGATGAGTGTATAAACTTGCCCTGTAATAAGATCTTTAGAGCTTGTATAAATATTGATTTTTGATTTTGGAGTGCTTAGCTCCACTTCTTCTGTTTTTTCTACTCCATTAACAATATTTGTAATAGTAAATTTTTTGGTTTCTTCTGAATCATCCATGTTAAATTTAAAATAACCTGTGGTATAGATAAGTTCACTATTACTTGGTTTTAGACCAAAATTTAAAGAACCAGTATTTTCCATGTTTCCATATACAATTAGTTTTGATCCATCATCAATATTTAAATCCCCATCATTTTTATAAAGTCCGCTATTATCATTTTTCAACCAAATTGTTGCATTATTTTTAATGGTGATTTTTTCTGTAGTGAGATTATTGGCATAGATTCTAGAATTATCAATAGTAATTTCTTTGATCGTGGTATCTCCTGAAAAATTACTATTTGGATTATTTGCTTGTGCAACAAGAGCACTTCCATTTTGCATTGTGAGTTTTTCTGCTTGAAGTGCTGTGCCAGATTTTACATGAAGTTCTGCTTTTTGATCAAAAACAATATTGTCAATTTTTACATTTCCCTGTGCTTCTAGGAAGTTTATAGTATTGCTAAAAGTAGCATTTTTTACTTCTAGACTTGCTCCTGCTTTGATTGTGGCATAAGAAGAATTTAGGGTGTCTATTGTCGTAGTAGATACTTTGCTTGCATCCAGAGTAGACCAATCAGAAATAGTGGCGTTATTAATTATGAGAGTTTTTCCAGCATGGAAAACTGCAGACCCTTTAGTGGTAGCTCCCCAACCACCAAAAATCTTAAGATTTGTGATATTGTAAGTAGTGTCTTGTTTGCCATAGAAATCTGTAGTGGCATTAAAATCAGCAGTTTTTATATCAAGGTTTGTGATATGAAAATCTGTATTGGCATAAATATTTCCACGCGTAGCAGTAAGGTTATTGATACTTACTTTTTGACTTACATTACTCACATCAAAAGTATTGCTACCTGTATCTCCACCTGTATAGAGATTGAGATTGATACTTTCTAAATTGAGGTTATGTATATTTGTAGCAATAAATTTTGTGCTATATGCCCCCCAAGTTTGTAGTGTGATGCTACCTTTTGCATTAAAAGTATCCACATTTTGCAAAGTGATTTCATTGTGTGTAGTGCCTGCACTTGTTATGATATTCCAATTACCTGTAATTGTAGTGGCATTTGTTTCACCCATGTAACTCGCATTATTATTTGCATCTAGTGCATAAATATCTATATCTTTTGTTTTGAAAGTTGCGTTACTTGCATTGATTGTGCTAATTTTTAGTGTATCTTTAAGTTTATTTGCATAAAAATACCCTCCGGAAATACTTAGATTGTCAATTGTTACTTTGCCTGTATTTTGTTTTGTTGCAGGTTCTTTGTTTTCAAATTTAAAGGTATTTCCTTGCAAAATTTTTGCATGAAAATCAAAGGTATTTGCAATAAAACTTATGCTTCCACCAGTAGAATCTTTTGCACTAAAATTTTTTGCAGTGATTTTATTTGCACTAAGTGTGAGATGGCTATTTTGTGTACCTGCTTTATTGAATTGTATATTCCAATCTTGCAAGGTAGCCTCATTTGTGAAGTTGAAGTTAAAAGTCGCACCACCGCCAGTACTCCAAGCATTTCCAGCACCAAGTGTGCCTGTAAGATAAGCATCTTTTGCATTAAAATTTGCAGTAATATACCCCACTGATCCGCTATTCCAACCATTTCCACCAAACCAAATCTCTCCTGTACCACTTGAAGTAATAGTATTTCCAAAAATCAATTTTCCATTTTTATAATTTTGTGTAAAACTTCCATTTGCACCCTTATAAGTACGAGTAGATCTTATATAAAAATTATCTGAACTATCATTTGTAATATTGTAAAGATTATAGACATCACTTGTAATATCTTTTGCAGTGATTGAAGTAAGTGATCCTAGTATAGCAAGACTCAAGCTACCAAAAAAGCCAGCTTTTTGAAATCTTAGAGGAGTGGTTTTTTTCATTTTATGCCTTTTTAACCTTCTGCTATCTTTATTTATTTTCTTATAATTCTACCCAATCATTTAAAACTAAAAAATATTTTTTACTATTTATGTATTTATAATCCTATGCTATCGACTTATTTTTCTAAGATTTTAGATGATTATTAATAACTAATGGCGTCCTACATTAGGAGTAAAGAAGTGATTGTATGCAAGTTTAGAAAAGATTGATAATTTGAGTTCAGTATTGTTTAATCTTGTTAGCATTATTTAATTAAGCATGATTTAGATGTTTGAAATTTAGCCTTTTATTTTAATTTCTCATCTTTATCTCCCATGTTTCTTAACTTCTAATC